>NZ_JADYWN010000039.1:0-2743 GCF_015864805.1 Pseudoalteromonas sp. NZS127 | reverse complement strand
TAATATGCTCTTTAAAAATTTGGAAAAGCTGATAATAAAATTCTGATGAATAACATTGTTATTTATCAAGAGTTTTCAAAAGTAAAAAAAGAATGGTAGCAGTACCATTCAGTGCCATTTAATTAACTCTTTGAGTTGATTGATTGGTATCTACTTTAGTATTCAATATTGACTTCTGGCGAAGTTAAACTGTCACACAACAAAGACCCGTTTGGGTTGTATGGTTAAGTGACTAAGCGTACACGGTGGATGCCTTGGCAGTGGGAGGCGATGAAGGACGGATTAACTTGCGATAAGCCTAGTCAAGCTAGTAAAAAGCACTTGAGACTAGGATTTCCGAATGGGGAAACCCACCTGCTTGCAGGTATCGTTAACTGAATACATAGGTTAACGAGGCGAACGCGGAGAACTGAAACATCTAAGTACCCGTAGGAAAAGAAATCAACCGAGATTCCGAAAGTAGCGGCGAGCGAAATCGGAACAGCCCTTAAGCTTATTATGTGTTAATGGAAGGCTGCTGGAAAGCGCCACGATACAGGGTGATAGTCCCGTACATGAAAAGACATTTTAAGTGAAATCGAGTAGGTCGGAGCACGTGAAACTTTGACTGAATATAGGTGGACCATCATCTAAGGCTAAATACTCCCAACTGACCGATAGTGAACCAGTACCGTGAGGGAAAGGCGAAAAGAACCCCTGTGAGGGGAGTGAAATAGAACCTGAAACCGTGTACGTACAAGCAGTAGGAGCCCACTTGTTGGGTGACTGCGTACCTTTTGTATAATGGGTCAGCGACTTATATTTTGTAGCGAGGTTAACCGATTAGGGTAGCCGTAGGGAAACCGAGTCTTAACTGGGCGAATAGTTGCAAGGTATAGACCCGAAACCCGGTGATCTAGCCATGAGCAGGTTGAAGGTTGAGTAACATCAACTGGAGGACCGAACCCACTAACGTTGAAAAGTTAGGGGATGACTTGTGGTTAGGAGTGAAAGGCTAATCAAACCGGGAGATAGCTGGTTCTCCCCGAAATCTATTTAGGTAGAGCCTCGGACGAATACTTACGGGGGTAGAGCACTGTTAAGGCTAGGGGGTCATCCCGACTTACCAACCCTTTGCAAACTCCGAATACCGTAAAGTAATATCCGGGAGACACACGGCGGGTGCTAACGTCCGTCGGGAAGAGGGAAACAACCCAGACCGCCAGCTAAGGTCCCGAAGTCATAGTTAAGTGGGAAACGATGTGGAAAGGCTCAGACAGCCAGGAGGTTGGCTTAGAAGCAGCCATCCTTTAAAGAAAGCGTAATAGCTCACTGGTCGAGTCGGTCTGCGCGGAAGATGTAACGGGGCTAAACTATGCACCGAAGCTGCGGATTCAGAATTTATTCTGAGTGGTAGGGGAGCGTTCTGTAAGCCGTTGAAGGTGACCCGGGAGGGTTGCTGGAGGTATCAGAAGTGCGAATGCTGACATGAGTAACGATAATGGGAGTGAAAAACTCCCACGCCGGAAGACCAAGGGTTCCTATCCCATGTTAATCAGGGTAGGGTAAGTCGACCACTAAGGCGAGGCCGAAAGGCGTAGTCGATGGGAAACAGATTAATATTTCTGTACTCGATATAATTGCGATGGGGGGACGGAGCAGGCTAAGCAAGCATGGCGTTGGTAGTCCATGTGAAAGTGAGTAGGGCGTTTGTTTAGGTAAATCCGGACGAACACTAAACCTGAGACACGAGACGAGTCACCAAGGTGATGAAGTTGCTGATGCCATACTTCCAGGAAAAGCCTCTAAGCTTCAGATTATATGGAATCGTACCCCAAACCGACACAGGTGGTCAGGTAGAGAATACTAAGGCGCTTGAGAGAACTCGGGTGAAGGAACTAGGCAAAATCGTACCGTAACTTCGGGAGAAGGTACGCTCCTATCTGTGATGAGACTTGCTCTCTAAGCGGACGGGAGCCGCAGTGACCAGGTGGCTGGGACTGTTTATTAAAAACACAGCACTGTGCAAAATCGCAAGATGACGTATACGGTGTGACACCTGCCCGGTGCCGGAAGGTTAATTGATGGGGTTATCCTTAGGGAGAAGCTCTTGATCGAAGCCCCGGTAAACGGCGGCCGTAACTATAACGGTCCTAAGGTAGCGACATTCCTTGTCGGGTAAGTTCCGACCTGCACGAATGGTGTAACTATGGCCACGCTGTCTCCACCCGAGACTCAGTGACATTGAAATCGCAGTGAAGATGCTGTGTACCCGCGGCTAGACGGAAAGACCCCGTGAACCTTTACTACAGCTTGGCACTGAACATTGAACCTACATGTGTAGGATAGGTGGGAGACTTTGAAGCAGCGACGCTAGTTGTTGTGGAGTCAACCTTGAAATACCACCCTTGTAGTTTTGATGTTCTAACGTTGGCCCCTGAATCGGGGTTACGGACAGTGCCTGGTGGGTAGTTTGACTGGGNCTTGAAATACCACCCTTGTAGTTTTGATGTTCTAACGTTGGCCCCTGAATCGGGGTTACGGACAGTGCCTGGTGGGTAGTTTGACTGGGGCGGTCTCCTCCTAAAGAGTAACGGAGGAGCACGAAGGTTGGCTAAGTACGGTCGGACATCGTACGGTTAGTGTAATGGTAGAAGCCAGCTTAACTGCGAGACAGACACGTCGAGCAGGTACGAAAGTAGGTCATAGTGATCCGGTGGTTCTGAATGGAAGGGCCATCGCTCAACGGATAAAAGGTACTCCG
>NZ_JADYWN010000038.1:0-3246 GCF_015864805.1 Pseudoalteromonas sp. NZS127 | reverse complement strand
AGCCCGCACTTGGCGGGCTTTTTTGTGCCTGTAATTCAGTAAGCTAAAGCGACTTACCCGTAAATATAACTTTTCCAACTAAAGTGCAGTTGCCGTTTATTGCTATTAGTTGCTCAGGCCAGTTAGGGTTAGCGGCTTTTAAAAACTTTTGGCCGCCTTCAATTATTAGCTGTTTAAAGGTAGCTTCGTTATTATCGTCTAAACGTGCTACTACGTAAGAACCGTGAATGCACTCAGCCTCTGGGTCTACAAATATTAAATCACCCTCGTAAAATTTAGGCTCCATGCTTACGCCATGCACTTTTAGCGCAAATGTTTGATCACTGCACTTTACAGGGCATAAATAACGGTCGGCATCATGTTCTTTTATTTCACTTATTTCAGACCATGCCCCCGCTTGCACCCAGCTTATTAATGGCACAGCCGCTTTAAGCGTAGGCCCTAATGAAACATTGCTGTTGATACTCTTTTCACCGTCTTGAGTTTCACCAATACCAAACAGTAAGTATTCTGGAGTGCAGTTTAGGGCTTCCGCGAGGGCGTCTATTTTACGAGGGCGTTTTGTTTCTCCAGATTCAATATTGTGAATAGAGTTTTGTGCTAAGCCTGCCATTAGACCTAATTGCGCTTGCGTCATCCCTAACTGAACACGTTTTTTTTCTACTCTTTTACCTAAATCCATTTGTAAATTCCTAATGTAAAAATCGCTTAAAGTGATAAAAGCTGATTATCTGCTTTTTATATTATTTTGTCTAATCAGTTAAATCGATATTGACATCGGTTTAACTGATGTCTATTATCGGTTTACTTGATAAATAGAGCTTGGAGGAAATATGAGCGCCGTAGAAAGAGCGATAGAAATAATTGGTGGTCAGACAAAAGCCGCCAAGTTATTAAACACAAAACAAAACATTATCTGGTACTGGCTTAATCGCCATTGCCAAGCCCCCGCGAAATACATTACCCGTATTTCAGAACTAACAAACGGCCAAGTAACAGTAGATGAGTTACTAGCCGACCACGTTAAAACCGACAAGGAGAGTGCAGCATGAACATGACCTTTGCATTATTAGCGTGTTACCAAAAACCAGCGGTCCAGCTTAAAGATGTTTGCCAAGAGTATTTAGGTTTACAGCCTAAAACCGCAGAGCAAAAAGCAAAGGCAGGCACGTTACCATTTCCAACTTTTAAAATACGTGACTCAGAGCGCTCGCCAACCATGGTTAATGTGACTGACTTAGGTGCGTATTTACAGAGTCGATACGAGCAAGGCCGCACAGAGTGGCAAAGCGTTAATAACTAGGAGCAGGGCAATGGGCACATACCAAGTATTTAGTCGTGAAACGTTAAGCAGTTTTAAAACATTAGCTGAGCAATGCCGCTATTTATTGAGCTGTAAAATTACCACAACAAAAGCAACGCACGAAACAAAGCCAGCAGTACTGCAAGCGCGTGTAGGTGATTTTTTACTACCTGTTTTTTGCAATGGTGACGAGTACCAAACAATACAAAAAGCAGTTTTTTGGTTAAAAACACAAGCAACTAACTACCTAAATGCAGCAACACGCAGCCAGCAAGGAGTTAATTAATTATGGCAAACACAGCTATTAACCACCCAAACCCAGCGCCATTAAAAGCAGTAACTGGCCGCCACGTACCAAAAGGCTTGGCCGAAATAAAAGCATTAATGGGCAGCGAGCGCCACACGCCAGAATACGTGTATACCAAAGTGCTAAGCGAGCAAGAGCGCACATTAGTATGTTTTGCGGCAGGCCTAAAGCGCCACCATTTAGAAAGCGGCTTTGCTAATTTTAATGCAGATACCCGCTTAAAAATACACAAGGCTATTTTGCAAATGGAGCAATTAGTAAAAGCATTTACCGACGCTAACGCCATGGCCCCCGCTAAGTTTGTGCAACATGCACCGCGCGTTGAAGCCAATACCAACTACTCACATTTAACAATTACTAAGGGTTGATCATGAGTTCAGTAAATCGCGGAACGGTACGCAATGCAGACGACTACTACATAACACCACATTGGTTAATTGAAGATTTTTTAGCAGCGTTTGCTGAAAATAATATGTTGGTTTGCTCACCAGATGAAAGCCCAAGAGTGCTAGACCCAAGCGCAGGCGGTTGTGACAAGTACGAAATGAGCTACCCAACAGTGCTAGAAAAAGAAGGCTTTACAGTTGATAGCTGGGATATTCGTGCTGATTCACGCGCTAGCGTAATTAACTGTGATTTTTTGCAGGTAAAGAGTTTAAAAAAACCATACGACATGATCATCACCAACCCGCCCTTTAACGTGGCGCAAGAGTTTACCGAACATGCGCTCGAAATGGTTAAAGAGAGTGGTTTAGTGATCATGCTGCAACGCCTTAATTGGTTGGGCAGCCAAAAGCGCAAGGCAATGTGGCAAAAGCTGCCATTAGCTGCGGTTTATGTGCATAGCAAGCGCCCGGGCTTTGACCCAGCAAAACCAAGTAAAACCGATTCAACCGAATACGCTCACTTTGTATTTTGCAAAGGCCATGAGTTAGCGCCTGAACTTTTTGTAATTTAACGCTGGGAACTGCTAAAAATGAAACTACACCCAAAAGCAAAGGCCGCACTTGGCTATTACAACGCACACAGAAAAGCGCGAGATATAGCAAAGTGTGATTTTCAAAAGGCGGTAAATGCATTATGCGACTTAAAAAAGTACGCGCCAAAAATTGCAAAGCGCATAGAAGCGCTTGGCCGTTTTAGCTCAAATAGCTGGTACGCATATTCAATGGCTGAGTTTGATATACAACTTGATAACGATGTAAGGCTTTTAGATGCATACCACAACATCGACCCAGTAAGCCCTGACGAGCAAGACCTAACCGAATTTTTAAACGACATTCCATTTTAACCCCCAAGGACACTAAAAAATGAACGCTATCAAAGACCAAGCTATGCCTAAAAATAAGCAATTACTACTTAATATTGTTTTACACGCCATTGAGCAAGTTAATTTTGCAATTCGCAATTTAAACAAACGCAGCACTATCGGCATGTTAATGCAGTGCGAAGACACGCTAACCGACTTGCTACCTATTGTAAAAATGATTGCAGATGACGACGTTAATTTTGAAGGCGTTTACAGCCAAATGAGCATTGCGTTAAGTGCAGCACAAATTGGCGGTGAGCCAATGGAAATAGAGCTGTAACGCTGTGGCTAACACGCAACCAATTGACCTAAAAGCCCTTAGACTAT
>NZ_JADYWN010000037.1:0-3288 GCF_015864805.1 Pseudoalteromonas sp. NZS127 | reverse complement strand
ATAGTCTAAGGGCTTTTAGGTCAATTGGTTGCGTGTTAGCCACAGCGTTACAGCTCTATTTCCATTGGCTCACCGCCAATTTGTGCTGCACTTAACGCAATGCTCATTTGGCTGTAAACGCTTTCAAAATTAACGTCGTCGTCTGCAATCATTTTTACAATAGGTAGCAAGTCGGTTAACGTGTCTTCGCACTGCATTAGCATGCCAATAGTGCTGCGTTTGTTTAAATTGCGAATTGCAAAGTTAACTTGCTCAATGGCGTGTAAAACAATATTAAGTAGTAATTGCTTATTTTTAGATGCAGCTTGGTCTTTGATAGCGTTCATTTTTTAGTGTCCTTGGGAGTTTAAAATGGGATGTCGTTTAATTCGTCTGTGTCTAGCTCGTCGTAGCTGTTATTAGGCTCAATGTTGTGGTATGCGTGTAAAAGCCTTACATCGTTATCAAGTTGTATATCAAACTCAGCCATTGAATATGCGTACCAGCTATTTGAGCTAAAACGACCAAGCGCCTCTATGCGCTTTGCTATTTTGGGCGCGTAGGCGTTTAAGTCGCATAATGCATTTACCGCTTTTTGAAAATCACACTTTGCTATATCGCGCTCTTTTCTGTGTGCGTTGTAATAGCCAAGTGCGGCTTTTGCTTTTGGGTGTAGTTTCATTTTCAGCAGTTCCCAGCGTTAAATTACAAAAAGTTCAGGGGCTCGCTCGTAGCCTTTGCAAAATACAAAGTGAGCGTATTCGGTTGAATCGGTTTTACTTGGTTTTTGTGGGTCAAAGCCTGGGCGCTTGCTATGCACATACACCGCGGCTAGCGGCATTTTTTGCCACATTGGCTTACGCTTCTGGCTACCTAGCCAATTTAAGCGTTGCAGCATAATTACCAAACCGCCGTCTTCAACCATTTCAAGTGCGTGCTCGGCAAACGCTTGCGCTTGGAAGAATGGTGGGTTGGTGATGATCATGTCGTATTTGCGTGATTCATAACTAGGGACGTTTAAAAAGTTAACGCCTGTTAAGTTAGCGCGTGAGTCTTCACGTATATCCCAGCTTTCAACTCTAAAACCCTCTTGCTCTAATACCGTTGGGTAGCTCATTGGGTATTTTTCACAACCGCCGGCGCTTGGGTCGAGAACGCGTGGATAATTTTCAGGATCAAAGCGAAAGCAATTACTTTCGCTAAACGCTGCTAAAAAATCTTCAATTAACCAATGCGGTGTTATGTAGTAGTCGTCGTTGTTGCGTACCGTTCCGCGATTTACTGAACTCATAATCAGCCCTTAGTAATGGTTAAATGTGAATAATTGGTATTGGCAGGCTCAACCGGTGCATGTTGCACAAATTTAGCGGGGGCCATGGCGTTAGCGTCGGTAAATGCTTTTACTAATTGCTCCATTTGCAAAATAGCCTTGTGAATTTTTAGGCGGGTATCTGCATCAAAATTAGCAAAGCCGCTTTCTAAATGGTGGCGCTTTAAACCTGCGGCAAAACATACTAGTGTGCGCTCTTGCTCGCTTAGCACTTTGGTATACACGTATTCTGGCGTGTGGCGCTCACTGCCCATCAATGCTTTTATTTCGGCTAGGCCTTTTGGTATGTGGCGGCCAGTTACTGCTTTTAGTGGCGCTTGGTTTGGGTAGTTAATAGCTGTGTTTGCCATAATTAATTAACTCCTTGCTGGCTGCGTGTTGCTGCATTTAGGTAATTAGTTGCTTGTGTTTTTAACCAGAAAACTGCTTTTTGTATTGTTTGGTACTCGTCGCCATTGCAAAAAACAGGTAGTAAAAAATCACCTACACGTGCTTGCAGCACTGCTGGCTTTGTTTCGTGCGTTGCTTTTGTTGTGGTAATTTTGCAGCTCAATAAATAGCGGCATTGCTCTGCTAATGTTTTAAAGCTGCTTAACGTTTCACGACTAAATACTTGATATGTGCTCATTTCCCTGCTCCTAGTTATTAACTTGTTTATTGCCGTAAATCTCTTGAAACTTCTCACTGCCTAACCGCATAAACTCTTCAATATCTGCTTCAAGCCATACAACACGGCCGCTCGATATTTTATGTGTTTTAGGAAACTGCCCTTTATCCATCAACCGATATAACGATGTGCGGTGCATTCCGCACTTTTCCGCCACATCTGCAGGGCGTAAATAGCGGTCATTAATTGTCACTACCTCGCCGCGTACATTGCGGCGGTAATGGTCTGCGGCGACTAACTGGCTCATGCTGCACTCTCCTTGTCGGTTTTAACGTGGTCGGCTAGTAGGTCTGCTACCGTTACTTGGCCGTTTGTTAGTTCTGAAATGCGGGTAATGTATTTCGCTGGGGCTTGGCCGTGGCGGTTAAGCCAATGGCAAACGACTGACTGTTTTGTTCCTAAAATGCTAGCTAGCTTTGTTTGACCGCCTATTATTTCCACTGCTTTACTTATAGATGACATAATCGCCTCCGCTTAGATTACTTTAGGTAATCCTATGATCACTTAAAGTAACTGTCAACACTTATAGTTACTTTAAGTAATATTAATCATTACTTTTAAGCGTTTTACGCTAATTACTAAAGGTTGTTATACTTATGCCGATAATTACTAATAGTGATTAAGCACTTCTAAGGGGTTTAAATGAATATTGCACAAAGAATAAAGGAGTTACGCACGCATCTAGATCTAACGCAGTATGAGCTAGCTGAATTAACTGGCTCTTCTCAAACTTCAATTCAGAAAATCGAACGCGGTGACACCAAAAACCCACGCAATATAGAGGCACTTGCTAGAGCGCTAAAATGTACTCCTGAATATTTACAGTTTGGAATTACTGATAACAAAGACACCAACAGCAATGTTTCGCCAGGACCTACGCTTAAAGCAGCGGTGCCATTAATCAGTTGGGTGCAAGCGGGGGCATGGTCTGAAATAAGTGAAATAAAAGAATATGATGCAGACCGTTATTTATGCCCTGTAAAATGCAGTGATCAAACGTTTGCGCTAAAAGTGCATGGTGTGAGCATGGAGCCTAAGTTTTATGAGGGCGATTTAATATTTGTAGACCCTGAAGCTGAGTGTATACATGGTTCGTACGTGGTCGCGCGCCTAGACGATAACAACGAAGCCACGTTTAAGCAGTTAATAATTGAAGGCGGCCAAAAGTTTTTAAAAGCCGCTAACCCCAATTGGCCTGAGCAACTAATAGCAATAAACGGCAACTGCACTTTAGTTGGAAAAGTTATATTTACGGGTAAGTCGCTTTAGCTTACTGAATTACAGGCACAAAAAAGCCCGCCAAGTGCGGGCT
>NZ_JADYWN010000036.1:0-4643 GCF_015864805.1 Pseudoalteromonas sp. NZS127 | reverse complement strand
TTACCAAACCATTGAGCAAGGCGCTGAGGCCATCACTAACCAGTTTGCTGAGCTACAAAGTGCAGGTAAACGCTACGCTGTGGTTGATGCCTTTAATAGTGCACATTTAGCAACCCTAGGCCAAGCGGCTAAGTCGCTAAAGTTAATTACTGGCGGCTCTGGATTGGCAGCGGGCATTGCAAAAAACTGGCAGCAACAACTACAAGATCAAGGCGAAGCTAAAAAAGCGGGCTACCCAACCAAAGCAGCTACCGTCATATTATCGGGTTCGTGCTCGTTAATGACCAATAAACAAGTTGCAGCTTATAAAACCCTTGCCCCGCACTTTGCCGTAGATGTAGGAGCATGTATGAATAACGCCCACTATCTACAACAAGCATTTGATTGGGTAGTAAATAATCTTGATGGCAAATTTGCCCCTATGGTTTATGCCACGCAACCTGCTGCACAGCTAAAAGCAATTCAAGCTAAATATGGTGCACATGCATCGAGTGAAGCAGTAGAGTTATTTTTTAGCAAACTTGCTTATTTACTAAAAGAATTTGGCATACAAAATTTTATTGTTGCCGGCGGTGAAACGTCAGGCACGGTAACACAAGGCCTTGCTGTAAAAGGTTTTCATATTGGCCCTCAAATCGCCTCAGGTGTGCCTTGGGTCAAGTCTATTGATGGTTCGTTGTCACTAGCACTTAAATCGGGGAATTTTGGGGATGAGCTGTTTTTCGAAAAAGCACAGGAGTTTTACTTATGACAGAACAAGATCTTAGAGAGAAAATGGTAAGCTTAGCGCTTTCTATGTTTCAGCGCGGCTATGCGACAGGCGGAGCGGGTAACCTATCTCTTAAATTACCCGACGGTAACTTTTTAGCTACGCCAACGGGCGCATCATTTGGCCGCTTAGTGGCCGATGAGCTTTCTGTTGTAGACATAAACGGTACTCTCATTTCAGGTAAACGCGCGTCTAAAGAAGTGGCTTTTCATCTCGAAATTTATCGCAACAGTCCTGATTGTAATGCCATTGTGCATTTACACTCTACTTACCTTACTGCACTGTCATGCTTAGAAACGCTGGATCCTGATAATGCTATTCGTCCGTTTACACCGTATTACGTAATGCGTGTTGGGCAATTACCTGTGATCCCCTATTTACGCCCAGGCGAGCCACGTATTGCTGAAGAGCTCGGTAAGCTCGCTCCTCATCATCGCGCGTTTTTGTTAGCTAATCATGGCCCAGTGATCACCGGCAGCGATATAGAAGATGCTGTAGACAATGCAGAAGAATTAGAAGAAACAGCCAAGTTAATGTTTATCCTAAATAACCACCCTGTTCGTTATTTAACACATGCTGAAATAGCTGATCTCAAAGGCAGAGGCAAGTAGTAAGCTATTTGCAGCAAACCTCTCCGCACTTTTTAATGGTGTGAATTATCTAAAATAACTTGATAAAACACACCAAACAAAATTAAAACTGTAAATTCTTACAAGTTGAGGTTTAGCTGCAAACTATTCTAACCACTGGTTTTAGCATTTACTTTAGCAAAAAAAGTTGCGCATTTTTCTACCTCTTTATTTAGCACTATACTAATTTTAACTAAAAATGCTTATACCGTTAATTAATCTATTTATATTTTAATGAGCAGTAGCACGTTTTCTATCACTATTAAAAATTTCACTTATTTATAGAAACCACAATTAGCAATCTACAAAATACGGATAAACAATGAACAATTTAATTAATCTAGTCCCTGCTGGTGTTGTTAGTGGGGAGCATTTAAATACTTTATATCGTGTTGCCCGTGAAAATAACTATGCCTTTCCTGCGGTCAATGTTGTTAGCACTAACTCTATTAATGCTGCGCTAGAAGCTGCATCCTTATGTAAGTCACCTATTATTATTCAATTATCGCATGGTGGGGCGGCATTTTTTGTAGGTAAAGGGGTGCCTCTTAAAGATCACCAACCCGCAATTACTGGCGCCATTGCAGCAGCCCATTATGTGCATGCTGTGGCAAAGCATTATGGTATTCCTGTGGTACTTCATACCGATCATGCCGCTAAAAAGTTGCTACCTTGGATAGACGGCCTATTAGAGGCCGGTGAAGCGTATTTCAACCTTCATGGGAAACCGTTATTTAGCTCACACATGTTAGATTTATCTGAAGAAACGCTCACTGAAAATATTGAAACCTGTCAGCAGTACCTATCTCGTATGGCAAAAATTAATATGGGGATAGAAATTGAGCTTGGCTGTACCGGTGGTGAAGAAGATGGGGTCGATAATTCGCACCTAGACTCGTCATTACTTTACACTCAACCTGAAGATGTCGCTTATGCTTACCAACAATTAAGCCAAGTGAGCGATTGTTTTACTATTGCCGCTTCATTTGGCAATGTCCATGGAGTGTACAAACCAGGTAATGTGAAGCTGACTCCAGAAATATTAAAAAACTCCCAAGCATTTGTGAGCGACAAATTTGGTTTGGCGCACAACAGTTTAAACTTTGTTTTTCATGGTGGCTCAGGCTCTGCAGCAACCGAAATTACTGAAGCTATTGGCTATGGGGTAATAAAAATGAACATTGATACTGATACCCAATGGGCTAGCTGGGAAGGCGTTAGTAATTACTATAAAGAAAACTCAGCCTACCTACAAAGCCAAATTGGTAACCCCGATGGTGATGATCTCCCCAATAAAAAACACTACGATCCGCGCGTATGGCTACGCAAAGTTGAGCAATCAATGGCGCAGCGTTTAGCTATTTCATTTAAAGAGCTTAATTGTCTAAATAAGTATGAGGAAAAAGCATGAAACGGTTAATCCCATGTTTAGAGCAAGACAAAGTTGAAATTGAATTAATTTTACTAATTAAAACCATACTAACAGCCTGTAAAGAAATTTCATTTCGGGTAGGCCAGGGGGCTTTGTCTAATGTGTTGGGCTCTACCCTTGATGAAAACATTCAGGGTGAAACTCAGAAAAATCTAGATATTATTAGTAATCAGCTACTCAAAGATATGTTATTAGAAAGTGGTAAAGTCAGGACTATAGCCTCTGAAGAGGAGGACTATGTTGTTGCCGCTACAGAGAATGCACCTTATATTGTTGCCTTTGATCCACTTGACGGCTCTTCTAATATCGACATTAATGGTCAAATAGGCACTATTTTTACCATTTACCGCGCTAAAAACAATGTTGCTGCTGATAGTGAATTACAATTTTCACAAAAAGGTTCTGAACAAGTGTGTGCTGGTTATGTGTTATATGGCCCATCGACTATGCTGGCGCTTACTACGGGTGGCCCATCTCGCTTATACACCTTAGACAAAACACAAGGTTGCTACTTATTAACCACCGAAAAACTAACAATAGCGACTGATACGCAAGAGTTCTCGGTGAACATGTCTAATTTTCATCAATGGTCAGCTGGCTTTAGTGATTATATTAATGACCTGCTTTTAGGTGAAAATGGCGTGCGTGCTAAAAAGTTTAACATGCGCTGGAATGGCGCTATGGTGGGTGATATGCATCGGGTGTTATCCCGTGGTGGTATTTTCTGTTATCCCAACGATATTAACAAGCCTGAACAGCCCGCTAAGCTACGTTTATTATACGAAGCAAATCCACTGGCTATGTTAGTCGAGAACGCTAATGGCAAAGCACATACAGAGCATGAACGTATTTTAGATATACTTCCCTCTCATATTCACCAACGCGTAGCCGTTGTTATGGGCTCGACTAATGAAGTAAATAAATGTTTAACGTATTTAAAGTAACGCTAGATACCTGAGTCAGCCCTGAGCAGCTACATGTTATTGCCAAATTAAGATGGCTATGTAGCTCATCTCACTTTTTGGGCTCGGACTTAGCTTATTTTATTAAACTAATTGGCAGCATGCTGATAACTGAGCAGGTGTTAATTTTAACTATTTAAATCTGCTTTTCACTAAAGTGATGTATTTAAACTTCCTTCGTTTTTATAGTTATATAACTATAAAAACGAAACACTAAGTCACACATTATCTCAATTTCATCTCGATTTTTTATTAGCACACAGCAAAATAAAAATTAATTTCGACTCTCATTTAGTCCCATGAATAAATGTGTGAATTTATGTTTGTTATTGTTTAAGTTATAAATTCTTTATACAAAAAGCAAAAAAACATACTTTTATTTAATACTTTTCACTACAAACACATTACTAATGGGTGTTTTTTGTGAGCTAAAGTGCTTGACGACAAAATAACCTTAACATATAGTCACAATAGTTAACTAGATTTAACAACCGGTAGGTCTAGCTTCTATTAATGTGAATAAATGAATAGTCATCACGCTACTAATCATAGTTACTGACTATAGCGCTATTTTGCTAATGATTTATGTTTTGAATACCGCGTGAGCGTTCGATTACGAATTATCGTTTACTAACATCACGCTTGGTATGTTTGCCACTGCTTTGGCAAAGAAGACAGCAGTGCCGTTATAAAGGTTTTTAAAGGTATTAAGTTACCTGGTGTGGAGAAATAATTATGTTACTTGGTGTAATTGCAGACGACTTTACCGGAGCAACCGACATTGCTGGTTTCCTCGTTGAACATGGTATGCGTACGGTACAACTTAACGATGTACCTCACTGTAACACTGT
>NZ_JADYWN010000035.1:0-4707 GCF_015864805.1 Pseudoalteromonas sp. NZS127 | reverse complement strand
TGGTTTGAGCGCAGCGAAACCCAACGAAAAAAGGCAGTGCCAGTTAACATTAGCGTTATGTATTATCGATTACCTAAAAAAGTACCGGATGTAGGTCGGATAAGCGAAGCGCCATCCGACACAGTAAAATATCTTGCCAATTATTATTATCAGCATTTTATATTGTCGGATGGCTGGAAAGTGCCATGAATGGACATTGAAGATTCTTAATGTGTGAAGTCAAGATTTGACCCCATTCGCTTCTTGTCGCAATTGGCCATCCACTTCGAAGGTAGGTTAGATGGTGTGCTAGATATTTAGCAATTTAGGCTGACACAGAATTCTGAACGCCCTCATTTTGGAGGCACGTAAGTATTGTTGCTATAAGAGGCAACAAGACGAACTCGCAACTTACCTCTTGCTAACATATCTCACTCTTTGTTAACTGTAAATTTCATAATTAAATCCACATTTTCCAGTAAGAGTTTGAAACAACAGATCCACTTTATTGAAATTTGAGTACCGATCTTGATTTCCTCTATGCTCTCTGTCGCCAGCTAATGTAACTAAAATACTTTCTTTAGCTCTGGAAAGAGCTACAAACATCAAACATTTACTTTCAAAGTTGTTATCAGTATGATTCCAAAATGCTTCATCTTCCATCCCCATAAATATAACACATTGATATTCAAGTCCTTTACACTTATGAACATTCATTAATTGAACTGAATTTTCTGCATTAAACATTAATGATGCTTCTTCTAAGGTGGAAGTAACATTAATAGTGTCTCTTAAATGCAACTCAAGATACTTCCATATTAACTCAAAATACTCTAATGATTTGTACTGCGTCCATCTTGCTTTTATTTTGCTTATTCCAATAAACTCAAATGTTGCTTTAATTAGGTTCAGTAAAGAATTAGCTGGATCTGTACCAATAAATGATTTTTGATTGATGTGAACATGATGACTTAGCTTATTAATGAACTCAACCTCTTCATCATTACTTATATTATTCAGCGATAAACAAAACTCACAAAATTCACTCCAATTTTGAGCATCTTTCAACGTGTATATTTTAAGTATAAAAGTGAACAGTCTACCTAGTGGTTCTTTCAAAGTGTCTTGTAAATCTGTCATATCTAGATTTCTAATGCTTTTATTAGAGAGTCCAGATCTCAATACAGCCGTATACTTGGAAGAATGCTGCTTTGTTAAAACACATATTTCCTCTTCTTTAACTCCCGACTCAACTAGCGATGCAATATATTCCACAAGAAAAGAGGACTCTTTGAATTCATCAGGGAAATATTTAATTTTGCAGTTAGATAAAGGCTTAGTTAAAGGCTGAAGAACATTATTTTCATCTTCTACATACTCTAAAAACTTGTTAAGTACGCCTTGAATTTCTTCAGTTGCCCTATAATTTTTTGTTAGCAACATTCTCTTTATATTGGCATGACAAAAATCATTTTGAAATTCATCAAAAACTGTTGGATTAGCATTTGCAAATAGCATAATGCTTTGATTTAAATCACCTACACAAAGTAATTTGGTATCAGTACCCATGAACAAACAGCGTATTAAATTGTACTGCTCGTAACTGGTATCTTGAAATTCATCTATGAAAACATAAGGGTAGGATAAATTAAAAAGAGATTTAACATCAGCATTAAGCGTTACGATTCTTAAAGCCATTTTTATTAAAGATCCAATCCAAATTTTATTTTTACCATTGGACTGATAATTTTTCATAACTATATCATAACGTTCAGAAGGTCTTTCATTTTCGGGCAAAACATTCTTGAACCGATCAACAATACTTTTACTAAAGGCATGGAATGTGAATGAATCGAAACGCTCAGCTTTTGATCCACAACGCTTTTTTACCCTTTTCCCAATATTTACCTGTGCCTCAGTTTTAAAAGATAAACATAATATGCGTTTAGGCCAATTACATTTATTAGTCTCCAAAAGGTAGTTAGATTTTTGAGCTAACAATTCTGTTTTTCCTGATCCTGCACCAGCTAAAATAGACAAAGAGCATTCATCGAATTTAATAATATTCATCAACTGCTGTGTTGCTTCAATACCCTCAGTTGGAAGCCAGTTATCTACAATCATTCGATAGTACCCTCAAGAATTTTTTGCGTTTTCAACGCAAGTCTTTTTAATTCTTTCGGTAACATTTCTTTTATTTTTTCAGGGGTATACGTGTCTTCCAATTTTGAAAATAGGCGAACATGTGAAGCAGGTTTACTCTTAGTACCTAAAAATCTATATTTATACCACAAAAAATTATTTAGATAGTCATCAGAGTAATGGGTAGCTCCTTCATTGCTTTCTTTAAGAACAGCATTGATTAAGGATTTTTCTCTTGAAGCTTTATCTACCGCACTTTCATTTTCAGCTTCCCCTTTCGGTCCTCTTTCACCATGCACTTCATCCTTAGAACAAAATATATCTGGGAATGACATTATCATCGAATAATCAATATCTAATGGACTCGAAAAAAACACATTATTTTTTTCTAACTCATCCATAATATTTATTAGCCCAACGTCCGTATAGTTAATACTAAAATCTTTAGGATGAGATGCATCATTCCATTCAGGTAAAAGTGGCAAAATTTTTTCATGGAAGTAAGTCACATTTTTATGGGTATATAATTGTTTTATCGCATAATTTAATCGCCCAAATCCACCGCCATTCCGGTCTAAATCTAAATCCAACAATGTAATATATGGAATATTTATAGACTCTAACAAACGCCAAAAGTGATTTACATGTCTTCCACCTAGGGGAACTATTGAAATCGAATGAGTATCAATTTCTGTTGAAAAAGCTTCAAGTATTTTAGGTAAAACGACTTGCTCACTATCCCCTTCCCCTAAAATAACTAATTTTGCAAAGTAAATTTCTGGATATGCTTTTATAGCTTCACTAATGTACTTTGATTTTTCATCTTCTTTCTTCGGTAATTCTAACTTAGTTATTGCAGTGCTTTTAGTTTCCGAATTTAAACTAAAATGTCTTATCTGTGATGGTTCAATACGACCAACTATTGAAGCCGAATGTGTTGATATTATTGCCTGACAATTACCATCTTCTGTGTATTCTAAAATTAACTTTATAATGCGCCCTAAATAATGAGGTGATAGATGATTCTCAGGTTCTTCAAGAGATATTAAACTGAAAATAGGTAATTTCATTTTTTCCGCATCAAAATGAGTTTCTTTACCAGATATTGAAGCTAATTGAATTGATTTATCTATGTCGAATAAGGCTTTGGTTAGTGCAAAATATGCAAGTGATTTTTGACCATCACTTAAAAGTGATGTATCCATTTTATTTCCAGATTCATCAGAATTAAAATGTAATTGTAATAACTTAAGCACTTCATCAATATTGCTAAGAGGGAAATTCAAATCTGCATCTTTTAAATACCGCCCCTTATATATCGACTTCCAACTTGTATCAATTGCTTCTGAGAGTTGCTTCAAAGCAGGTGATTTTTTAGCAACGGTATTTAAATCAGAAGCTTTTTTTTCAAAGCTTTCTTTTTCAACGTCTGTCCAACGTATCGCTTTTAATAAACGCCCAAGAATTGCTTTTGAAGAATATTTCAATTGAATTAAAGGATCTCTGTTGGCAGGGATATAATTAACTTGTATCGCACTTCTAATTGCTCCAGATAAGCGATTTTTATCTTCGTCATTAAGTATTTTTTTTGTACTGCTAACTGTCCAGATATCTTCTTCAACTTCACCTGTAGGGTTGTAATCAAAAGTTAGTGAACCTTCAAGTCTAACTCTAAATAATAGGCTTCCAGAATCATCAGTAGCCACCATTTGATTTAATAAATAAGGTATTTCTGCATTATCTTTATTGAGCTTAGGAAAATCAAACCAAGCCTCAATCACCAAATGTTTAGAAGTGTCAGCTTGTTCAACAGAGGGGACATTAAAATCATTTTTAGATAGCCCTCTAAGGTTAGAATCAGTAGAAAATAATTTATTTAAAGCCTCTAATGCAGTGCTTTTACCTGTGCCATTATGACCAATGAGAGTAGTCAACGAAGAATCCAACATCAACGTTTGCGGTGATTCATTTGAAATACTCTTAAAGCCTGAAATATAAATTTTATGTAAACGCATTTTTCACTCTCAATCTAATGTAGGTAAATTCATTTCCCTAGCTTAAAAAGTATTCTTAATAAGGTATTTCAATCTACCATACTCTCAATAATTGAAACGATATTTAGTTCAATTTACTAGGAAAACATTATTTAAATCAGCAACAGCAAAAGACAAAGGGATCAAATATTGTCTTCAGGCACCATATTACTGACCAGCTGATCTGAGCTTATTTAAGACAAACGATAATGCTAAATATTGGTGCTAATTGGTTGGGTATTGTTTTGTTGGGTTTCGATATACTCAACCCAACTTACGTCACTTAATTTAACACTGAGCAAACTTAAACTTTATACATCACGTTACTGACTATGTGCTACTGGCACAAACTAGCCTTGCGTGATTAGACATGCTTTATGTCTACCATAATTATCTTTCGGCTGGCCTGTAATCGCAGTAGACACGCATATATTTCGTGTTTCTAACCGTACTAAACTCGCCATGGGTAAAGATGTTGTAGCCGTTGAGCAAAAGCTTGAAAAAGTAGTGCCTAAAGAATTTAAGGTCGATGTACACCACTGGCTAATACTGC
>NZ_JADYWN010000034.1:0-6056 GCF_015864805.1 Pseudoalteromonas sp. NZS127 | reverse complement strand
GAAGATTTAAACGTACACCCATACACTTTAAATTAAAATAATTACCTGTACACTTTACAAGGTGAGAATGTCAATTATAATGATAGGTAGTTATTAATTTGTCTAAGTAAGCGCTCTTGTCAAACATTACCTATGAAATTAGAACCTCAGAAATAAAGCCCTATTCCTATAGAACTCCATTGGTTTCAGTTAATGATTGTGGAGAGTTGTCAGTGGAATATTCTAAGGTATCACCTGTACATATAAAAAAAATTACTCTGTTGAATATGGTGGGGAGAGATTCGTCAGGTAAGATAGTTACATTTGAACCGATAGAGCAAGTAAACAGATTCTTAATGACGCATCATATTGATGACCACAAGCAAGAATCCGATCAATACAGCAAAGGGTTGGTTCACTTCTTTTCCTTCCTAATAAAGTTCCAAGAACAATGGGACGATGAATTTGATGAAGATATATTTGATGAGTTAACAGATTTACCGCGCCCTGAATGGGATTATATGGCGAAAAGAAAGGCTCAAAGAATCACTTACCAATATAGGCAGGCTTTAAAAGATGCAGTAATAAAAGAAATTAATCCAGATTTAAAATTGGCTAGAACAACAGCAACAGCTTATATGAATGCCGTTATTAAGTTTTATTCATTTCACCTAAGACAAGGTTACAGGTTTAACAACCCTCCTTTTGACCATGAGATAATCAACATTAACTTTCAGACAAGTGGCACGAACATGAAAGGCTACATGTCAAAGGCGGTTCATACAACAGATTTACGCTTGAATTTCCCTCGTTCCAAACGAAATTCAGGCGGCGCAATTCCATCATCAAGAAAAGATATTAGACCTCTTACCAATACAGAATGGAAGGAGGTTGAAAATATTTTGCTTAACACTAAAACAGTTATCAAAAATGTTTCAGGACATCTCAAACCATCTAAATTAGCAATTGAATACTCGCTATTCTTCTTGGTTTCACGATTTACTGGATTGCGAAGAGAAGAAGTCGCAAGTTTGCATCAAGGTCAAATTATCAAGCCCGATCACCGTAAGCCTATTCTACGGCTTGGAGTCGGTGAGCAATATGGGTCGCTAACAAAAACTCGCGACGGGAATAACAAAACTCGAAAAACGATCATTCCTGCAAGCACTATGCAAATGATATATGACTACACCAGAACTGATCGCTATCTGAAGCGACTAAAGAAATTTAAAGAGCTTTGCAAGTCGAAAAGAGAAGCTGGTGACGTTGCATTCTTCAATGTCGAGGATGGTGTTGATGAGAGCAAGGATTACATATTTATAAGCTCTACAGGTAAGCCATTCTTCACTAAGTTAAATGATTTAAACGCTAGATGGGGAGAGATCCGAGCTACTGTTAAAGTTAAGACAGGCAGAACACTAGAGGCAACAATTCATAACTTAAGAGCCACTTTCGCTGTCGCTCTGTTTAGAGCGTTACTGCGAAAAACGACACCAGATATGGCTTTAGCTCAAGTATCGGCTTTGCTTGGACACGATGATGAGAGTACGACCCTTTTATATCTAAAAATAGCCCAAGATGAGCCTACAGGGGATGAAATTTACGAAGACATCTTAGATTTTATAGGAGTTTTTGATGATATTTCTACAAGTGAAGTTCAGCTTACTCACAAGGAAAGGGTAAATGAAAGTTAAAAGCAAAAGAAAGGCGGTCCTTCCCACTGAGAGTGTAATAAAACCTCCAGCATCAGTATATCAATTACGTGTTGAAGATATATCTTTATCCGCAGGGAAGCACAAGAATGTTCATTTTAAACGTTTAAGATATTTTGGTTGTCCAGTTCTAAAAAGGGGTACTAATAACTTCCCTGACGGTACTTTGTTACGCAATATGAATCGTGACCAATTTATTCGAGAAATGTACTGCTTATTAGCTCCCAATTTCGATGCTACTAGAAGCATCACATTCAGCGTCATATTGAAGTACCTTGCGTGGTTAGACTCAAAAGGTCATGCCATTTCAGATGGTGAGTATTTCAATGAAAACCTCATAAAAGAATACATGAATCAATGGGGTAACTGGTACAAAGAAGGAAAATATACGCAAGGGTCTTGGAGAGTAGTTACTTCATCTTTTAGATGGATATTTGAACAAAAAGGAATACTGGATACAGCAAAGGCACTTCCATTATTGAAAGGATCTAGAAAAAACACAAAAGGTCAAAAAGCTCTCAGTTTAGAAGGTGAGCTTAAGCCTGTTGCTAAGCAAATGCTAATAGCCTTTTATGTTCTGGCTGAACACTTTCAAAATGGCACGCGCCCTATGGTCCACCCTTTGTATGACGAAACACTTTTTAACGCAGAGATGTGCCGCAGACACGAAGAAAAGGTTGTACATAAAAGGATGTCGTTTACAAAGTCTGTCGCTCGCGGGGACTGGGTAAACCAAATGACGAAACTTGCTCTGATGCTTTGCTACATGTGGACAGGAATGAATACTAGCCCTTTAATGTATATGAAAAGGAAAGATATCAAGTATAAGTCAGTGGGGGGTGGTCAATATATATTAGAGAGCGTTAAAGGAAGAGCTGGACATCAAGAGCAAGACAATTCACTTGGATTCAGCAAGTATGCCAAGTCATTTTTAGATAAATGGTATGCCATTTCAGGCGATATTACTTCTCACGAACCTGAAGCATTTTTGTTTCCATACAGATCGGTAAGCGGAGAAGCTTTGTCTTTTGCGGATATTAGTGACTCACCGCAAAAATCAATCAATAAGCTTTTAAAGCTTTTGGGATTGGTGGAGATAAGCCCCTCTTCAATGCGAAAAACCAAACTAGATGCTTTGATGAAGGCTACTGATAGTGTTTTCTTAGTAGCTATGTCGGCTAATAACAGTATAGAAACGATAGGAAGAAGCTATTCAACAGGTGTGGAAGGCGATCATGAAAATAACCTGGGAGCATCTATTGAAGCGAAGTTCAACATTGCAAAAGGAAAAGACATTAAGGCTGCTACAGAAGAGGCCAAATTCAAGTATGGTGACATCTTAAGTGACTATGAATATCAGGAACTACGAAAAGGTGAAGAACGCTCTCATGAGGCTAGGACACCATTAGGGGTAAGGTGCAATGATTCTACAAAGGGTGCACTTCGTTTAATTGAAAAATCACTTGCAAAGGCTGGTGTAGCAACAGACAGCATTGAGCCTGCTTGTACTGATTTTTTAGGTTGCTTCGAATGTGAACAACACGCTCTTGTGTCCGACGTTCAAGATATTTGGCTCATGCTCTCATTTAGAGATACGTTACAAGAGATGCAGCAATTGCCGTCGATTAATTCATTTCCAGACGGTAAATACAACACGCTATACCAAACAGTAAATGGGATACTTCAGCGTTTCGAGGAAAAGTCCAAAGAGAATTTTAAGCAAGCGTTGGAGAAACATAAGACTGAGGTACATCCATTATATTCCAGCGTATATAGCTTAAATGATCTATTGGAGGTGTTTGCATAATGTCCAGTTTAGTTAGGGCTAAGCCATACATCAACAACACTGTCGTTTCGCGTACATCTGAAGGTGAGACGTTATCATTAATATATGATGAATCATGGGACTTATCTGGCTCAGAAGCTAAAGCCGTTGGTAAAAACGCTGTGGTTTCGTTTTCAAAAGTTGAAAAACAATATCGTAGGCATATCCAAGATGCGCTGTTCTCCATATATGAGTTTCTGAGGGAGCAAGAATCTGCACCTCCGACTGCTAGCCAATTGAATGCGTGGAGAAGAGGGTTGGAAAAAATAGCTCAGTGCCTTTCGGGTTGTAACTGGAACAGCCTTAGTGATGATGTTGTTTATAGAATGTTTAAAAGGAAGGTGTCTGCTTCTAATTTCAACGATATATCCATAAGAGGGATGCTCACGGCTTTCAATATATTGTATCAAGCTAACCTCATCGGTAGGAGGTTTAGTGGTGATGAATTATTGGCATTATCAAAGGGGCGTATAACCAAACAAAGTATTGCCATTCCAATTGATATGTACTCTGCGATCATTGCTGATGCAATTAATGTTGTTGAAAAATACCACGTACTCCGACACGGGATCTCAAAGTTAGTATCACAAGTAATCCAGATATCTGATGATGTTAAGTCGCAGTGTGACTTTAGCAATAACTCTCTGACTAAAGAGCAAAATGATAAAGCGGTAGATCATCAGATAAGGAAAAGGCTAAAGAATATCGATCATCAGATCCCTGATTTTAATATCACTTTAAATGGTTCAGAGCTTGGCAAAATACAATCAGCGTGCTTGATTGTCACATTGGCCTTTAGTGGTGGGCGTATAGGTGAGGTGCTAAGTTTTAACCCTTCTCGTTACAGCACCAAGCAGGTAGGCAAGCACAAGTTAATCTCGATTGTATCGGGTGAAACATCAAAAGGTGAAGACGGAATACCCAGAACCGTAACATGGCAAACACACCCTATTGTTAAAGATGCACTTGAGCTTGCATTCGATATGACTGAAAGCTTAAGAGATCATTATAAAACGCTCATTGATGAGAAAATTAATAGTGGTGCCTATAGAGAGGATGAACACGCTAAAGCATCAAAAGAACTAAATTCAGCTTTTATTATTTTACGTCATAATACCACGTCAGCGGCTTCGTTTGTGCAAGCAAATAGTCAAAGACTGCTGACCCAATATGCAGCTTCTCTTAAATTGACAGCTAGTAACGAAGATATCGAAGAGTTCAACCGACTTAACCCATCTCGTGAAGGAGAAATGACTTCAGGTGAGGGATTACCAAGGCTGACACCTCATGATTTTAGGCGAAGCTTTGCTGTCTTTTTCAAACGGTACGGATTCGGCTCAAGCACTGCAATAAAGTTTCAATACAAGCATCAAAACATCAATATGTCAGATTACTACGCTAATAACGCAGCTCTTCAAGCGATGGAAGAGTTGTTGCTTGATGCCGACCTTTTAGAATTACTCGAAGAGGAAGGTATTCATATGGGGGTTGACGCTTTTGATGAAATATACAATGAGACTGAACACCTCAGCGGCGGTGGCGGTGAGCGTATTGCTTTGGATAAATTTCAGAGGGTGAAGAATGGTCATCAAGTGTATATGTCTAGGACTGAAATAGAAGAATTGGTAAGAAACAAAACCATCGCCATTGTTAAGCTTCCTACAGGTGGATATTGCCTTAACCCAAGTTGCAGTCGTTTATGTGGTATTGGGCAATTCGCTGCGGAGAAGAAGCCTTGTGAGTTCCAAGTGAATACCGACAAAACTGCCAAAGAATTAAAACGTCAAAATAAGAGGTTGATACAGAGCTTTAGGGCAATGAACGAAGGTGATTCGATGATGCAGAGCATCCTTGTTGGAATAAAGCAGAAAATAAAGATCAATGAAGCTCTAATGAAAAATCACGATGTTGAGTTCATTGAATTTAAAGATAAAGTTCACGGTGTCATAGTAATCACAGAGGCAAACAATGGATAAGAAAGTAATTACAGAGGCGCGTTTGGAAGAGGCGCTAGAGCGGTTGTTGTCTGGATGCCCTATAAGAGTAAAACCAGAAGGCACCCTAACTTTAAACAAGGTTAACAAAGAGGCACGCCTTAGTCATAGCTATGTGCATAAATTCAAAGAATTCGTAGAGCGTGCGACTCCAAAAATAGATACTTTTAACAAAACTAAGAAACAAGCCATTGAAGGCATGGATTTGGGCGAAGCAGAACTAACAGAAGTCGAGAAGCTGAAAGCTGACTTAAAGCGAGAGAAAGCGCTAAAAGAAAAATATCGTTCAGAGCGAGATGATGCCAAGACAGCTCAGAAAGAAATGGAGGCTTTAAACGCCACGCTAATGTTTAGGTTGTACGAATTGCAGGAAGAACTAGGTAGAAAAAGACTGGTCAGTATTTCATAATAGGTGTGAATAACACTTCTTGATTCTCAACTATTTAACCAAAAATATGAGAAAAACACTCTACCCTATTAAGTAACTGTATTTAAAAAGGTTTCACAATATTTTGATATTCCTTTGTGTAACGGTGAACGTAAAAG
>NZ_JADYWN010000033.1:0-14137 GCF_015864805.1 Pseudoalteromonas sp. NZS127 | reverse complement strand
AGACTCTAATTTGTTTGCCTTACTTAGCGAACTAAGCTTGGCTGTTAGAACTCAATCTGTACGAGTGCCCACACAGATGATTGCTTTATATTGTTAAAGAACGTTTTGAGTCGCTTTAGCGCCTCAAGGGATGCGTATAATACATCCTTTATTTTTCGAGTCAATACTTTGTTTTAAACTTTCTTTCGACAATTTAAAACCGAAGTTTTATTTAACTCTCTGAGTAGTTCGCGTCTCGCTATGCTTCGGCGTTTCCCTTCTCAGTGGGGTCGCATTATAGGGAGATCCGAAAACAGATCAACTGTTTTTTAAAGAAAACTTGAAATAAACTGCTGTTCGCTGAGTATTTGAGCTAAACACGTTAAAAATACAACATAACTAGCAAGCTATTAACAACTAAAGATATTTTTATACCTTCTCATATTTAAAAGTAGGGTTAAACGATCTTTATATAAAGGCTAATGCCCCAGATGATCACGACGATCGACAATGCAAGTGTTACTGCTGCAGATCCCATATCTTTGGCTCTACCTGATAATACATGCCGCTCTGTGCTTACCCGATCGGTTAGGGCTTCAATTGCGGAGTTTAATAATTCGACTATAAGCATAATCAGTAGCGTACTAACAAGTAGTGCCCAATGAAGTAATGACGAAGCTAACCAAAATGATAGTGGTAACAAAATAATGCATAGGAGTAGCTCTTGTCTAAATGCGACTTCTTCTTTAAACGCGGCTTTAAAGCCAAGGTACGAACAATAGCTTGCTTTAAAAACACGCTTGAGACCGAGGCCATTTGGTTTTAATACATCTTTCATTAATAAACTCTATAAATGAAGGTCAAAATAAAGCCCCGCATTGCGAGGCTTTTATTTACGCTACACCATATTGGTCGCGGTAAGCTTTAACTGAGGCTAAATGCTGATCCATAGTCCCTTGGGTTTCAAGGTAACTAATTAGATCTGCTAGTTTTACAATAGAGATGACTTTGGTATTAAAGTCTCGTTCAACTTCTTGAATAGCTGATAACTCGGCTTTACCTTTTTCTTGGCGATCAAGGGCGATCAATACACCACTTAGATCTGCGCCATTCTCTGCGATAATTTCCATCGACTCACGAATAGCAGTGCCGGCGGTGATCACATCATCCACTAGCATGATTTTACCTTTAAGTTCAGAGCCTACTAATGTGCCACCCTCACCGTGTGCTTTTTTCTCTTTACGATTAAAACAATAAGGTACATCTTTATTGTAATGATCTGCTAAAGCAACTGCGGTTGTCGTTGCAATAGGAATACCTTTATAAGCAGGGCCAAATAATACATCGTACTCAATGGCGGCATCTTCTAATGCTGCAGCATAAAAACGGCCTAAACGCGCTAAATCTCGTCCTGTATTAAATAAACCAGCATTAAAAAAGTACGGGCTAGTGCGGCCTGACTTTAAAGTAAATTCACCAAACTTTAATACCTGCTTTTCTAAAGCGAACTCAATAAACTCTATTTGATAATCTTTCATATACAGTGATCCTTTGCGTTATGCTAATGCTTGCTTTTGTACGTCGATAATTTCACGAATAGAGTGCTTAGCTAATGTAAGTAACTCATCGAGTTCGTCGAACGAAAACGGTTCACCTTCGGCAGTTCCTTGAATTTCGATAATTTTGCCGGTTTCGGTCAGAATGACGTTCATATCGGTTTCTGCTGCTGAATCTTCTATGTACTCTAGATCACTAATGGCTTGGCCTTTATAGATACCTACCGAAATTGCTGCAATCATGTATTTAAGTGGGTTTGAATTGATCATCCCTTTAGCACGCATATGCGTAAGTGCGTCAACTAATGCAACACAGGCACCACTAATAGATGCGGTACGTGTTCCGCCATCAGCTTGAATAACATCGCAATCAATAGTAATAGTGTTTTCGCCAAGCGCTTTTAAATCAACAGCAGCACGAAGTGCACGCGCAATTAAGCGTTGAATTTCCATAGTACGACCGCCCTGCTTTCCACGCGCCGCTTCACGGGCATTACGTGTGTGCGTTGCACGCGGTAACATACCGTATTCTGCATTGATCCAACCTTTACCTTGGCCTTTCATAAAACGAGGTACACCCGATTCAACTGTAGCAGTACAAAGCACCTTAGTATTACCAAACTCAACAAGTACTGAGCCTTCAGCATGCAAAGTATAATTACGTGTAAATGTAACAGGTCTAATTTGGTTAGCTGTTCTTTCGCTTGGACGCATTCACGATCCCCTTAATTCAGAATTTGCGACATTATAAGTGCATGTCGGTGTAGATGCCATGCTGATTGTAAAATATTCAGTCTATTAAATTTTCCCTAGAGCTTAAGCAGTGTTACGGTATAATCATTGTAATATTGTATTTATTAATTTTAGGAAACTATCCATGATCCACAGTATGACTGCTTACGCGCGTCGCGAAATAAAAGGCGATTGGGGCACCGGCACTTGGGAAGTTCGTTCAGTGAACCAGCGCTACCTTGAAACATTTATTCGTGCACCAGAGCAATTTCGTGGCATGGAGCCTGTAATTCGTGAGCGCTTACGTAAACATTTACAACGCGGTAAAGTTGAAGTTTTCTTAAAGTTTGTAGCAAACCCTGCGCATGTTGGCGAGCTGTCAATTAATGAAGCACTTGCAGAGCAGCTAATAAATAGTGCTAAGTGGGTACAACAACACAGTGATGGTGACATTAACCCAGTTGATATACTACGCTGGCCTGGTGTTATGGAAGCACAAGAGCTTGATATGGATAGTGTAAATACTGCTCTTATTGCAGGCTTTGACCAAGTAGTAGAAGATTTTAAATCTGCACGTGGTGATGAAGGTGAAAACCTACAAGAGATGATAGCTACTCGCCTTGAAGCTATTTTAGAGCAAGTAGCTATTGTAGAAACGCACATGCCTGAAATTGCCAAATGGCAGCGCGAAAAGTTAGCGCAAAAACTCGAAGATTTAACGGCTAATATTGACGAATCACGCCTTGAACAAGAGCTTATTTATTTAGCCCAAAAACAAGATGTGGCTGAAGAATTAGATCGCTTAAAGTCGCATGTTAAAGAAACCAAAAAAATTCTTACAAAAGGCGGGGCATGTGGTCGTCGTTTAGACTTTATGATGCAAGAGTTTAACCGCGAAGCAAACACATTAGCATCTAAGTCTATCAATAGTGACATTACTACTGCCGCTGTAGAGCTAAAAGTGCTGATTGAGCAAATGCGTGAGCAGATCCAAAATATTGAGTAATGCTTTAATGTTCAAGCCTTAAAATTGAGCACTAAGAGTTAATTAAAGTGCAATAGTGTTATTAAAGGCTTGAGTTATTTATAACTCAAGCCTATTTATTTTAGATAGAGAAAAACATGGCTCAAACTCGCGGAAACTTATTTATTTTATCGGCACCATCGGGAGCGGGTAAATCAAGCTTAATAAATGCGTTATTGAAAAAGCATACGGATATGAAGGTATCTGTATCACACACGACTCGCGCTAAACGACCTGGTGAAGAGAATGGTGTACATTACCATTTTGTATCAACCGATGAATTTAAAGCACTCATAACTAAAGATGACTTTTTTGAATGGGCGCAAGTGTTTGATAACTACTATGGCACTTCAAAACAAGCTATTGAGTCGCAACTAGATGCTGGTATTGATGTGTTTTTAGATATTGATTGGCAGGGTGCGCAGCAAGTGCGTAAAATTATGCCTAGTGTACAAACTATTTTTATTTTACCGCCTTCAAAGGCAGAGCTAGAGCAACGTTTGAATAACCGCGGCCAAGACTCGCAAGAAATTATTGCTGGGCGTATGGCACAAGCGCAATCAGAAACGTCACATTACAACGAATACGACTTTGTAATTGTTAATGATGACTTTGATACTGCACTAACCGACATAGAAACAATTGTTATGGCGCAGCGTTTAACATTAAAAATGCAAAGCGTTCGTCATCAAAGTTTACTAAATAGCTTACTTAAATAATGTAAGCTTTGCTTATATTGCTATTAAGCAAGTAAAACAGATAAAAATTAACCACTGGCTATTGGCGAAACAGGCTGCTTGCAGTAAACTACGCCTTTGCTTTTAAATTATTTTGGAGTGCTGAGATGGCCCGCGTAACAGTTGAAGATGCAGTAGATGCAATTGGTAATCGTTTTGACTTAATTTTAGTTGCGGCCCGTCGTGCCCGTCAAATTGCTGTTGGTGGTAAAAGACCACTAGTAGACCCTGAAAACGACAAGCCTACGGTAATTGCTTTACGTGAAATTGAATTAGGTTTGGTAGATAGCTCATCAATGGACGTTATTGATCGTGAAGAGCAACAACATCAAGAAGCAGCTGAATTAGCTGCTGTTGCTGCTATTGTTGGTGGCAACCAATAATCGACCTCCCGGTCTGATTTTAGCCAACGGCGCAGTATTTCTTCACTAGCCGTTGGCAATCCTGTCTTTTCATCGTATATTCTTAACTTACCGTTTCCTATTTGCTTCACAAGAACATTGGAGTGTGAATGTATCTTTTTGAAGGTCTTAAAAAGAAAATCTCAGAATACTTGCCAGCCGCCGACGTTGAGCTGGTGCAAAAAGCCTATGTGGTAGCCCGAGAGGCCCATGAAGGACAAACTCGTTCAAGTGGCGAGCCCTACATAACTCATCCTGTTGAAGTAAGCCAAATTCTTGCAAGTATGCATCTTGACCATGAAACACTTATGGCTGCGTTGATGCATGATGTTATTGAAGATACTAATTTTAGCCAGCAAGACTTAGCTGAAATTTTTGGTGATACTGTTGCTGAATTAGTTGAAGGGGTAAGTAAGCTCGATAAACTTAGCTTTAAAGATAAAAAAGAATTCCAAGCTGAGAATTACCGCAAAATGATTATGGCAATGACCCAAGATATTCGGGTTATTTTAATCAAGCTTGCCGATCGTACGCACAATATGCGCACATTAGGCTCACTACGCCCTGATAAGCGCCGCCGTATTGCCCGCGAAACATTAGAAATTTATGCGCCAATAGCCAATCGTTTAGGTATTCATGATATTAAAAATGAGCTAGAAGACTTAGGTTTTCAGGCTTTATATCCGATGCGTCATCGTGCACTTAAATCTGAAGTAGCTAAAGCACGAGGTAATCGCAAGGAAGTTATTTCTAACATTCAAAACGAAATAGAAATGCGTCTTGAGCAATCAGGAATAAAGGCAACTGTGTCTGGCCGCGAAAAGCATATTTATAGCATTTATAAAAAAATGCTTAATAAAGAGCTGCTATTTAATGAAGTAATGGATATTTATGCGTTTAGAATCGCGGTTGAATCTATGGATATCTGTTATCGCGTTTTAGGCGTAGCGCATAATTTATATAAACCAATTGAAACTCGCTTTAAAGATTATATTGCCGTGCCAAAAACAAATGGCTACCAGTCTTTACATACCTCTTTGGTGGGTCCGCATGGGATTCCGGTTGAAATTCAGATCCGTACCCATGACATGGATCATATGGCAGATAAAGGGGTCGCTGCACATTGGATGTATAAAAAAGCAAATGATGGTGGCGCTGGAAGTACTGCACAGCAACGTGCACGCCAATGGATGCAAAGCCTGTTAGAGTTACAGCAAAGCGCTGGCTCGTCATTTGAGTTTGTTGAAAATGTAAAAACTGAATTATTCCCTGAAGAAATTTACGTATTTACACCTGATGGTCGTATTATTGAGCTACCTATGGGCGCAACAGCGGTTGATTTTGCTTATGCGGTGCATACTGACGTGGGCCACACTTGTGTTGGCGCACGTGTTAATCGCAAACCTTACCCGTTGAGTAAACCAATTGATACAGGGCAAACGATAGAAATAATTACCAGCTCTGGCGCTCACCCTAATGCAACTTGGCTAAACTTTATTGTTACAGGTAAAGCGCGCTTAGGGGTTCGTAATTACCTTAAAAGCCAGCATCACGAAGAAGCACTCCTTTTAGGCCGACGTTTACTCGATTCTGCATTGGGTGAAAGTAAGCTCGACAGTATTGCCCAAGAAAATATCGACAGAGTACTTAAAGAGCATGAGCTCACTACAGTACAAGCGTTATTAGTTGAGATTGGTTCTGGAAATTTAATGAGTATGCTAATTGCAAAACGTTTATTGCAAAACGAGGATGGTGATGTAGCCAATATTGCCAAGCAAGCTAAGGCAACCATTATTGGTACTGAAGGCATGCTGGTTAACTATTCTAAATGCTGCCGCCCTGTTCCTGGTGATGCTATTACTGCACACATCAGCCAAGGTAAAGGACTAACAGTTCATCGCCAAGAATGTAAAAACATTCGTGGGTGGGAAAATGATCGCTCTAAATACTTAGTGGTTAAATGGGATGACAACCCTGAAAAAGAATATATTGCGGCTTTACGTGTTGAAATTATTAACCACCAAGGTGCACTCGCTAAGTTAACTAATGTGGTTGCGACAACACAAGCTAATATTGTAGAAATTGCCACCGATGAAAAAGAAAGTAATTTATACGTGATAGATTTAGGGATTACCGTTAAAAACCGTATCCATGTTGCTAATATTATGCGTCGCATTCGTGTGATGCCTGATGTGCAAAAGGTCTATCGTAAAAAGTAAAATAGGAAACACATGAATAAAGCATTTATCTCTACCGACAAAGCACCTGCTGCAATTGGCACTTATAGCCAAGCAGTTAAAGTAGGCACTGCTGTTTATTTATCTGGTCAAATACCCTTAGTACCTGAGACGATGGAAGTCATATCAGAAGACTTTGCGCAGCAAACACACCAAGTATTTAAAAATATTGCTGCGGTATGTGAAGAAGCAGGTGGTCAAATTCAAGACTTAGTAAAAGTGAATATTTACCTTACCGACTTATCTAACTTTGCAATAGTTAACGAAGTAATGAGCCAATACTTTAAAAAACCATACCCTGCCCGTGCAGCTATTGGTGTAAGAGCTTTACCTAAAAATGTACAAGTTGAAATTGATGGAATTATGGAGTTACCTTCAACTAACTAATTTATTCTAAGAGCTATAGCCAAAGCTATAGCTCTTATTCTGCTACTTCCTGCGCATTATTACCCTCAATTCTTGACTCAAAAGTAAATTTCTAGCACTCTATTATTCTGTCATATAAACAAACTTAACTTTGATAGTAAAAAGGATTAACTCGTGTTTAAGCTTGCTCATAATGGAAATGTATTACTTGATATCGGTAAGCACTCGCCCCCTTCAGCCGCTTTTATAATTGAAGCACTAGAAGAGTCGAATTTTTGTGATTGTAAAATAGATTATGACTCTATAAATAACTTTTTTAAAAGTAAAAACCCTGAGCCTATCTTAGTAGTAGCAACTAAACACGATGCAATATTAAGCGTGACTATTAGTGATGACAAAATGCTCGCTATTGGCGAATTAACACTAGCTCAAGGCGGTAATGTTCTTAGTTTAGATGATGCAAAAATGCAGCTGGTAAAAGCGCGAGTAGCAAGAGGTTATAAACAAGCTTTTTTAGAAAAACTCCTGCAAAAACAATTTGAAATGCCTGCCGGAAGCTCAACTAAAGGCATTTTGGCTAAAGGCAGATTACCTATTGATGGCCAAGATACTAAATTTAATACTTTAGTAAAAACCCTTAAAGATCGTCTAAAAACACCAAAACTAAAAGATGATGGCAGTGTTGATATGCGCGACTTTGGTAAATTAGCCAGTGTAAGCCCCGGCGAAACACTTATTCGCCAGCAACCAGCCACGCCAGGTAAAGAAGGGTTTAATGTACTTGGCGACTTACTCCCAGCTAAATCAGGCGAGATACTTTCTTTAGTTTCTGGTGAAGGCACTGAAATATCAAAATCTAACCCACTTGAACTTGTCTCTACTATTGCTGGTGTACCGGTTGAAATAAATAATGGCATGCGTGTTGATGATATTTTTACCATATCGGAAGTTACAGTAAAAAGTGGTCATATTGATTTTAATGGCAGCGTTATTGTTAGTGGCAACATTGAGCCAGGTATGCGAGTAAAGGCTAAAGGCGATATTACTATTTTTGGTACTGTTGAGTCTGCACAGTTAACAGCCGATGGTAACATTACCGTAAAACAAGGGATTATTGGCCATTATAAACCTGAAGATAAATCACTCTCTTGCACGCTCAACTGTAAAGGTGACATCTATATTTCACATGCACAATATAGCTACCTTGAAGCAACTAATATACTCATTGAACGCCAAGCAAGTCACTGCTCAATAAAGGCTGTTAATCTACTACAAGTTGGTCAAGCAGAGCTCCCCAAGGGTAGACTGTTTGGCGGAGAAGTGCTAAATGCAACAACCCTTATTGCTGGGGAAATAGGCAATGAATCGGGGGCAAAAATGGTCATTAACTTAGCTGCATCGGGGGCCGAAATCACTGCTGATACCGATAATTGCTTTCAAGACTTAGCAAATACCGATAAACAACTTGATACCTTACAAGCCGCATTAGAAAAAGCCGATTTACTTAAGGATATAGAAAAAAAGAATATGCTTATTGGGAAAATTGGCGCGACTCAACAGCATTACTGCCAACAAGCCGAGCAGTTAGAAAAGCGCTTATCAAACCTAGAAAATAATTTACATGATTTATTGAATAATGCCAATTTAGCAGTTAACAGTGTTTTACATTCAGGTGTAGTGATACATATTTTTGATAAAGTACTCAAAACAACGCGAACTTATCCTCCGTGTAGTGTAAAGCTACAAAATAATAAAATTGAGGTAGAATTTAAAACGCATTAAAAATGAGTGCTTTTGAAGCACTCATTAAATCAACCTACTTAACTAAGGGGCTATTTAAATTTGTTAAATTGCCCAAGCAGTTATGCTAATTGGCCTTATTATTTATAACAAGCCATCAAATGCAGCATGAGTTTGTTGCGGCCATGCACTCACTTGTACTTGGCCAATATGTGGTTTTTGTAATAACAACATAACAAGACGAGATTGACCAATACCACCACCAATTGTTTGCGGAAATTTATTTTGTATTAATGCCTTATGCCAATCAAACTCTAAACGGTCTTCGTCACTCGTCATACTTAATTGTTTTTGCAACACATCTGGACTAACGCGGATCCCCATAGAAGATAGCTCAAATGCGTCTTCTAATAATGGGTTCCACACTAAAATATCACCATTTAATCCTGCGTATTTGTCACAGGTTGGCGTTGACCAGTCATCGTAGTCTGGTGCTCTTACATCATGAATTTTACCATCACTCAATTTACCACCAATGCCAATTAAAAATACCGCCCCGTACTCTTGTGCAATCGCTTTTTCTCGTTGCTTAGCACTAAAATCTGGGTACATTTCTCGCAGCTCTTCGCTATGTACAAATGTAATACTGCTTGGCAAAAATGGCGTAATACCAAATTTATCGCTAACAAATTGTTCCGTTTTTTTAATACCGGTATAGATTGCTTCAACTGTTTGTTTAAGTATCGTTAGTGTGCGCTCGCTATCTTGGCAGATCACCTTTTCCCAATCCCATTGATCAACATATACTGAGTGAATAGGACTCAACGAGTCTTCATCTGGGCGTAACGCCTTCATTTGTGTATAAATGCCTTCACCATGAGAAAAGCTATGATCTCCTAATGTTTTACGTTTCCACTTTGCAAGTGAGTGCACTACTTCGTAACGGCTATCTGGAATAGCTTTTATATTTACAGCTACCGCATTTTCATGGCCACTTAAGTTGTCTTGAGTGCCATCGCCCACTCGAGCAAGTATAGGAGCTTGTACTTCTATTAATCCTAATTGCTGCTCTAGTTGCTGTGAAAAAAAATGCTTAACTTGACTTATTTGCTGCTGCTGCTGCACATAAAGTGAACTCATAATAATTGGCCTCATTCCCAGTTATTGTACTTTCGTAACTCATTGCGTCTTAAATAACGCTTCAATATGGTTATCGTAACAATTTAATTATTTAATTCAATAACCCACAATAAAAATAGCTTTAATATATTAAAAGCATCAATTAAATGCTATAAAACATTAAGATTCAACAACCAAAGAGTGTAAAGGTAATGGAAAATTATCAAATCGATAATCTCGATAAACAGATTCTGCATGCATTAATGGCCAATGCACGCACACCCTACGCAGAATTAGCAAAACGTTTTAATGTGAGTGCCGGCACAATTCATGTTCGTATTGAAAAAATGAAGCAAGCGGGGATCATCACAGGAACTCAGTTAACTATCAGCACCAAGCAGCTGGGCTATGACGTGTGCTGTTTTATTGGGATTAATTTAAATAGTGCACGCGACTATCCGCAAACCTTAATTAAACTCGAAGCACTAGAGGAAGTTGTTGAAGCTTATTACACCACTGGTAACTACAGTATTTTTATCAAAGTAATGACTCGCTCAATCGATCATCTGCAAGATGTACTGATAAATAAAATACAAGCAATTGAAGCTATTCAATCAACAGAAACTCTTATATCGCTACAAAACCCAATTAGCCGCACAGTAATGCCTTAACACTAAAAATCTCGTATAATTACTGAAAAAGAGGATAATCATGCAGCAAACTCGCTATCAAAGAATCGCAGACGTACTTTCGCGCCGACAAACTGACCTAACAGTGTGTTTAGAGGACGTGCATAAACACCATAACCTTTCCGCTATCGTAAGAAGTGCAGACGCCGTAGGTTGTCATCACGTGCATGCCGTATGGCCAGAAAATCAAAAATGGCTTACTAATAATACCTCTGGTGGTAGTAAAAACTGGCTGGAAACACATTTACATAAAAATATTGACGATGCGACAACGGCTATGCGTGCTCGTAATCCCGATATACAAATACTCGCGACTCACTTATCAACCGATGCCGTTGATTTTAGAGAAATAGACTATACTAAGCCAACCGCCATTATTGTCGGCCAAGAAAAAACAGGGATCTCAGAGCAAGCTTTAAAACACGCTGATCAAAACATTATTATACCCATGCAAGGGATGGTGCAATCACTTAATGTATCCGTTGCAGCTGCATTAATACTCTTTGAAGCTCAACGTCAGCGCGAACTTGCAGGGCTTTATAATCGCAATATGCTGAGTGATGAAATTAAACATCCCATTTATTTTGAAGGGTGTCACCCTATTATTGCTCGGCAATGTAAGCTAAAAAAGCTTCCCTACCCACCACTCGATGAGCACGGTGAAATAGTGGCTGATGAACAGTTTTGGCAAGCTTTAAAACATGCTTGATGCCACGTCGCACTATAAGTACACTTAACTCACTTACAAATAATAAGATTTGAGCCCACCTTGTCTAAACCTAGCTTAAGCCAATACCCAATAACAGAACTCAAAGGCGTTGGCCCTAAAATGGCCGAGCGATTGCTAAAGCTAGGTATTTCTACAGTACAAGACATGCTGTTTCATTTACCTCTTCGCTATGAAGACCGCACCCGGCTTTATACTATAAACGAGCTTTCATTACACAGCCATGTAAGCGTGGAAGCAACAATTGAAACAAGCCAGATCACCTTTGGTAAAAGGCGCATGCTAGTTTGCCAAATAAACGATGGCACCGGCAGACTTACACTACGATTTTTTAATTTTACCGCGGCACAAAAAAATGCCCTCAGTGCAGGAAAAATAATACGTTGTTTTGGTGAAGTTCGCCGTGGCCGTGTAGGCTTTGAAATGAGTCATCCGGAATATAGCATAAGCGACACACCCAATGAGCAGCCTACGGCTACAACGCTTACTCCGGTTTACTCAACCACTGAAGGTTTAAAGCAATTATCAATTAGAGCACTTAGCGATCAAGCTATTAATCTATTGCAAAAATATTCAGTAGAGGAGTTGCTTCCAGCGCAATGGCAACCTTCTAATTTAGGGCTAAGTGATGCCTTACTATTATTACATCGCCCGCCTAACGACATAGACGTAATTGCACTTGAACAAGGTACTCATCCGGCTCAGCAGCGGCTCGTTTTTGAAGAGCTACTAGCGCAAAATCTCAGCTTGTTAAAAATACGCCAACAAGGGCAACAAGTTAAAGCTGTCAGCTTAAATCCTAACAACGCATTAGAAAGCCAATTTTTAGCGCAACTCCCTTTTGATCCAACCAATGCACAAAGTCGTGTAGTCACCGAAATTAAAGGTGATTTACAACAGCCTTACCCTATGATGCGTTTAGTACAAGGCGATGTTGGCTCAGGTAAAACATTAGTAGCAGCATTAAGTGCATTGACTGCTATAGCACAAGGTTTTCAGGCAGCTTTAATGGCTCCTACCGAAATTCTCTCCGAGCAGCATGGGATTAACTTTAATAACTGGTTTAACCAATTAGGTATTACAGTTGCCTGGCTTGGAGGTAAAACTAAAGGTAGAGAACGTGTAGCTACACTTGAAAAAATAGCCTCCGGTGAGGCGCAAATGATCGTCGGCACCCATGCGTTATTTCAAGACGAGGTGAAATTTCATAATCTCGTGCTTATTATTATCGATGAACAACATCGTTTTGGTGTTCATCAACGATTATCACTGCGTGAAAAAGGCCGCTTTGGCGACTGTTACCCACATCAACTAGTCATGACAGCAACACCTATACCTCGCACACTTGCAATGACCGCTTACGCCGATTTAGAGACCTCTGTAATAGATGAATTACCACCGGGTCGAACACCCATAACAACAGTGGCATTACCAGACACTCGTCGAGGCGATATTATCAAGCGCGTTAAATTAGCCTGCCATGAGCAAGGCAGGCAAGTTTATTGGGTATGCACGCTCATTGATGAATCAGAAGTGCTGCAATGCCAAGCCGCCGAAGATAGCGCGCAGCAATTAAAAGAAGCCTTACCAGAGCTAAACGTAAGCCTTATACATGGACGGATGAAAGCTGCAGAAAAACAAGCCATTATGAGTGAGTTTAAAGCTGGTAATATTCATGTTTTAGTCGCAACCACAGTCATTGAAGTAGGAGTGGATGTACCTAATGCCAGTTTGATTATTATAGAAAACCCTGAGCGTTTAGGTTTAGCACAATTACACCAACTACGTGGTCGAGTAGGGCGTGGAGCTACCGCTTCGCATTGTGTACTTTTATACCATGCACCTCTCTCACATACAGCACAAAAGCGTCTGGGCGTGTTAAGAGATAGTAACGATGGTTTTGTTATAGCTGAGCGAGACTTAGAGATCCGCGGCCCTGGTGAAGTGCTCGGCACTAAACAAACCGGTTTAGCTGAATTTAAAATTGCCGATCTAACCCGCGACAAACACACTTTAAATCAAGTCAGGCCAATAGCGCAGCAAATGCTAATACAGCACCCAAAACAAGTAGATGCACTTATAAGTAGATGGCTTGGTAATAAATCCAACTACGCACTAGCTTAAAACTGCGCTCTTTCACAATATTGAGACTACCCCTAGTACTTTCCAGCTTAAATTACACTTTTCTGCAGACGTAAAAAAGCCCGATTATTTTCAATCGGGCTTTCTCGATTTGGGGTCGGCGCGCTACTTCGTAGCGACAACGCAGTAGAATGTCGTGGTGCCCACAGCAGTGGAGAGCCACAGTGCAAATGCTACACACTCTTTGTGTCGGGGCGGCCTTCCGCGGGGCTCGCCTTCGAGCTGTTTTGTTTGATATAGAGGAATACAAATGCCGTAGAGCACAGGATGTGCAGGAGCAGCCACTACTGAGTTCGCATGGGTTTTTGGCTATTTATTAAATTCCAGACGTAAAAAAGCCCGACTATTTCTAGTCGGGCTTTCTACAATTTGGAGCCTGGCAATGTCCTACTTTCACATAGCAAATGCTACACTATCATCGGCGCTGTTTCGTTTCACTACTGAGTTCGGCATGGGGTCAGGTGGGTCCAAAACGCTATTGTTACCAAGCAAATTAGGGCGTTAATTCGTATCACTACAAATTAACTGAATTTGGAAAATATCTGATAATATTTTTTAAGTCTTTACGTAAATATCTACTTTAGCAATATTAACTTCTTGCTTGAACTGTCACATAAAACGCGTTTGGCGTTGTATGGTTAAGCCTCACGGGTAATTAGTACAAGTTAGCTTAATGCCTCACAGCACT
>NZ_JADYWN010000032.1:0-14274 GCF_015864805.1 Pseudoalteromonas sp. NZS127 | reverse complement strand
AGCCACGCGGTATGAAAAGCTTGAACGAAATTATCATTCAATGCTCGCTTTAGCATTTACTATGATGTGGCTACCAATGTGGGCTGATTGATATATGTACTACAAAGATCAACAGCCCCTAGACAGTACTAATACAGTTATAAATATACTGCCCACTGAGAGCCACAATAACTTTTTTGCTAACGCTATTTCCCGCATTCATCACACCCTTTAATTAATTAACGTATATAGTTTAGTTGATCTATAAAATGAAGCTATTAATTTAGTGTAAAAACAGCAATCTCATACAAAAGTTTAGCCTTCATGTTTAGTCAAAAAAGCGGTGGCTATTGCAGCCATAATGAGTAAAAAAACACTAACCCATAAACACGCCACTAACCCATAAAGCTGAAATACCCAACCAGAAAGCACAGTACCCAGTAAGCGCCCCATGGCATTGGCCATGTAATAAAAGCCTACATCGAGCGACACACCATCACTGCTGGCAAAGCTCACTATTAAATAACTATGTAGCGATGAGTTAACAGCAAACACCCCACCAAAAATAAATAAGCCCACTATAAGCGTATAATTTACCGCACTATTAAATTGCATTAGCAGCGCTAAAATGCCAGTTACAACGCACAATAGCGTAACCCATTTATATGCTTTATTAACTGTATTAAAACCAGAGGTAACAACTTGCCCAGTAATTCGCGGTGCTTGCGATTGCACTAACCCATACGCTATTACCCACAGTGCCATAAAGCCACTCACCCAAGTATGGTTCCAGTTAAATTGCGTGGCTAAATACACAGGCAGAGCCACTACAAACCACACGTCTCGCGAGGCAAATAAACACAATCGTGCTGTGCTAAGTAAATTAATAGCGCGAGATTTAGAGAATAACGTTTTAAATTTAGGTTTGTTTTTGGCCTTACCTATATCGCCTTTTAAAAAGACTAAACTTATAACCCAGGCAACACTCAATAAAACGATTAAAGTAAACAACGCACCAACAAAACCAAATATAGTAAGCAGTACCCCACCTAAAAAGAAGCCCACTCCTTTTAATGCATTTTTAGAGCCAGTAAGTATGGCAACCCATTTATATAATTTACTTTGCCCGCTGCTGTTTTGCGGCACCAAATATTTAATCGCGCTTTTGGCGCTCATTTTATTAAGATCTTTGGCAATCCCACTTAACGCTTGTGCTGCCATTACATAAGCAACCGTTAACCAATCTGTTGGCACGCAAAGCATAGCAAGCGCAAGTATTTGCAGCCCTAAGCCTATATTCATGGTTTTATTTAAGCCAAGTTGCGCTCCTAACCATCCCCCCACTAAGTTAGTGATCACGCCAAATATTTCGTAAAACAAAAACAACATAGCAATCGCTAATGCGCCATAACCTAACTGATGAAAATACAGCACCACTAACATTCGCAGTGCGCCATCGGTTAAAGTAAAAGCCCAATAATTGCCGGTAATGATAAAATACTGTTTTAGTGAGCTTGGTAAGTTAGCTAGTTGCGCAAACATTAAATTAGCCTATTAACTTGATTGATCACTTAAACCAACTTTTAGCATTAGCTCTGCAGTACGATTTGCATAGCCCCACTCGTTATCGTACCAAGCATATAATTTAAGCTGAGTGTTGTTAATTACCATAGTTGAAAGCGCATCTATTATGCTGCTGCGCGGATCGGTTGCGTAATCAATCGATACCAGTGGTTTTTCCTCATAACCTAAAATACCTTTAAGCTCGTTATTAGCCGCACTTTTAAACCAGCCATTTACTTCATCTTCACTAACGCTGCGCTGCAGTTCAAACACACAATCGGTAATTGAGGCATTAGTAAGTGGTACACGTACAGCATGGCCGTTTAATTTACCTTTAAGCTCAGGAAAAATATGCGTAATAGCTGTTGCGCTGCCTGTTGTTGTTGGTATTAAACTTGTGCCACAAGAACGTGCTCGGCGTAGGTCTTTATGTGGTGCGTCAATAATGGTTTGCGTGTTGGTAATACTATGAATAGTGGTTATGGAGCCGTGTTTAATTCCCACTTCTTGTTGCAGTACCTTCACAATAGGCGCTAAGCAGTTGGTGGTACAGGAGGCCGCAGTAACTATTTTGTGCTCACTTGGCTTATAAAGATGATCGTTCACCCCTACTACTATATTTAAAATGCCCTCTTCTTTTACCGGTGCGGTCACCACCACGCGTTTAACACCTTGGGCTAAATACGCATTTAGTAACTGGGTCGTTTTCATTTTACCGCTAGCTTCTATTACTACATCGCAACCAGACCAATCGTTGTCGTTAATGGTTTTATGGTTGCTTACAGTTATATTGTGTTTGCCAACCTCAATAATATTATTAGTAGCAGTAACAGAATGATGTAGACGCCCATGCACTGAGTCAAACTCCAATAAATGGGCATGGGTTTTAGCATCGCCCGCTATATCATTTACTTTTATAAACTCTATATTTGGCCAGTCAACCGCTGCGCGCAGCGTTAAACGCCCCATACGGCCAAAACCGTTAATGCCTACTTTAATGGTCATAATAAAATACCTTTTGTTATATTAATTACTTAATCTGAACTCTGGTTAAGAGATTTACTAACGTATTGAGTCATAGTTATATTTAATTTTATTTTCTCTAGCCAGAGGTTTTCAGTGAAAATAGCTGCTTGAGATAAGTTTATTACCCACAGATCAGGTTACTTAGCAACAGCGCTCAGGGCGATTACCCATAGCATTTAAGCGCTCTAAATCACTTTTATAAAATGATGCTGTTGCAACACGTGTTTGCGTAATTACTGTTTGTGCCCAATCTGGTAGTGCCTTATTAATACTGTAGTACACCCATTGGTTTTGTTTTCGATCTGTAAGCAATCCGCATTGGCGAAGCTGTGCTAAATGACGTGACACTTTAGGTTGGCTTAAATTAAGTGCCGCAACTAATTCGCAAACACATAACTCTTGCTGATCAGCAATAAGCAGTATGGCCTTTAACCGTGTATCGTCCGCTAGGCATTTATAAAATTGCAGGGGGTTGAATTGTTCCATAGCGTCCTCGTATCGTTAATATGTACACAATAAAACAAAAAATGAATATATGAAATAGTGAATATACGATTTTTCGTATATTTATTTTTTATGACCTCAAAAACAAAAAAGCACACAAGGTTATTGTGTGCTTTTTAAATATTAGCGAGTTTTGTTATTAAATAACCGACAGCTCAACTTCAATATTACCGCGTGTTGCGTTTGAATATGGGCATACTAAGTGCGCTTTATCTACAAGCTCCTGTGCTTGCGCTTTATCCATATCACCCAGCGACACCGCTAGCTTAACTGCAATACCAAAACCACCGTCAATAGCGCCAATCGACACTTCTGAGTTAATGTGCGTGTCACTTGGCAGAGTAATTTTCTCGCTGCCCGCTACAAATTTAAGCGCACCAATAAAGCATGCCGCGTAACCTGCTGCAAATAGCTGTTCAGGGTTAGTTCCTTTACCATCATCGCCGCCTAAGCCTTTAGGAGTTGATAAATCTACATTTAAACGACCATCATCAGATTTAGCAGTGCCTTCACGGCCACCGGTTGCAGTTGCTTTTGCTGTATAGGCAACGTTTTGTAATACATTCATAATGAACTCCAAAATTTAAAAAATTAATTAACTTATTTAGTTTGTGTGCAAAATAATAGAGCAACTAAATATAGATTGCAAATACTTTGCATGCAAATTAAAATGCACTTTATTCAGCAAAGAGGTTAAAGCATGTCATTTGAGCAGTTAAAATTAAAAAATCAGTTATGTCATCGTTTATATATGGCCTCTAATAGTATTGCTCGCGCTTATCGGGAGCCGTTAGCTGAGCTTAATTTAACTTACCCGCAGTATGTAGTAATGATGGCATTGTGGGAGCAGGACCAAATAACCATTGCCGAGCTTATAAATAACACCGCGATTGATGGCGGTGCAATGACCCAAATACTAAAAAAAATGACCGACAAGTCATTACTTGCCGTAGTAAAAGACGAGCACGACAAGCGCAAGCGTTTAGTGCAACTCACTCAACAGGGGCAATCACTAAAGCTAAAAGCGGCTGATATACCTAGCAAAGTGCTGTGTAAATTTAATAACGTAAATACAGAGCAAGCAAAACAACTAATGCAGTTACTCGACTTAGTCGTTAACGATTTATCTGATTAATGCATAAACCGTTTAAAATAGCGCGTGTATCAAATAAGTGCATACAGCCCAAAAAACCCACCATATAAGTGCAAAAAGCTAGCAACTTTTTTATATAAAACACTAATTCATTGATTCGTATTCATAAAATATTCAATTAAACGTTGGCATACTTCTTCCTATTACTTTATGTGTTTAAAAAAAATCAAAGGAAAAGCTATGTTTAATTTATATCACACACTTTATTTACTATGGCGTTTAGATGTTAGTTTTTGGCAAGTAAACGAGCCAAATAATCCGCGTACTACCGCTGATAAAGAGCGTATTCTCAGCCGTTAAGCTTTTCTTGTTGGTGTCGCTTTGCAAGTAAACCCAATGCATTGTATTGTTAGTTCTATTAAACAATTTATTTGGAATGTGTATGCCTGCCTTAGAAGTTAATTTTGATGGTTTAGTTGGCCCTACTCACAATTATGCGGGGTTATCGTATGGTAACGTTGCTTCGTTAAATAACGCCGCTAGCTTTTCAAATCCCCAAGAGGCGGTACTTCAAGGCCTTGAAAAAATGAAAGCCATGCACAATAAAGGCTTAACTCAAGGTGTATTTGCACCCCATGCACGCCCCGACTTAAATATACTGCGCCGCCTAGGGTTTAGCGGTAACGACGCGCAAGTTATTAATAAAGCTTTTAACGCCGATCCTATTTTATTACGCGCATGTTATTCAGCCTCAGCAATGTGGACAGCAAACGCCGCTACTGTGTCGCCATCGCCCGATACAACCGATGGTAAAGTGCACTTTACCGCTGCAAATTTAAACAATAAGTTTCATCGCTCGTTAGAGCCTGCCACCACAACGCGGTTGTTAAAAGCAATGTTTAATAACCAAAACCACTTTGCGCATCATACCCATTTACCCGATCAAGGCTTTTTTGGTGATGAAGGTGCAGCAAACCACACCCGTTTTTGCGACAGCCATGGCGAGCAAGGCCTAGAAATGTTTGTGTTTGGGGCCAGTGCATTTAACAGCCATTTACCAAAACCGGTTAAATTTCCTGCAAGGCAAACCCTCGAAGCCTCAGAAGCTATTTGCCGCTTACATAATTTAAAAGATACCAGCCAAATTTTACTGCAGCAAAACCCAGATGTGATTGACCAAGGGGTGTTTCATAACGACGTTATTGCTGTAGGTAATGCCAACGTACTGCTGTGTCATCAGCAAGCATTTTTAAATCAGCAGCAAGCATTGCAAGATATTCGCGAAGCCTACATTGGTAATAAACAATTTTATATTATTGAAGTACCTACAAGTAAAGTAAGTATTCAAGATGCAGTTAGTAGTTATTTATTTAACAGCCAGCTAGTAAGCCTAAGTGATGGCTCTATGTTATTAGTAGCGCCAAAAGAGTGCCAACGTAATAGCGCGGTTAACGACTACATTGAAGAAATGATCATGGCCGATAATCCTATAAACCAAGTACGCTTTTTTGATTTACGCCAAAGTATGCAAAATGGCGGCGGCCCAGCTTGCTTGCGTTTACGGGTTGCTTTGAACGAGCAAGAACTCGCTGCAGTAAACCCAGACGTTATTTTAACCGACACTAAATACACGCAATTGTGTAACTGGGCACAACGTAACTACCGCGATCAATTAGGTGCTAAAGACTTTGCCGACCCAGCACTGCTGAGCGAAAGTTACCAAGCACTTGATGAGCTAACCCAACTACTTAATTTAGGCTCAGTGTACGACTTTCAATTAGAAGGTTAATTACTTACTTAAGCTAAATAACCTGAGCTCCGGATAATAAACTTATCTCAAGCAGCTATTTTCAGCGCTAACTGCGTTGAATTCACTGAAAACCTCTGGCTAGAGAAAATAAAATTAAATATAAATATGATTCAATACGTTAGTAAATCTCTTAACCAGAGTTCAGGTTAAATAATTACAAACGATACAACAAAAAATAGCGAGCCTTAGCTCGCTATTTTTATGTGTGCTGATACTGCTAATATTAATCTACTTTTGCAGTGTCTTTATTAATTGTAACGCTTGTTGCTAGCGACTCAGGTAAGTGCAAAGTGCGCTGCGGGAATGGAATTGTTAGCCCTGCTTGCTCAATAGACTCTTTAACGCGCTTATTAAGATCCCACACTGTTTGCCAGTAATCACCATTTACAGTCCATGCGCGTAATTGTAGGTTTACCGAACTTTCGGCTATAGATACCACCATTACTTTTGGCGCTGGCTCTGCTAGTAAACGCCCTTCTGAGCTGGCTATTTGTTTAAGTACATTTAAGCCATCGTCTATTGAATCGGCATACGAAATACCCACTACAATATCCATGCGTCTTTTACCGTTACGGGTAAAGTTTTTAATATTACCACCCCACACTTTGCCGTTAGGAGAGGCTATATAAAGGCCGTCGGTGGTTTTAAAAATAGTAGTGAATAAGTTTATTTCGCTCACCGTACCCGATGTACCACTGGCATCAATAAAGTCACCTACTTTAAAAGGTCTCAGTATTAATAACATAATACCTGCAGCTATATTACTTAACGTACTTTTTAACGCCAAACCAATTGCTAAACCTGCAGCGGCCATTAGTGCCACTAAACTGGCGGTATTGACCCCAAAAATATCTAAAATAAATAACGAGCCAATTATATAAACCAAGTAACTCGAAAGGCGAGAGATAATAGGCAGCAAAGTTTTATCTAATTTATTAAGCGGCGATTTAGAGCCATTAACTGCTCTTTTAACAGCGCGGGCAATTACGCCACTGGCAATTAAAATCACCAAAGCTAAAATCACTTTGTATCCTAAAGTGATGATTGTTTCTGAATGGCTTTGCCAAAATGCTAAAAGTTTATCTTTCATGTTTGTTCCGATAAATGTGGCTGAAACTCAGCAAAATTATGGTTAAATTTAATAAAAACGACTTCAAAAGAAGTGGCGCGAGTATATAGTAAAAAACAATTAAATCGATAAAATTAAAAACTATTTAAAACAGCATGTTAAAAGTTCTAACTCTTCATATTTTTAATTCAATTTAGGTTAAGGGTTAAATACATACACTTAACAAATCAAATAAAAGGAAACAAGCATGAACTTTAAATCAACAATATTAAGTAGCGCTATTATTTTTGCCTTAGCAGGCTGTGGCTCATCAAATGACGAGGCTGAAACAACCCCACCGCAAGCAAGTGATAAAACCACTTTTAGCTTAGGCATTTCCGACGCACCAGTCACTGGTTTAAAACAAGTTAACGTAGTGTTTGATTCAATAACAATTAAAGCCCAAGCAGGTGAAGAAGTTAGCTTTGCAACTCGCTCTAAAAACGATTCCACCTTAGCGCAAATGGTCAATTTACTAGACTATACGGGCGACGATATTTTTCAATTACTTGACGATCAAGAAGTACCTGCTGGGGATTATTCGTGGATCCGCGCACAAGTGATAAACGGCGACACGAACAACCTTAGCTTAACATCTCACGTAGTTTATGAAGACGGCAGCATTGCACCGCTTATCGTAAAAAGAAAAGGTAACGATGGCGTGGGTGAAATTCAGCTAGATGGCTTTACACTCAATCAAACCGACAACGAGTTTGTATTAGAGTTTGATTTAAAAAAATCGTTAGTTGATCCACAAAATAATGACGAAATATTTTTAAAACCTCGCGGTGTGCGTTTACAAAACCTTTCTGAATCACAAGATATTGAAGGCTCTGTAAGCCAAACACTTATAAACAATTGCGAGACTGACAACATTGGTCTTGCCGCTGATGATTCATCATTTGGCCATGCTGTTTACCTTTACTCTGCGCAGGCACAAACCCCAACAGATATGCATGAAATAGATGACCAAACGCCTGATAACGCTCCGCTGGCGACTGCCAATGTTGTATTTGATGCGGACGATAATGAATACGAATTTGAACTCGCATTCATAACACCAGGCGACTACCAACTTGGTTATACGTGTAGCGCACACATAGACGATGCAGAGCAAGTAGATGCAGACTTTAATATTTATCAACTGAAACAAATTAGTCTAACGCAAGCTGACGATTTATCAGTCAATTTTGACATAGCGCAATAACTGCATGGCGCACATTGAGCTGCGCCTTCATTCATTTGTTAATAAGGAAAAAACCATGGCAAAAGAGAAAATAGTACTCATAACCGGCGCTTCTAGTGGCATTGGTGAAGCAACGGCAAAAACCTTAGTAAACAACGGTCATAAAGTTATATTAACCGCCCGTAGAGAAGAGCAACTTAACCAACTTGTTGCCGAGCTAGGATCAGATAACGCAATGGCTGTAGCCGCAGATGCCACCGACTTTACCGCGCTCGAAAACGTAGTTACCAAAGGCATTGAAAAGTTTGGCCGATTAGATGTAGCCTTTGCTAACGCAGGCATGGGGGTTTCAACTGCTGGCACTGAAAAAGGTGATCCGGATGAGTGGTCAACCATGATCGATATAAACATTAAAGCCCTATTGTGGAGCGCAAAATTAACACTGCCATATTTACGCGAAACCACCGGACACTTCATTTTAACCAGCTCTGCTGCTGGCCGTAAGCCAATTGGCGGCTCTATTTACGGTGCAACTAAATGGTTTGCTTATGGCTTTGGACAAAACTTAGCTGAGGAAATGAGTGAGTGGAATGGCCGCTGTACAACCATAGCACCAGGTATGGTAAATACCCCATTTTTTGATGAAGCTAAACCCGACAAACTCGACCCACAAGATGTCGCTGACGCAGTACTTTTTGCTATTGAAGCAAACCAGCGCAACAGCGTACGCGAAATTTATTTAATGCCGACTAATTAAATGTAGCTTGGTAGATTTTGGCTGTCAGGTTTAATACAAGTGGTATTAAACCTGGTGGTTGCTTGTCCTAAATATGGGCTGAGAGCTGTTTAAGAGAAAAATTTTGGTCGTTTAAAAGCCCTGTTATATTTTTTAAACTGCACTTGTCGCTCTATTTTAATTTGCGATTTTCTTAGTAATCAAGATGGATTCAGCCAAATTTTCATACTAGTGGATTTACTTGTTAACCGTATTTAATTCTGTAAAAGAAACCTGCGTAAATCTCGCTCTTGTCGCATTACATGTAAAATATAAACCTTATCATTTTCAATTTTATAGAAAATACGACACGGATTAACAATAACTTCTCGGTAGTTTAAGTTATTTAGCTCAGCAGGCCTTTTACCTGATTCTGGATGATTTTCTAACCTTGATACTTTCTCAAATACTTTTTGAACCAATTTTTTAGCCACAATCAGATTATTTAAAGCAATATATTCAGCAACATAATTTAAATCATCGAGAGCTGGAGATGTCCATATTATTTCAGCCATTTACTCATTTTCTCTTTTGCTTCTTGATTAGAGAATAAATGGCCATTTTTAATAGCTTGTTCACCGCGCGCTACACCTTCAAGGATTGCTATTCGTTGTTGCATGAATTCATAATCATCAACATCAACTAGATAAGCAGATGGTTTACCATGTTCTGTAATTAACACAGGCTCTTTTGAAGTATGAAGATCAGCTAATATTTTAGTAGCTTGGCGTTTAAGAGTCGTAACTAGCTCAACTTTCATAAAAAATCCTATCTAGAACTTAAGTAATGTATCACTATAGTATCACAGCAGCCGGAGGTTACAACGGCACGACTAAAAATTAGCCTACGATATTTGTCATTTCACAAATCGAAATACCCCTATATTACAAAAACTTAACCAAGCTATAAAATAAACAACTGTAAACAGTTAGTTAGCTTCGCCTTACCTTTTCTAAATGTAGCAAAACCCCAAAATGGTGGAGTTCAGTAATATCAGACGTATAGCTGATTAATTATACCCGTTGATTATTAATTAAGTGGTTATATTTAAATACCTGTGTTTAAACTAATAACGCGTTCACCCTTAAACTTGTAACTCGTTATTGCTTATAAAATTAGTTAAAAATCACAATCTACTTCTATTGAATCCTTATTAATTTTACTTCATATTAAATACTCTTATTTCTCACTTATTATGCTGTTATGTCATTTTTAAAATTTAGCCATGCAATCATTCTCACACTTGCTAGTACCTTACCGCTTATAAGTCATGCTGCGCTTGATAAAAATGAGCGTGAAATAGTAAAACAGGTCGATAAAAACATTCCCCAAGCACTTAAAGAAATAGAGCAAGCCGTAAATATTAATAGCGGTTCGCTTAATATTGAAGGTGTAAAAAAAGTAGGCGCGCTTACAAGCGAGCAACTTAAGGCCATTGGTTTTAAAGTAGAATGGCTGGATGGCAGTGCGTTTAACCGCGCAGGGCATGTATTGGCTACCTTTGAGAGTAAAAACCCCGATTCAATAAAAATACTGATGATCGGCCATCTAGATACAGTCTTTGCCAAACACGATGATTTTACAACCTACAAACAGCTTGATGCCGATACAGCCAGTGGCCCAGGCGTTGCCGATATGAAAGGCGGTAACACGATAATAATTACCGCACTTAAAAGCTTGCAAGCGCTTAACTTACTTGAAAATGTAAGCATAAAAGTAATACTCACTGGCGATGAAGAAAGCAGCGGTCGTCCGCTTAGCTTATCTAAACAAGCCATTGTTGATGCGGCAATGTGGGCAGACGTTGCTTTAGGCTTTGAAAATGGCGATAACAATATTAAAACCGCCATGGCGGCGCGCCGTGGTTATACCGGCTGGACGCTAAACGTAAGTGCTGCAGCGGCGCATTCGTCGCAAATATTTAGTGATAATGTAGGCTATGGCGCTATTTACGAAGCATCGCGTATTTTAAATAGCTTTAGAGAACAACTTGCCACACAACCTAATTTAACTTTTAACCCAGGGCTTATTGTGGGTGGCACAAATGCCGACTACGACAGCGCTAATTCGTCAGCAACTGCGTTTGGTAAAAGTAATGTAATAGCACAAACCGTACATATAGCAGGCGATTTACGCGCACTTTCACCAAAACAATTCGAAAACGCAAAAAGGTCAATGCAACTCATTGCTAGCAACAGTTTAAATGGCAGTAAAGCAGAGCTTATTTTTGAAGACGGTTACCCGCCAATGGCATTAACTGATGGCAATAAAAAGCTATTAGCATTATACAGCGACGCAAGCCACGACTTAGGCTTCAACAAAGTAGTAGCTGCCAACCCACGCAATGCAGGCGCTGCAGATATTTCGTTTGCCGCAAGCCATGTTAATATGGCGCTTGATGGCTTGGGCTTAATGGGCAGTGGCGCGCACACTAAAAACGAAACTGCCGATTTAACTAGCCTTGATAAAAACATAAAAAAAACCGCATTGCTTATTTACAGGTTAGGGCAGCTGTAAGATTATTATTTAATGTTTTCTACCAGTGAGCCAACTAATTATGTTTAATGCCATTAACCCAAGAGCAGGTTAATTAACTCTGCCACCCTACTCTTTAGTCTAGCTTTAATTCTGGTAATAAGTATGCAAAAGGCCAATAAAATTGGCCTTTTGCATAAGTAATGTTGCATGTATAAGGTGTTCTGGGTAGTTAACTCACCATTGAACTATTACAATAACCAACGCTGGTACTATTAATTTTATGTTTCACGGTGCTTTTTCTCATGGCTGTCGTAATCAGCATCGCGCACTCTTCTATCACTGTCTCTTTTGCCTTTTTTGCGTTTTCTTTTAACTGCTTCGGCCATATCATTAACTTTAAGCCCTTCTTCAGGGTTGTCCGACTCACAGAGTATTTCATCTATAGCTAAGTCCATTTCAGCTCTGATCTCTGCAATTGCAATTCTTTTTTCTTTGAGAATTTCATCTATAGCCATTTTTTTTTGCTGCAACAATTGCCTCTATTTGCTCACCAGCAGCGTCTTTACTATTGAGATTATTGATATCGGGATCAGACATAATGTGTCCTTAGCTAAAGTAGTCAGGAGTTACTAACCTTTATACTTTAGTATATAAATAGCAAAAATAAAATTGTCTCTTTATTGCTTTATACCCTAAATATTCGGGGTAAAGTAATAAACCTGAGCTCCGGATAATAAACTTATCTCAAGCAGCTATTTTCAGCGCTAACTGCGTTGAATTTTCTTGCAATAGGCCAGCTATTGACGCGTAAATTCGCCTTGTTTTCACTGAAAACCTCTGGCTAGAGAAAATAAAATTAAATATAACTATGATTCAATACGTTAGTAAATCTCTTAACCAGAGATCAGGTTAATAACTTAAAATACTGCTATTTCTTCGAGTACTTGCTTAAACTTGTTAAGACATTATTTTAAATAGTAAATCTCTCACTGTTGCTGGTTCAAACGGTTTGTCGCATATGGCATCCACTCCGGCTTGAGAGATGTTTGCTAGGTGGGTTTCATTGGCTTCTGAGCTCACCATTAAAATAGGAATGTGCGAGTAGCTATTTGAGCCTCTAACCGCTTCGGTTAGTTCTCTGCCATCCATTTCCGGCATATTGTAATCGGTTACTATTAAGTCAAACGCTTGCTCGTTTAGCTGCTCAATTGCTTGTTTGCCATTCTCAGCCTCTACCGGCGCAGGTATTCCCATACCAGCAAGCACCCGAATAATATGTTTACGAGCAAAGCGACTATCGTCAACCACTAATACGCGCAGCAAAGTAACATCAAAGTGTTCAAGCTCTACTTCTTGTTCGCTAATTATATCTAAGGTAGCTTTAAGCGCTCGGGTAATAGCTTCGCTGGTAAAGGGCTTAGGTAAAATAGCTAACACGCCCGATTGCCTTAATTGCTCAAGATACTTTTTATTACGCTCGCTCGACACCAACATAAATGCTTGGTGCTCTGTGCGCGGGTTCGACCTAATGTTTTGTAGCAGTGAATCGGCGGTGCCGTCAGCTAAGTACATACTGCTAATAACTAAATCTGGTTGGTAATTTGCAAGTAGGGTTAAAGCTTGGGTTTGTGTAGTGGCGGTTTCTATTTGTTTTACACCACTTTGTATTAATGATTTTATGATCAGTTTTTGCTGCACTTCTGAAGGCTCGACCAATAATATTGATAGATTAGCTATTGCAGTTAAGTCACTCATTTATATCTCTTTATTATTATAATCTTGCTGTTTTTATCGAAATTTTCCGAGAAAATCCATTGATCGACGCGAAGCGGCGTCGATAGGATGAATCGGAATAGTTAGCCCTGCTCTTGAATGTATTTTCGAATTGTATCAGCAGCCGCATTTCCAACAGAGCAAACAAAATATCCGTCAGACCAAAATGTTTTTTTAACCCAGAATTGCTTTTTAAACCATTTAAATCTCGACCATAGACTTTGCGTTGTAGATTGTTTAATTCTCCTAACGTAACTCGCAACACTGATATTGGGAGAGATCGTTAGCAATATGTGTATATGATCTTTGACCACCTCGATCTCTTCGATATTAAATTCTGAGCGCTCTGCAATTTTAGTGATTTTTTGTTTTACAAAATCACCTACATCACCTTTTAACAATTGTTTTCTATATTTAACCACAAGTATTAAATGTAGTGCTATTAAATATTTATAGTGAGATTTAGTGTCATATTCCATCTTGACAACTCATTTGCATACAGTAGTCTATACAGTATATGAAAAAGACGCTTAGATACAACTACAGGCTAAATCCTACGCCAGAGCAAGAAGCTAAACTCGTTGAGTTTGGCGCGACAGCGCGTGGCATTTGGAACTTATTGTTGTCTGAGAACATGCGTCGATACGAGCACGATAAAACGTTTTTGTTTTACAAAGACATGGCCTCACTACTTAAAGATATCAAGACGTTCGAAGAGTTTAACTGGATCAAAGCATTCGATTCTGCGGCAGCTCAACAAGTTGCCCGCGACCTGGAATTAGCGCTCAAGAATGTTTTTACTAAAGGTCGCTTGCAACGCTTTCCAAAGCACAAGATCTCATATAAAAAGAAAAAACGTCACAACGATAGTTTTCGAGCGGTCAATAACTCGAACTGTATCCGCATTGAAAATGGCGCTATCAGTATCCCAAAGGTAGGCAAGATACCCATTATCTTGCATCGCAAACTAGCAAGTAAA
>NZ_JADYWN010000031.1:0-18645 GCF_015864805.1 Pseudoalteromonas sp. NZS127 | reverse complement strand
TTACGCTGGTATGCTCTGATGTTTCTGGTGTTGTTGCTGCCTTTGCTCTTATTGGGTTTAAGTCAACATATGCCATACAGGCGATTAATGCGGCTTCATCTAAGAGGGCTTGTGATTTAAAACGTCCCTCCCAAAACCGTCCGGTACAGTTATCTTCTTTATTAGCTCTGCGCGCAATGTCTTCATTTAATAAGCGCATAAACCAACTGATATTAGCTAAGCGTTCTCGGTATTCACNTCTGCGCGCAATGTCTTCATTTAATAAGCGCATAAACCAACTGATATTAGCTAAGCGTTCTCGGTATTCACTGATTGTTTCATTTAGAAAGAGCCATTCAATTTTACTTAGCTCTTCACCTTGCAGATATTTGTTAGTGAGTACAGTGCCTTTACAAAGCCTGTGCCACCGCTGAATAATGGCTTTATCGGTTAGTCGCTTGGCTTTTTTATCATCAACATAGAGTACTAAATGAGTGTGATTGCTCATTACTGCATACGCGCACACATCGATACAAAATACGTTAGCGAGGGCAAGTAATTTGCTTTCAACCCACCCTCTGCGATGTTCATACGATTGATTAGTAAAGTTGTCTACGCCGCATAAAAATGCACGGCGTACACAGCGCGAAATACAGTGATAGTATTTTGTATCGACCAAACTAACCTGACGTTTTCTTGCGATAGCCATGTGACACCCTGCTTAATTATTGCACTAAACAGAGCATAGTTAATTACACTGATATTACAAATATTAAGATGGGTGTCTGTTTAAAGAATTCTAGCCAGAGCTTAGTTAATCATGCTGATATTACAAATATTAAAATGGGTGTCATCTTAAAGAATTTTCTAAAAAGAGCATAGTTAATTACACTGATATTACAAATATTAGGGTGGGTGTCTGTTTAAAGAATTCTAGCCAGAGCTTAGTTAATCATGCTGATATTGCAAATATTAGGATGGGTGTCATCTTAAAGAATTTTTAGCGTCGCTTTTAAAAGCTTTAACATAAGAAAGTTACAAAACGCAGGTCGGTTAAGCTAAGCGCCACCCGAAGAACGAATGCCACCATCACTCAGATCATTGTATATCAACTTAAAATAGCTCTCATTTAACATTTAAAGCCAAGCTAGTCTAACCAATCTCTTTCAGCGCATTTAACGCTGCGTGGGCTTTATCTGCTTGTACAAAAATATGGTCGTGATAAAACGCAGCTACCACATTAGCGCTAATGCCATGCTCTGTCAGTTTGGCAGATACTGCCGCTGTTAAGCCTACAGCCTCAAGGCTGGAATGTACGTTAAGAGTAATTAAACTATATTTTCCCTCGTAAGTAATTCCTGCTTTATCGGCAGTTTCAGCTTTCAAAATAAGGGTTAGCCCTTCTTCTTCAACGTAAGTGGCCAGTGGGTTTAAATGAACATAATCGGCAAGTGAGCCTGCCAAACAGCAAAATATGTACTCACCTTGTTTAAGCACAGGCTGCATTGATTTTAATAATTCGTTTAACTCTAAAATTCCGGCCATGGTCGTTCCTTACAATGTGTTATTTAGTGACTTTTAGCTGCGCGACTAGCTCGCTAAGCCTCGCTATTTTTATATTACTTAGTTGCCTGTAATCAAAATACGGGCACACAATAATATTATTAATAGCGTCTATTGCAAACTCGTCATCGAGCCAATCAAACTGCGTTTGTAATTTACCGTGTTGGAGTAAATTTTTAGCGTGGGTGCGCCCGGCAATTATGTGCAGTTGGTTTTTATTGCTAGAAGCTTTATCTGCAGAAGTAATAGTAAGATTAGGCGCGCTAAACAGTAGGGCGGTTTTACTGTTTTTTTGAAGTAAAAATTCATCGCGATATTGCTGCCAAGTAGGCGCTTGTTTTGCAAATGAGTAATGCTCACTAGGCAGGGCAAACAATACTTTAGCGTATACGTTAAATACTTTACGCCAACCATTACCGCAATGTTGGTTTATAGTATTTATTTGCTCATTAATAACGGGCTCTAGGCTGTTGAGCGTTTCGAAGTAGGGCATTGGCGGGGCCTTTGCTACATACACCGCCACGTTAAATTGCTCGTCACCTAAACCAATTAACTGCTTGCTCAAATTAGCCTGCCTTATTTTGCGCTAAAATACGATCGAGATTATTAGCAAAGTTTTGGCGATCGGTTTGGCTAAGCGGCGGCGGCCCGCCACTCATTTCTACGCCGCTCGAGCGCATGGTATCCATAAAGTCGCGTACATTAAGTATTGAGCGAATATTCTCAGTAGTATAAAGCTCGCCACGCGGGTTGAGTGCTTGCCCGCCGTTGTCTATTACTTCACTGGCCAGTGGAATATCGCCGGTGATCACTAAGTCACCTTTAGCAATACGTTTTACTATTTCGTCATCAGCAATATCAAAACCCGAAGACACTTGTAAGCGGCTAATATATTTTGATGGCGGGATACGCATGGCATGATTAGCCACTAATATGGTTTCGGTTTGTGTGCGCTCAGCGGCCCTAAAAAGTATTTCTTTGATAACCACTGGACACGCGTCTGCATCTACCCAAATTTTCATGATTAAATCTTTAAATTGCTCTAGTATTTAATTGATCCTATAGCAATTTTTTTTAATCGGCTAGCAAACTTTATTATAGCTATTACGTAATATTAATAACCACTCAAAAAGGAGCTTAAATGAACAAAATAAAATATTTTTTACTCACCATTACACTATTTTCACTCAGTGCATGTACTAGTCCGCCAGAAGGGATCACTGCGGTTAAAAACTTTGACTTACAAAAATATCAAGGTAAATGGTACGAAATAGCACGGCTAAATCATTCGTTCGAAGAGGGTATGGAGCAGGTTACTGCTAACTATACTATTAATGACGATGGCACTGTAAAGGTAATTAATAAGGGCTATATTACTAAAGAACAACAATGGAAGAATGCTCAAGGCCTTGCAAAATTTGTGGGGGATTCTGACATAGGACATTTTAAAGTATCGTTTTTTGGTCCATTTTATGGGGCTTACGTTATTTTTGAACTTGAGCAAGCTGATTACCAATATGCATTTATAACGAGTTATAACAAAGATTACTTATGGTTTTTATCACGTACGCCACAGGTAGGCGATGAGTTAAAAGAGCACTTTTTAAAAACAGTTAAAGACTTAGGCTTTGCAACTGAGCAAATTATTTGGGTTAAGCAAAAATAAATGTAAAGGGGGTTTACAGTAAATACTTACCGCTAGAACAATTGTAATAACTATTTAAACTTAATGCTCGCAATAACTAAAATGGCAAGCAATGAGCTTACCATTTTAGTTATTTACTACTTATTTAAAACTACATTAGCAGATCAGTATTTTACTAACTTAGCCTAGTTTAATACTAAAAGTAGAGTAGTTAAGGCTGTTACAACCAAATTTAACACACTAAAAACTTTAACAAGCTGAGTTATAAAATTATAAAAAACCATTATAATTAAAGCACTTAGCGACATATAACCACAAAAAAGCAACGTACCATACCCGCCTTGATCATTCACACAAAGGAGCAGACTTAGTAAAATACTGATCCAAGCGGTAACTAGGAGGTATTTTCTTTGTAAATTAGTCGGCCGTTTTTTAAAAATATCTTTAAAATGATTAAATTTAGCCAACGCAAACGCGTTAAAAGCCAGCAAACAGAGGCTAAATTGTAATAACTCCATCATGCTTTTTGTCCTTTTAAGTCAGAACTAGTATTTTTTTTTATCGCTTTTGTAGTTGGCTTGGCAGTACGTAATTTTTCGGTTTGTATAAAAAACAATATGCCTGAGAGTATAAACAGCGCATCAAAGGTGAATAACGCCCACTGTTTATTTATTAAATAACTAACTATATTACCGTTAGTTGTTAGCGCATTAATTACAGGCACTGCTAAACAGGCTAAGCTATTTATTGCCGCCATAACTCGCCATTGCACTCTATCGCGCTTTATAAGCGCTACAATAGCCACCACAAGCCAGGTTAAAAAGAACGCCAACACTTCTTTATCAGCACGCCCGGCAACTTGTAGGCTAAGTACTCTATTAGCAATAAAAAACGCACAGGTAGCTAAAGGAAGCCCCATTAAAGTAGCTAGGTTTAATCCTTCGACTAATTTTAAGCCAAACGATGGATGCGCATTTTTTTTCATTCGCTCACGTAAGCGTTTTGCCCACATAATGCAGCCAGAGGCAATCATTACACAACCCGCAATACCTCCTAAAAAGTAGAGCCAACGTAGTAAGGGTTCGGCTAAGCGCCCGGTATGCATTGAGTTTAACGATTCATAAAGCGCTTTACCTGCACTTAGTTCTTCATCGGTTTGGGCTACTAACTCCCCTGTGGCGCCACTAAATATTAACCGCGGCGTTTGGTCACGAAATGCTTTTTGTGGGCTAACTAGTACAGTGATAGTTGATGCTGCCATATTAGGATTACTTACCTGTACACGGCGAATATCAGCATTTGGCCACTTAGTATAAAGTTGATCTAAAATGCTATTTACTTTTACCATAGGCGCTGCACCCTGCGCTTTGTCAGTTACATTATTACGCGGTGTAACATCATTAAAAAAGTCTCGCATACCTTTGTCGTAACTAGTTTCTGCCGGGTAAGGAAACAGCATAAAGATTAAGGTAATTAACCCAGTGTAGGTAATCATTAAATGAAAGGGCAGGGCTAATACTGAGCTTATATTATGAGCGTCGAGCCATGTACGGCTGCCTTTATTGCGCCTAAAGGTAAACATATCTTTAAAAATACGCTTGTGGATCACCACCCCCGACACAATGGCAATCAGCATAAATAAACTTGCAAAACACACAATCCAGCGCGCTGTAATAACATCTATGTAATGTAAATCAAAATGCAGGCGATAAAAAAAGTTACCGCCTTTGGTTTCTCTAAAAGGTGCAAGCGGCTGCATAGTATTTGGATCTAATTGCGTGTCTTCAAATTTACTTCTACGCTGGCCCGGCTCTTTAGGTTTTGCAAAGCCGTAGGTTAAGTAAGGTACGCGTTGTTCAGGAAGTGTTATACGCCAATTTGGAGCATTGCTTGCTTGAGCGTTTAGGTAATCAAAACCTGTAATTATTTGCTGTTTTTGGGCACTTATACGATCAGTTTGCGCTTGAATATTATGAATTTCGGGCTGATTCCATAAACTCATTTCGTCTCTAAAAAAGCTCAACGTACCAGAAAAAAAGATCAAATAAAGTAACCAACACACTAATAACCCAACCCAGGTATGTAACCAGGTCATTGAACGAAAAAAACTATCCTTCATACCCAACCCTTTATTAGTGCTAATAAACTTAATTGTGCTGCAGTAGCTAGTAAAATACTGATCCATACTGTTTTTAATGACTTAACATAAAAAGCGTAAATAAATACCAGCGTATAAATTAAAATACTTAACGACACGCTCATCAAAACTGCATCCGCTTTATTTAGTGGCAAAATAGCGCTCAGTAGCGAACAGCTCACCGCAGTAAAAAAGTAGCCACCGACAATGGCAATAAAAAAGCGTAAACACACTTTAAAAGCATAACTAAAACGGCTTATGTGCTGAAATATCAAAAGCGGCTTTAATAAAAGCAGCTTAGTTGACCCTAAACTAAGTGATGAAGCCTGCATAATGAGTCAATCCCTTAAATATGGCGAAAAATAAAAGTGCTATTATATAGTTTATGAATGCAAAAGATAGTGATTCCTATTTGCATGCGTAAATTAACTTTAACTTAGTATAATATTGATCCCAAATACGCTTAAGCGCCTTGCTTGGTAGTTAACTTAGGTTTATGGTTAATTTACCCTTTAAAAATAGTAAGTAGAATAATGATGAATAATCACGAAAAGCTAAACTATGTAGAGTTTCCAGCCGCTAATTTAACCGCAACTAAAGCGTTTTTTAGCCAAGTTTTTAATTGGCAATTTACCGACTACGGCCCAGACTACTCGGCTTTTAGCGGGCAAGAGCTTAATGGTGGGTTTTACCAATCGCCGTTAAAATCGAGTACTGAAGAGGGTGGGGCGCTATTGGTTTTTTACAGCAGCGATATTCATGCAACACAAAGAAAAGTAACCTTATACGGCGGTAAAGTAATTAAACCTATTTTTGAATTTCCTGGCGGTTGTAGGTTTCATTTTACCGAGCCAAGCGGTAATGAGTTTGCAGTATGGGCTGAAAAACACTAGGTTATATAACAGGTTAAGTGCATAACCAGTAATAGATCACTATTATACTAACTAGTAGTTAGGCACGCTAAAATAAACCGATTTTTTACCAACTCAATACCACAAATAACGAATAGAGGCCTAAATTTGAGTGAAAAACAGTCAAAAAAGATAGAATTGAATGAATTAGTAGCTCAAGTTAGTAAATGCGTGATCTGCGAGCCGCAATTACCGTTAGGAGCGCGCCCCGTTATACAATTTAACCCTAACGCCCGAATATTAATTGCAGGCCAAGCGCCCGGTATAAAAGTACACCAAAGCGGTATACCGTTTAACGATCAAAGCGGTGAACGCCTAAGGCAGTGGTTAGGGCTTACTAACGATCAGTTTTATGATGCCAATAACATTGCAATTTTACCTATGGGGTTTTGCTATCCGGGTAAAGGCAAGTCGGGCGATTTACCACCACGTAAAGAATGTGCCCCAGCTTGGCGCGCGCAGCTTTTAGCCGCCTTGCCTAATTTACAGCTCACTATTGTGCTAGGTAAGTATGCTCAGGCTTATCATTTACCCGACACTAAAAAGCTACCGCTTACTGAGTTAGTAAAATCGTGGCGTGACTATTGGCCAAGCCATTTAGTACTACCACACCCCAGCCCGCGTAATAATATTTGGCTTAAAAAGAATCCTTGGTTTGAACAGGAGGTACTGCCAGAGTTAAAAAAACGCGTAGCAGAGGTATTATTGTAGGCAAGTAGCTTGTTGCCGCGCACACCTAATGCAAACATTTAAATAATTATATTTTCGTTGAAAATATTGCGCCAGCAAGCTTAGCGCCTACGAGTAAAACCAAGTACGTTTGCTTTTGTCTACTCATATTACGCGTATCTAATGCAAACATTTAAATAATTATATTTTCGTTGAAAATATCGCGCCAGCAAGCTTAGCAACTTCGAGTAAACCTATGGCTGTGCTTAAATTTTATTGTAAGTGCGACTTTAAATCGCACTTAGTACTAAACGCTTTATTTTTACTGATTTTGCAACAAAGACAATAACTGATCTTTTGATAATTGCCCGGTGTTGCTGCTGCCGCTGAGCACTTTGTCGGCAAGGGCTTGTTTGTGCTCATGCAGTTGCAGTATTTTTTCTTCTATGGTGTTTTGCGCAATTAAACGATACACGGTTACAGGGCGTGTTTGCCCTAAGCGGTGCGCTCTGTCGGAGGCTTGCTGCTCAACCGCGGGGTTCCACCAAGGATCTAAGTGCAGCACATAGTCGGCGGCAGTTAAATTAAGCCCGGTGCCGCCAGCTTTTAAACTAATTAAAAATAAAGGCGCCTCACCTGCCTGAAACTTATCAACCTGTTGCTTGCGTTTGTTGCTGCTCATGCTGCCATCAAGGTAACAATATGCTATACCGCGTTTTTTTAGTCGCTGTTCAACTAATTTAAGTACATCAACAAACTGGCTAAAAATAAGTGCTTGGTGATCATTTTCAAGTAATTCTTCAATTATTGCTTCGGCGGTGTCGAGTTTACTTGACGGTAACTTACTGTTTTCAATTAATAACTGCGGAGCAATACACGCGCGGCGCAATTTAGTTAATGACGCCAATATAGTAATGTATTGGCTGTCTTCTTGGCTGGCTTGCTCAAGCGCGTTTAAGCGAGTGGCTTCGTAAAGAGCTTGCTCTTTATCGCTGAGCGCAAAAGTAAGGTTTATTTCGGTTTTATCGGGTAACTCGGTAAGTACCGTTTTTTTATTACGGCGTAAAATAAACGGCGCAATTAATGTTTTTAACGTATCAGCCTGCTGCTGATTTTTATCGGCATTACCAAAGCGCTTTTTAAACTCAGCTAATGAATGTAAAAAACCCGGCATTAAAAAGTTAAATAGGCTCCACAGTTCACCTAAATGATTTTCGATAGGTGTGCCCGAAAGCGCAACTTTAAACTGGCCATTAAGTGCAAAAGCAGCTTTAGCGCGAAGGCTTAATGGATTTTTAATGGCTTGTGCTTCGTCTAGTACAATATTGGCAAATTCGTACGCAGCTAATTGATCCCCTATTAAAGGTAATAAGCCATAACTAACAATTACTAGGTCATTAGCGGTAGCACCGGCTAGCACCTCATCAGTTGCGGCTGCATTATCAATAGTTTTAATATTGAGGGTAGGGGTAAATCGCGCAGCCTCTACCTGCCAGTTATGACATACCGATTTTGGCGCTATAACTAAGCTGGCACCTAAAGCACTGCGCATTTGTAATACGTTGAGTGTTTGTAGCGTTTTACCTAAGCCCATATCATCGGCTAAACAGGCATTTAACCCCCAGTTAGCCAGTTGCATTAACCATTTTACGCCAACCACTTGGTAGTCGCGTAATATATTAACTAAATACGCGGGTAATACAGGTTCACTTGGGCGCTCAAATTTAGCTAAGCGCTGTTGCCAGTTTGCACCAAAGCTAACATCACTCAATTCTGCAGCACTGTGATACAAAGGAAGAGCGCGCGCATTAGCAATACGAAGTTGATCGTCGGGGGCGTTTTTAGTTTTACTTTGCATGCCCTCTAAGCGATTTAATAAGTTAGTTAGGCGCTGATCTAATAATAACGAGTTATTTTCGTCAAACTCTATAATACTGCCACGACGCGGGGCTTTAAGGAGTGTTTGCAAAGCAATAATTTGACCATCGGGAAGCGATAATTTACCACTAACACTGAGCCAATCGTTATCATCATTTAAATTAAGAGAAAGGTGCTTACTATTGGCAACCTTCATACCTTGGGCGTTTTCATCCCAACTTAATACTAGTGCGTTGTCTTTTTGCGCGGCCTCTAATTGTATTATGGCTTGGCTAATATCTTCTGGTAAATAAAACTGCTGATGCGCGCTGTTATACTGCGGATGCTCTTGATCGGCAAATACGCCAGCTAAATTACTAAGTAGGTTTTTTAAAGCGCGTTTTTCTGCTTTTAAATCACGTTTTACAACGCTGTTATCGGCTTGCTCGTTATCGCTATAGGCTAAGGTTATTGCGCCTATTGCGGGCTCAACCCATGGGCCGTCAACACCAAATGGCATAGTATAAAAGTTAACGTCTATACCCATTGGGGTTAACTTAATTACTGCGGCTAAATCAACAAGCCCTTGGCGCACGTTATTAACCGCAGAAAACTCGCTGCGGCTACTGCTAATATAATGATCCTCCGACAAGGCCTCTAATGCCGCATTAAGTTGTGGCAGTTTTTCTTCTGTTAAGTTATTAGGTTGCTGAGCAAGCAAGCTATTTAGTTTGTGTTGTTTGTCGTCTACTACAAATACTTGGTAACTATTCGCGTGGCTGTGGGTAAGTAAAAAGTCGCCGTCTATGTCGGTAATTTTAGGCTGTATAATTAATTGGTAACAGTCGTTAATATTTTGCCCAATTTCAATTATAAACTCACCTTTGTTAAGCGTAACTAAGTTACCTTTAATGTCTTCAAGCCCTTTGAAGTTAATTAGCGCTTGCAACACTGCGCTGGTTGCTTGTACTTCACTGTAACCAAAGCCCGCATGATTACTAATTACTTGCACTAAATTATGATCGGCTGGGCTAAGTAAATGTCGGTATTGATCATCGTCAAGATCATAAATATTTACTTTACGGCCTTTAGTCCATTCGCCTTTGCTGTTGTGTTTTTGCACTTTAGCTTGAATAAGTGGCAGGTCTAAATGGGTAAGGTCGAGCTGCCAAACTAGGCGCTCATTTTGCGCTGGAGTGTCTATTTTGCTTATTTCATTTAACCAACGCTGCCATTGTGGCACGCGTTTAAAATGCTGTAATAAACCGGTATCTGGCAATGGCGTATCGTGCGTTAGCCAATTTGCTAAATGCGTGCATTGCTCACCTAGCCAGTGCTGATGCTGTTGGCTTGAATGAATTAATTGGCTCAGCAGTTTACTGTTGTCTCTAAGGGTATTAATTTGCTCTTCGCTGCCGTGCTTTATTAACGCCAGTAATAGGCAAAAAAGAGGCGCTAGTGCGTTTGGGTTTGCCTGTAGGTTTGCAATCGTATCGTGTAGTAAGCGCTGCTCAAAACTTATTACTTGTTCGGGTGCTAGTAACAAAAATTCAATGGCTTGCGTTGTACTACTGAGCTCGCCGAGTTGTTTGTTATACCAATTTTTATGTGTTTTTAGCTGTTTTAAATCAGCTTCTGTACCACTGGCATATAAACACACCATATACAGTAAACCGCTTATTTCACACGGATAGCTACCCTTAACAAAGGTTTTACGATAAAGCGTTAACCCCGTTTTAAATTGTTGCAGCGCTAATTCTAAATGAGTGCCGTCAATGGCAAGGCTATTAGCCTGACTAAATATTGCTAAGTTACTGTGCGACTTATCAATGAGTAGTTCATTATAGTCAGGTTGTTGCAGCAGCGTAGCTAAGCTTTCGTTTAAATAAATTCGCTTACTTGGCTCAATAGCAGTTGCAGTACTTTTTACTATTGATGGCCATGAATGCTCAGCTGTTAGATTAAAAAACTCACCGCGAATAAAATGCTCTAAACATATTTGTTGCCACTGCGCGGGTAAAGCTAACCAAAGCTGCTTACTGTATTTTGATTGTGCTAGTAAATTAATAAAGTGATGATCAATTTCAGGCTCTGCAGATGACGCTAACGGTGAGCCTTCACTTTTTTCAATGCTATTAAATAGTTCAAACATAAACATTAAAGCACTGTCGTTAAAGCGGTATATGGTGGTTATTTGCGTTAAAAAGTTTTTAATTAAGCCAGGGCAGTACTCTAACAAACTTACAATTGCATATACGATGGCATCAATAGAAAGTTTATGATTTTGCCTAAACGGTTGCTCCCAAACCAGTGATTGTTCTTCTAACTCGCGGGTAATTTTTTTTACTTCGGCGAGTGAAAACGAATACCCGTTTATAAAATGATTAAATAGCAGTTTAGAAAATAGCTGAGGCGAATTTTGGTAGCTGTAAGATGAAGAACTTAAAAGTAAACTTAATAAAACACAAAGCTTTTTTTGATCATCAATCGTGGTTACTGGGGCAAAAGTAGATAAAGACATAAAACACTAAAATAAACACAAGATAACTGAGTATATACTCCCGCGCCTTTAGGTTACAACCTAAAGGGCTGCTTAACCGTTAAGGGTTAAATTTACGCCAATTAATAGCTGCTTACCTTGATTTGGGTATAGTTAATTACAAATGGTATACTAGATTTTTATAAAAACTAGCTGAGTCTAATGTTAACTATTTCAAATACCGTGACCATTGATGAATGGGAAGTCGAATTAACCGCAGTTCGCTCGCAAGGTGCCGGTGGACAAAACGTTAATAAAGTAGCCAGCGCTATCCATCTTCGTTTTGATATTAACCGCTCTAAATTACCCGACTTTTATAAAGAACGTTTACTTGCACTAAACGACAGCCGCATAACCAAAGACGGCGTATTAATAATAAAAGCGCAAAGCCACCGCACACAAGAGCTTAATCGCGAAGATGCATTTAAACGCTTAAAAGATCTAATTATTAGCGCAACTAAAGTAAATAAAGCCCGCAGAGCCACTAAACCGAGCCGTAATTCGCAGCGTAAACGCATGGATAAAAAAACCAAACACGGCCAAACCAAAGCGTTACGCGGCAATATTAAGCTTTAAAAGTAAGGCGTTAAGCTTGCTGACGCGCGGGCGAAGCCCGAATATTTTCTTGATATAAGACTTCTTCTTTTTCTGATATCTATTTTATATGCGTCTGTTTTTTGTGTAATAGCCCATTAAGTAAATTATTCACAAAAAAGGGATGAGGCGCTGCGCTTTAAAGAAGAAAGGGAAGTGGGCTGCAAGCTCAGCGCTTGTAACCCAAAATCAGCATCGATGTTAACGCTAATCGTAGGTATGATGGCGTGTAGTATTAAATTTATTTAATAATCTATGCATCGCATATACCGCACTTAAGCTAATAACAACAGCCACTGTCACAGAACTAAACCTATACAGCGCACTGTAAATCAAGTCTTGCCCCGGGGCTAACGACTGCCCAAATAAAATACCAAACGTGGTTAAAACACCAAAGCCAATGCCCGGCGGCCCCCCACCTAAAATATGAAAACGACTAAATATAAACGATAAAATCCACAACACAATAACAGGAAACAGTAAAAAGTCGGTATGGGTGTATAAAAATAGCTGCGACAAAAGTGCGGCATTACAGCCTATAAGCGTGCCAATTATACGCTGCCAACTGGCTATGCCTGCGGCTTTCCAGCATAACGAAAATAAAATTAAAATAGATGCCGCCTGCGCCGAAATAGAGTCTTGTAAATCCAGTGCCTGAAAAACAATAAACGATAACGTAGCCACGCTTGAGCACAACAGCACTTCGTGACGAATACTTGCTTTATCTTTTGTTGGCACTGCACGCCCAGGGCGCGCAGTAACATCGGGAAATAAACCATGCATCAATGCTGCAATTACTACAGTTAAAATAATGGCTATACCGTTACTTAAAATAAGCGGATAAATACTGCTACTACCAGTTACGTAGCTGGCAAAGTGTAATTGAATCGATAAACTAACCGCACCTAAGGCACCAAACAAAAAGCCACTTCCGCTACTCATTTGGTAAAATAAAATACAAAAGCAGGCAAATACAATCAGTACCATAAGCACCGGCAAGTGCGAAAATAACCCCTGCAATACAAGTACAACAAACGCACTAAACGCAGCACTGGCAAAAAACTGCCTAACCACAGATTTATTTAACGTTGGCACTAAACCTAATAGCAACATGGGGTAAACAGTAAAAAAAATCCCATTTGGCCAGTTCATTAATTTACTAATAGCAAACCCTAACGTGCACCCGCCGGCAATACGCAGCGCTTGGCGTAGGCCGTTAGAGTCAAGTTGTGGAGACTGGCTAATTTTTTGACTCATTTTGCCTCCACTAATAAATGTAATGTAACCAGCTAATAAAACGTATTTGTGATGCGCCTAACCATTGTCCAAATTTTGACTCTGGAAGTAGTTGCACCGTAGCACGCGCGCCACTAGGCATATTAGCAATTAGCGCTTGATCGTTTTTTAATAACTGCAAATGAATACGTTGGCGCTGTGCGTCGCGTACCCAACGGTTACTGGTTTCGGTAGTGCTTAGCAAGCCATTGGCACTTAATTGGCCATCGCTTACACCCGCTTCAAAGGTACTAATTTTTGCGTCGTATACTTCACCGGGGCGGCTATCAAAAACCACTTTTGCTAAACTACCTGGGTGCATATTAAGCAGTGATTTTTCACGAAAGTCGGCTACTAAATCAGCCTTTTTAGCCACAATAGCTAACAAAGGTTGGCCACTAAGAGCATAAGCACCGTCAAGTAATTGCAAGTTGGCAACCACACCATCGCTTAAAGCACGTACTTGTGTGTACGATAAGTTAAGCTCAGCTTGCGCTAACTGATTCGCTCCATGGCGCAGCGCTAAGTTATCCTCCCCTGATGTGCCACGCGCTAAAACAGCTTCGGCTAATTGCGCTTCAAAAGCCGCTACGTTTGATTTACTTGCAGCAAAATTAGCCCGAATACTCTCCAGCTCTTGTTCCGATATAGAGTTTTGCTTATAGAGCTTTTCGCCTCTACTTTTTAATAAGCTTTGCTCATGTTGTTTTGCTTTAGCTGCACTAATTTGTGCCTCAAGCGCTTTAACATTCGTATCAAGGCGTTTATTTTGTAATTTGGCATCATCGAGGGTTAGTTTAGCTTGTTCAACAGCCAGTAAGTAAGTGCTTTGATCTATCTCAAACAATATATCGCCAGCCTTTACCGGTTGGTTATTGCTAACTAACACCTTAGTAACACGGCCACTTATTTGCGGTGAGATTTGTACTACTGGGTGGTAAACACGCGCTTGTGGCGTTACTGGCAGCCAAATATCGGCTATAACATAGTATAAAAACACTAAAATGAATCCAACGAGTGAAAGCCTCACATAGCGCGCAAATTTTTGATCAGGTGTCATTGTTAACCTTATTAGAACTGTGATATTTAATATAATTTTTTGCGTTGTCTTCCATTTTAATTAAACCATGAGCCATTGCATCTAACTGCTCATCGTTTAGTCCATTATAAAGCTGATTTTTAATATCAGTGATCTGTGCCTCTACCGCCTTTAATATATTGCGGCCTTGCTCTGTAAAATAAATTTTTTTACTGCGCTTATCGTGCTTATCAACTTGACGGGTAATAAGAGTAAGCTCTTCGAGTTGCTTAAGGGTACGCGTAAGCGACGGCATTTCTATGCCTAAACTATGCGCCAACGCTTGTTGAGTTACCCCTTCTTTAAGCATATTTATATGCACCAAAGCAATCCAACGCGATTGAGTTAAGCCTAGCGGCTCAACGGCAACTGTAACAACTTCTCGGCATAATCTATGCACTCGACCCATACTGCCACACAAGGTTAAATCGAGTGTTTCATGAAAAGGAACCGGTTTAGACATTTCAACCTCTAACTACTTAGCATGCTAAGCACTTTACCATTAGTTAGCATGCTAAGTAAATATTTAGCTAGGGTTTAGTAAAGGTTTAGCCGCTAAAACACTAGGGGTTGTTGATCTTTTAAGATTTAATTTGCAGCGTTATATTTGGTTTTAGGTAAGGCAGAGCCTGTGTAGTGTGGTTACTCCCATAAAAAGGCGGTAACCACACATAAATACCAAACACGCCCTAGGCTAAAAGTTGAGTAGGTTAGCAGGGGAGTATTGATCGGTAAGGACTTTTATATTTTCAGGCCAATCGTGATTATTTTTTGTAAAGTGCAGCATTTGGCTAATAGCTTTAATATTTACACCGTAAGGCAATAGCAGGGGGGTTAACTCATTTACGCGTTTATTTATATGCGCTTGGGTAAGGGTACTTTTATTGCCGGCTAAAATAATACGATTACTGTGGTTTTTTCGGCTAACGTTAATAAAGTCGCCAAAAACAGCGTTATAAGTGGCCGACTCGTGCTCGTACAGTTTGCTCGATGAAAACGTATTGGCCGCAATAACGCCGTCACTCGCAAGCACACTTTTTAACTCTTCAAAAAACTCTTTAGTTAGTAAATGCTCGGGAATGTAGTCGCCATTAAATGCATCTAAAATTATCCAATCAAACTGCTGTTTTTTAAGCGCCGCACGTTTTATAAAAATACGACCGTCTTGTACTTTTGCCGTTACCTTAGTACTTTCTTTAAAATTAAAGTAATCGCGGGCCACTTTAATTACCGCAGGATCTATTTCAATATTTTCGATTATTGCCTTAGGGTAAAGCTCTGAAATGGTGTTAGACAAAGTGCCACCGCCTAAACCAATAATAAGTACTTTTTTAGGATCTTCTATTAGCAACAAGCTTGAAAACACCAATTTAGTGTAATTAAAAACTAACTTTTTTGGCTCGTTAATATACATGCAACTTTGACTACTTTGGCTAGATTTTTCATCAAACTTTAAACAGCGTAAATTACCGGTTTCTTCCACTAATATATTACGATAAAGCGAGCGCTCGCTATGTATTGTTTTAGCCACACTTAAGTGTGAAAACAACAAGCTTAATAACATCAGCACATATAAAACCATGTAAAAATTGCTTTTATGCATAACGACGCTCCGCTAAAAATAGTTTATTTACCAGTATGGCTAGTAAGCCTAATACCGCTAAAGTTAAGGCAAAACCAATTATTATGGCATTTACGTCAAACGCGAGCACCATATAAAATGAGGTAATAATAGTGCCTAGTGCGCTGCCCAAGGTACTTACAAAATATAACCCGCCAGCAACTTGGCCGCTGTGTTCGCTGTCGGTAACTAAAAGCCGAACCGAGTAAGGGGAGATCATGCCCAATATAATAGTAGGAACAAAAAATAATGCCGTAGAGGCGAGTAACGAGCCATAGCGGCTGTCTTCAATGTGAGTAAAAATAAATTCCATTATCGGGTTAGCAAATAACGCAATGGGCAACACCATAATGCTTGCCAGTAAAAAAATACTCCCGTACTTGGCTAGGCTAGGGCGCTTAATTGACAATTTACCGCCAAGTAAATAACCAAACGATAGGCTCAGCATAAATACCGTAATTATACTGCCCCAAATATGTACGCTACTACCAAAAAACGGCGCTAAAATACGCCCACCTAATAGCTCAATTCCCATAATACTAAAGCCACTACTAAAGGCCAAAAAGTAAATAAGTGCATTGGTTTTGTTTAACATTTTATAATTCTTATCGTGTTATTTTTGTCCATATTAACGTGATGCTCAATAACTGGCTATGCTTTATTTTTATACTGTAAAGGGCGTTTACAGTACTGCCCCAAATGAAGCAGCTAAGGCAACCAACTAAAACCCAATTAAGTAGACACCCACTTTATAATTTATCAATTACCTAAACACCCATCTTAAAAACCAGTGATTATTTAACTAAGAATAGTTTTGTTCAAATACTGACAATAAGTGTGGGTGTTTGTTTAACTATTAACTATTAAGTAGACACCCACTTTAAAAACCAGTGATTATTTAACCAAGAATAGTTTTACTCAAATATTGATAATAAGTGTAGGTGTCTACTTAACTCTCTATCTGAAATAATTATCTAGACACCTAACTATCTGAATACCCACTTTAAAACCAGTGAATATTTAACTAAGAATGGCTTTGTTCAAATACCCTAAATTCGGATAATAAGTGTGGGTGTCTACTTAATTTTAGGCAATAAAAAAGCTGCAGTAGCTCACTGCAGCCTTTATATATTTAAATACTAGCTACACACTAACTTAGTATGCACCGGCGCTATAAATAAGTTCGTAGCTGTGGCTGTATATTTCTAGGATATTACCAAACGGGTCTTCCATATAGATCATGCGGTATGGTTTTTCACCTGGGTAGTAGTAACGTGGCTCGGCCATACGTTTTTTACCACCGGCTGCTACAATACGCTCTGCTAGGCCTTCAACATCTGGGTCTTGCACACAAAAATGAAAAATACCGGTTTTCCAATATTCAAAGTTATCTTTTGGGTTTTCTTGGTTTTTAAATTCAAAAATTTCTACACCAATACGATCGCCTGTAGATAAGTGCGCTATTTTAAATTTTTCCCATTTTTCACCAAACACTTCAGTACACATTTCGCCTATTGGGCTTTTGTCTTCGAGTATTTCGGTTGGCTCCATAATAGTGTACCAACCCATAACTTGGGTATAAAACTCTACTGCTTTTTCAACGTTTGGTACCGAAATACCAATATGCGAAAAACTACGTGGATAGGTATGACTCATAATAATGTTCCTGCTTATCTTGTTACTGGTTAATGCGTTTAGTTTACGAAGCCAGTTAAATTAAGTAAAATAATCATTAATCATCATTTTGAGTACATTTTGTAATGATAAATCCCATATGGTTAAATACGTTTTGTACTTTGGTTGAGGTAAACCACTTTACGCAAACAGCCGATCGCCTCCACATGACCCAGTCGGGTGTAAGCCAACACATTAAAAAATTAGAGCAGCACGTTAACTGTGCTTTGCTAGAAAGACACGGCAAACAGTTTTCGCTTACTGTGCATGGGCAAAATCTATATCAACAAGGCAGTTTATTACTTAAAGAGTGGCAGTTTTTAGAGCAGCAATTAAAAGACGACTCGCCTTACAGCGGTAAAGTAAAAATACAGTCGCCTGGTAGTTGTGGATTGCAGTTTTATAGCCAGTTATTAGCTTTGCAAACAAAGCACCAAGGGCTGAATATTGACTACCGCTTTGCGCCAAATATAAGTGTTGAGCAGGCTGTAGCTAACCATAATGCCGACATTGGTTTTTTAACCCAAGCCCCCACACTTAGCGAAGTAACCAGCCATAAAATAGGTACAGAGCCGTTACTATTAGTTACCCCTGCACATATTAAAACCCCAACATGGCAAGCTTTATGTGAACTTGGCTTTATTGCTCACCCCGACGCTAAACACCATGCGCAACTTTTGTTGAGCGAAAACTACCCGCAGTTTGAACATTTAGAGCAAATAAAACACACCGGTTTTTCTAATCAAATTAGTTTAATACTGGAGCCGGTAAGCTTAGGCCTGGGCTTTACTGTGTTACCTGCGCATGCAATAAGTGCGTTTAATAAGCCTAAACTTATACAAACTCATTATTTGGCAAACCCTATAAGTGAAAATATTTACGTGTGCCACCATCGCAACAGGCCATTAGCAAAACGTATGCATACAGTAATTAGCACATTGACATCCTCCACCACCTCGCCAAGCGCCTGAAAAAGTTCAGGAAAGGAGGGGGATTCCGATTAGTTTAAAACCATCGGGGCCTTGTGATCACTCATAAGGCAAGTTCCTGCTTCAACAAGCTGACTAATGTCAATCTCTCCACAGGCTAGAACGCGATGACCT
>NZ_JADYWN010000030.1:0-22563 GCF_015864805.1 Pseudoalteromonas sp. NZS127 | reverse complement strand
GGAACGAAACCAAAAACCGTTAAGCCACTTTAGGCCGTGCCACTAAATGGCCGAGTAACAACCAAGGCGGCAGCGATAGTATTGAAATAGAACTCGACACAATGCCAATTAATCAACAAGGCCCGTTAAAATTATATATTTTTTGGGAAAGCGAAAGCCAGAACGGCCAAGCACATAACAACCAAAAACACCAAAGTCAAAACCAAGGTTACGCACCGCCGCAATATCAAGGGCCGTATGATCAGCCGCAAAATGCACCACAGCAAAACCAGTCAACATACAACTCGCGCCGACAGTAAGCGCCCACAAAAAAGCCCGTTTAATACGGGCTTTTTAATGCGTGAAATAAAGTAAAGACTATAGTCCAACCAATTCCAATTGCTGTTCGCGAGGTAGGCTTTTAATAAGTGCGGCGGCTAATTGCTGTGTGGTTTGTACCGGAGGGTTTAAGAAGTGATCGAACGATTGGGTAATGCGAAACGTTGCCCCGCACTCGCGAGTATTAGTGCAAGAGCAATATAAATTTACTACGTGCGCACTTTGTTTTTCGCGTGATGTAATTGTTGCTTTAGCCTCGCAACTAGGACAAGTAACCCGCGCCATACCTTCACCAATCGTTAATAAAACACACTGTCATTATATACAGTGTATTTGTGCATAACAAATAAGCATTTACAAATAGCCGCAATATACCTAAAATAAATTAATTATCACTTAAGTGATAAGTAATTTGAGGGTTTTAGCATGCAATATTTGTTTAAAGGGTCACAAAGCCAAGAGCGATTAGATTGGTTATTCGCTATGTGTAAAATTAAAAGTGCCGACATAAAAGCCGCCGCTAGCGATCATCTAGTAAAAGGCATAAGCAAAACCCATGCAGCACTGTTAAATAACGTACCCGCGCCAAATTTAACGCGAGCATTAAAAACCTTAAATACCTATGCCGGATTAGTCGAAAAAATAAAAGCGCACGATGCGCAGCATAGCCAGTACTACGCTTTACGCGCTGGGCTCTAAATCAAAATTAAGCTGCAACTTACTGCCTATTTCAGGATCCCTTGCTACTTCATCACTCATTAATTTAATTAACGGTTTAGTCTCGTTTTTAAAATACATGGCATCGTATTTAGTCGGGTCGCCAAGGCCTGCATTGTTAGCCGGAATAATACCCGCCAAGCCAGGCGGAAAGCGGTGGGCGTTTAATATATCTTGCGCCGATACGTTTTTAACGTTCATAAACTCGTCTTTACTTTCAAAATTACCCACAGGGATTATTTGTAAGCCCTTTTCTTTACCGTTGGGTATGTTTACAAACAACGAGCGAAAGTTACCCACGCCTTTACTGTCTTGTATTTTTTCTTTTATATCGTCTTCAACGTCGGGGTCTAAGTTCGGGTCGGTCGCGTACATAATAAAACCCATGTGCGCGCCGTTTAAAAAGTATTTGCGGCGGAACAAAGTAGCGTCTTCATTTAATAACGTAGCTTGTAAACCGCCCAAGTAATCGGCCAAACCATACACTTGCTGCACTGGGTCATATTGGCGAACCCAAATAATGTCGCGCTGTTTATATTTTTTAACTTGGCTGTTTCGCTCAAGCACCACCGCGCCGCCATCACCAGCAACACGGGTGCGGTAACTAGGCAGCGGAAACAACCTTACAACTTGCCCAAATCCATTACGTATTTTTAAAATTGCTACATCGCCAAATTGCACCAAATTTAAAAAGCCCGCCTGCACTTGTTGCGCACTCATACCGCCACTAATAAAACGCCCAGCAGCCATATTTGCACGGCTGTGTACTATGCCACCGTGCTGCGCATTACGGCGGGGTAAGTTAGCCAATAAATGCCGGTCAACTGGCGGCTCCCAGTAATTATCCATATCGTTATAAAATAGCGAGTCGTAATCGGTTAGCCACATGTCGGGCATAACTTGTTCGGGCAAGCCAAACACAACGGGCGCATTTTGCTTACCTTGCTGATCGTGCGGCTGGTCTGTTAGTTGCTCAGCGTTTTGGTTTAATTCTGCATTGTCCATCGTGATTTTCTCTTATGTGCGTGGTTAAGTGGTTCGTTAATAACAGCGTGGCTAATAGCAAAAAATACGTCTGCATGGCCTATGGTGTTATCGCGGCTCGCTTTAAACGTTATAGCACCGCCCGAGTCGGTACTGGTGCGGCGTATTGAAAGGCAGCTCATAGCAATGTCTTTATGTTGGGCGTCCCACTCCAAACGGCCGCCCTCAATAAGGTCAATCATTTTAAGTACTAAGCGGGTTTTGCTGCTTACGCTGTAATGTATGGCGGTGGCTTCACGCGGGTAAAGTGTGCTTATAGAGTCAAACACCCCCGCGCCAATGCCTGTTGTATCTACACCAATATAAGTAACGCGGTATTTAGCGTATATTTTTTGAATTTCGCTAACGTGGTGCGAAAAGTTCATACCGCGCCAATAGTGCTTTTCGAGTATTCTAAATTTTTCACCGGCTTTTTCGGGCGGGGCAACCACCACTAATGCAGCGTTATCGCGGGTGCGCGATGGGTCATACCCCAGCCATACCTCGCGGTTACCAAAAGGTTGTGCGGCATTGGGTTTGTGATCCTGCCAGCGGGTGGCATCCACCATGGCTTTTTCAAGGTCGCTAAATTTAAATATACTGTCGGCATCGTCCACAAATATGCACATAAACAAGTTATTAAAATCATCGGCGTTGTATTCGTCGCGCAGTTCTTCAATGTCGAACAACTCACAGCCACCGCGCAGCGCATCCTCAATAGTAACTACATAGCGCCATTGTTTATCGGGGCACAGTCTGCCGTTATCGCGCAGCTCAACAAAGGTAGGAAACTCAATTTCTTCGCGATCAGCGCGGCCTTGTCGCCAGTGATCCCCCGTCCAAAATGTATACGCAGGGTGGGCTTTAGTAGAAGGGGTCGAAAAATACGTTTTACGCCACTTTTTGTGCGTGGCCATGGCGCTTGCTAATTTGTTTAGCTCGTTAAACTTACCAATCCAAAAATACTCATCTACATACACATGGCCGTGGTAACTTTGCGCCGTTTTACTATTGGTACTTAAAAACCGCAGCTCAGCATCACCATGTTTAGTGTGCAAAGTAATTGGGTTACCGGTTAGCTCTATTTCAAAAAACTCATGCGCAATAGCAATTATATAACTGCGAAACACCTCAGCTTGTGAGCGGCTAGCCGATAAAAATATTTGTGGGTCGCCCGTTAAAACCGCATCTTTAAACGCTTCACCTGCAAAATAATACGTTGCACCAATTTGGCGGCTTTTTAAAATATTACGAATGCGTTGATGCAAGTTGTCGTGCATCGTTTTTTGGTATTCAAACAGCGAGTCGAACCAAGTACCAAAGTCTTCCTCGGTTAAATGGCTAACATCGTTTTTACGCTTACGGCCTTTGCTTTTTTTACTGTCGCTACCGCTGCTTTTATTATTTTTATTGCTTGGCTGGGTGCCGTGGGGTTGCTCGGCTTGTGCTGCTTTTTCTTGCTGCACGCGTTGCTTTTTAAGCTTAACGTGCTTTTCTATCAGCATGTCGAGCTCTTTTATTTGATTGCCTGTTTTGTCGCTAACATCGGTAAGTATTAAAATGCGCCGTGCAATAGCTTCGTCTACATCTTCTTCGCGCAGCATATCGCGCCAATTGTATTTATCGGCCCAATAGTAAATTACACGGTTGTTTGGTAACGCCAGTTCCGCGCGTATTTCGTCGGGCGTGTGGTGGCGTAAATAAAGCCGCTTAGCGGCTTCGCGAATTTCAGAAGAGTAGGCCATTTAGTATTACAATATGCTCATAAAAATGATAACTGCGTACAGTGTATTCATTTACAACAAGCTTATAACCGCTTAAAAATACTCACGTTTCCTAAAACCCCCATATAGGAATTTGCAAAAAGCTAACTAGGTGAACACGCCTTTTTTTATGGCTATGCTGCGTTTAAATATTCAGTAACGCACACGGCAAACTAATGGCAAAGCAAACAGGTTGGGTAATTGCAGCAACAGAAGGCGCAACGGTCGACGGTCGCATTATTTCAAAAGAATGGATTAATCAAATGGCCGCATCGTATTCAGTTGACGAATACACAGCACTTATTTGGCCAGAACATTTCCGCTCAAGCTGGGGCCCAACCGAGGGCAAAAACTGGGGCCAAGTTGACGAAGTAAAAGCCGCTAAAAAAGACGGTAAATTACGCCTGTTTGTAAAAATTACCGCTAACGACTACCTACTAGCTGCCAACAAAGACGGCCAAAAGCTGTTTATGTCTATTGAGCCAAACCCCGACTACAAAAGCGAAGGCCGTTGCTACCTACAAGGTCTTGCAGTTACCGACTCGCCAGCCAGTTCTGGCACCAGCCGCTTAAAATTCTCTATTGGTGATAACGAAGTAAATCACGAATATAGCCAACTCGAAACGCTACAACACAGTGACTTTATTACCACCAATAGCGAACCAACTACCCCAAATAGCAAACAAGCCAAAGCGCAAAGCTTAATGGCGCAACTATTTAGCTTATTTTCTAGTGATCAGCAGCCAGCCGATCAGCAAGATGAAATCACCGAGGAAGACACCATGAAACAAGAACAGTTTGACGCCCTCATGGGCAAGTTTGACGGATTAGATGCCAAGGTGACCGACCTTGAAACTAAATTCAGCAAGCCACCAAAAGCCGAAGAGACTCCGCCAAAAGGTGAAGAAACACCACCAGTCGTAGAGCCAGAAGGTGATAAGCCAGCAACAGGCGTAACCGCCGAGCAATTTAGCCAGTTAATTGAAAAAATGGACGGCTTTGGCAAAAAAGTAGACGGCATACAAACCAAATTTAATGCCCTTAGCCAAGAGCAAGGTGGCCAAGAGCCCGACCCAGTAGGCGGCGAAACCATAAGCCTGGTTTAACCAAAAACTAAACCACGTTTACCTTTATTAATGCATAACAGAGCGAGATAACGCATGCACTTAAATCAAACAGCCGCTGGGTTTTTAAAAACATACTCAACGCAAGTCGCAAAATCATTTGGTGTAGAAGACGCATCACACAAGTTTGCCATTTCCGACCCAATGGAAACTAAACTGCGCGCCGCGCTTTTAGAGTCGGTCGAATTTTTACGCATGATCACCACCATGCAAGTAGACCAAATTAAAGGCCAAGTTGTAAAAGTAGGTAACTACGGCCTTGCAACAGGTCGCAAAGCAGGTGGTCGTTTTACATCAAGCCAAGGTGTTGCTGGCCACGGTTACGAGCTAACCGAAACCGATTCATGTTCAGCAACCACATGGGCGCTGTTATCTACATGGGCCAATGCCGGTAACTTAAATCAGTTTATGAAGCTGATTAACGAAAACGCCACATTACGCTTTGCACTCGACATGCTACGCGTTGGTTTTAATGGTGTGTCGGCTGCCGCAACATCAGACCCAGATGCTAACCCAAATGGTGAAGACGTAAACAAAGGCTGGCATCAAATCGTTAAAGAAAAAGCGGCCGAGCAAATTATGACCGACCCTATCTTTTTCGACCCAGCGGGCGGCGGCGACTACAAAACCCTAGACGCCATTGTAACCGAGCTTAAAAACTCGCTTATTCACCCGTCACTACGTAACGACCCGCGCTTAGTGGTGCTAGTTGGTAACGACCTAACGGCCACCGCGCAAACGCACATGATGAACCAAGCTGACAAGCCAAGCGAAAAAGTAGCCGCACAGCAAATGGATAAAAACATTGGTGGCATGCGCGCATATACACCGCCGTTCTTCCCGGGTAAACGCATTGCAGTAACTATTTTAAGCAACTTGCATATTTATACGCAAAAAGGCACGGCGCACCGCAAAGCAAAAGACGAAGAAGACCGCAAGCAATACGAAAACTCATACTGGCGTCAAGAAGGCTACGCAGTTGAAGAGTTTGAAGCGTACGCCGCAGTTGACGAAGCAGCAGTAACAATTGGCCCTAACCCAGCGCCATAGTTACCACAAGTGCTAGGCCTAACCGCCTAGCATTTAAACCATATTATTAAAAATAGGATAGAGCCATGAGCGCCATTGCTAATTTTAAAAAACGCAAGCTAGCAGAAAAAGCTAAAAGCAACGCAACAACGGGTGATGCACAAATCACTATAACGCCAGCAAACACCGCGCTTAAATTACTCGCGCAGTTACTGGGTTGCGACGAATCAAAAGCCATTGAAACAGCGCAAGAGTACGTTGGCCACACCATCACGTTTTGTTGTGAAGATGACCTACCGACTCTGCATGTTGATCCTGCAGCGCCAGGCGAAGACAAAACCGCTGTTTCAAACGTTGAACATGCAACCGACGAGCTAAACGCCAGCATTGAACATGTTAGCGATGCCGCTGCAACAATTGCCAATAGCGCCGAGCAAACAACCAGCGCCGCTAGCAATATCGAAAGTGCAGCAGATAAAGCAAGCGACGCCGCCAGCGACCTAGCTTATCAAGCCGACGACATTAACAACGCAAACAGCGACTTAGCCGAAACGGTAAAAGAGCTAAAAAAGCCGTCGGCGGCGCCAAAATCCTCCAATTCAAAGAAAGCAACCGAGCAAAAAAACAGCTCGAAAAAGTAAGTGTAACGGGTTCAGGGCAATACGCACCAAGCCTACATTTACAGCTCATTGAATTAGAAGACGACTTAAAACGGTTAAAAGGTTTTGCGCGCCGCGTCGACAAAATAACCCATAAACGCGACGTGCTATTACCCAAGTGGTTACCCATTGTTGAGCAGCATTTAGCAAACATAAAAGAAGGAAAACCCAATGACAACCCGATTTTTGCTTACTGCACTGTTTGGCTATTTGATATTAACGACCTTGGCCGTGGCCTTGAGTTTGCTTTTACAGCCATTGAGCTCAATCAGCCCATGGCTAACAGCATACGCCGCAAGTGGCCTGGTTTTATTGCCGACACTGTTTTTGATTGGGCGCAAACCCAAGCAGAAAAAGGCAGCAGCATTGAGCCTTATTTTGGCCAAGTGTTCAGCAATGTTGCGAACCATTGGAAATTACCTGAGCAAGTTACGGCTAAGTACTACAAGTTTGCGGGCCTTGCGTTACTGCGCAGCAAAAATGGCGACATTAGCCCGTCAACCGTTGGCGACGTGCAAAGGCTACAGCAGGCCGACGGCTACTTAGCCAAAGCAGCAGAGCTACATAAGCACGCACAAGTAAAAACAGTACGAAACAAAATAGCCATGAGATTAAGAGCCATTGCCGAGCTAAACGCCCAGTAATAGCCAAAGCTCCAAACCCTCCAGTGCACTAGCCGAGCGTTTAACGGGCGACCGTTAATAACCGCGTCGACGCTAACTGCACTGAACCCAAATTATTAAGGTATGCGGTATGTCATTTGGATTTGAAGCAACAGCACAAAACAGCATTGAAATAGATGCAACCAGCGGCTGGCCAGCATTAAGTACCGGTGAATTTCGCGATCATCGCCGCATACCTGAGTTTTTTGAAGAAACCGTACTAGCCGACTCGCTCAACCGCAGCGTGCTCGAAGTACAACAACAACTGCTTAAATACATTGCGAAAGAAAACACGGACGTTGCTTTCACCCAAACAAACGGCGTGCCTAACTTTAGCCCCAGCCAGCAAAGCGTTTACCGTGGTGCCGTGTATGCACGTTCGCACTCAGATTTAATGGGGTATTTTTCATCGGTAGACCAAAAAGCTGCAGGAAATAACAAAGCCGACGATGTTGAACAACAAAACGCAATACTGGCGCAATCTAACCGTAGCATTCGTTTATTGCTTGGCCTTGGCCGCGCAGGAGTGCAATTGCTATGAGCCAAACAATTACCCAATTGCAGCAACTAACCAGCTTTTTATTGCAAAGCCTAAAAGGTGCAATACACACCAATAATTTAGACGCATGGCAAGAGCGCGGCACACTAATAATAAGCGGCGAAGACAAAGGCCAAGACGGTTACGCAGTAGCAAAGTGGAAACACACAGCGGTTATAGCAATCGAAGATTTTCCGCACCGCAAAGTAAACCCATACAACTTACTAGCAATGGTGAGCGCCTTTTTAATAGATAGCGACTGGCCACGTGACGAATACGGCCTTGATGACCCCGAAATAGACATTGACGTAGTAAGCAAAGACAACGCAACAGTGCTAATCGACGTGCAACTAATTGACGACATCGAGCTAATACCCGCCGACAACGGCCCCGTATTATTTAACGGTGCACGTTATTACGTATCGCTAGCCCCAATTAGCATAGCCGAAGACGTAGACGTAAATATTAAGGGCCAATCATGAGTTTAGTGATCACCCCAAACAATAAACAAGCACTCAGTGCAAAACAGCAATTGCAGCTATTGGCATTGCCTAGCACTAAACGCATTCGCTTACTTAAAACCCTTGGCCGATACGAGCGCAAATTAGCGCGCCAGCGTATACGCGCGCAAACCACGCTAACCGGCACTAAGTTTGCCCCGCGTGCAAATGGCAAAAAAGGAAAAATGCTTAAACGCATGGGTAAAACATTAGAACCCTACGTAAAAGCCACTAATCGCTTAGAGCTAAAACATAAAAACGCCCTAACCGGACGAGTAGCCGCGCTGCAACAACAAGGCGGCAGCGAAAAAATGACCGCCGCCCGTATGGCCCGTATTCATGGCAAGCCAGATTACAAAGCACCATGCACCCGCAGCCAAGCTAAAGCGTTATCGGCCGAAGGGTACAAAGTACGTAAAACCAAAGGTAAAGGCTACCGACGCGCAACCATAAAAGAAATTATGGCAAGCCTTAATCACGGCAAAGCGACCTTAATTTTAAGCAAATTACGCGGCGAAAAATCACGTAATAGCTGGAGCATACCCGTTAAAGCCCGCCCGTTTTTAGGCGACACACCGCAAAACGTGCAAGCGCAATTAGCACGAATTTTAAACAACCTTAATAAACGAGGATAAACTAATGTCACTAGGTAAAGTGCAAGTTAATAACTTAAATTTGGGGCAGGGTGACATTAGTGCCATCGAACGCCACTTTTTATTTATAGGCCGCGCAGGTGATGCAGCCGAAGAAAGCCAATTGTTTAGCATTGGCGCGCAAACCGACTTAAGCAAAACATTTGCCGATAGCCCACTGCGCGATCAGCTTATTGCAGCGCAAAAAAATGCAGGCCAAAACTGGACGGCAGCGGTTTACCCACTAGCCGAAGCCGAGACCATTATTGACGCAATTGACCGCGCCAACGAAGTACAAAGCTTTGAAATGGTAGTTGTATGTAACGAGCAAAAAACCAGCGCCGAAATTACCACTATTCATGATCACCTAGAATCGTTAAAAGCCACATTAGGCCGTTTTGTATCTGCATTAATTGCAGTGCCAGGCATAGATGTTGCCACGCAAACATGGCCCGCTTATGAAGCCGCAACCGTTGCACTGCAAGCAGGTATTGCCGCGCACTTAGTAGTACCTGTACCACAATTACACGGCAATAACGTAGGCGTATTAGCAGGGCGATTATGCGACCGCAGCGTAAGTATTGCCGACAGCCCAATGCGCGTAGCAACAGGCAGTGTATTAGGCCTAGGCGCAGCACCGGTTGACAGCGAAAGCGAACCACTATCGCTAGCCACACTAGAAACCCTAGCAAATGCGCGCATGAGCGTACCCCAATGGTATAGCGATTTTGAAGGCACCTATTGGAGCGACGCCCAAACGCTAGACGCAGAAGGCGGCGACTACCAATACCTAGAGCACCTACGCCCAGTGCATAAAGCCAGCCGCGAAGTGCGCGTATTAGCCATTCGCCGTGTAGCAAACCGCGCCCTTAACTCAACGCCAAACAGCATTGAGCTAAACAAAGCGTATTTTATGAAACCGCTACGCGCCATGAGCAAAAGCACCACTATTTTAGGTACCCAGTTCCCCGGTGAAATACAGCCGCCAATTGAAGGCGATATTTCAATTGTATGGACCACCAATAAAACCGTGGTTATTTACATGGTACTGCGCCCATACAACAGCCCTAAAGAAATCACCGTCAACATCATGCTTGATTTAAGCAGCAACTAGGAGCACTCAACATGCGTTTATCTGGAATGAATTTTAACGTGAACTTGGGCGACATTATGCTGCAAGTTGACACCGCATCATTAGCTATTACCGACAACAGTGCCGTAAGCCAAACAGGCGGCGTACCCGATGGTTTTGTAGATGGCGACGTATCGGCCAGCGGCGAACTATCGCTTAACGCCAGCAACTTTAACTTAATTTCAGAAGCGGCAAAAAGCGCCGGTTCGTGGCGCGGCATGCAAACGTTCGACATTTTGTTTTATGCCAAAACCAGCAAAGACGAAATGAAAGTAGAAGCCTTTGGTTGCCGCATTAAGTTAAGCGACATTTTAGACATAGACAAAAAAGGCGGCAGCGCCAGCTTGTTTAAAATACCGTTTGATGTAACCAGCCCCGACTTTGTAAATATCAACGGTGTGCCGTACCTGCGCAGCGAAGAAATTGAAAACATAGTGCAATAAAAAGGCAGTTAGTAAATGGATGATCTAGACCACCTAGTAATTGCACAGGAACGCGCTGAAAAACGTTTTGTTGATCAGCGCCTAAACGGACTTAAAAACAGCCGTGTTATCAGTGCAACGGACTGCATTGATTGCGGCGACCCAATACCAAAAGCGCGGCAAAAAGCCATAAAAGGTGTGCAGCGCTGTGTACCGTGCCAATCGTTAAGCGAGTAGCAAAATGACCAATATTAAAGTGAATTACAATTTTATTTCAGAGCTAGAAGGTGGCGCGCAATTAAACGGCTATGTGCCCGATGCAGCCAATTCTAAATCTGGAGTAACCATTGCCACTGGCTTTGATATTGGCCAATGCGACGAAGCCGCATTGAAATACTTATTGCCCGAATTTATTGCTAATAAATTAAAGCGTTTTTGCTTATTAAAAGGCAACCAAGCATTAAAAGCCTGTAAGCAAAACCCGCTTAGCATTAACGAAAACGAAGCAACCATTATTGATTTATGTGTTAAGCAGCAATCAACCGATTACCTAGTTGCTACTTACAACAAGCATTCAGCCATTAAGTTTGAGCAACTGCCAGAACCTATGCAAACCGTTATTGCGTCGGTGGCATTTCAATATGGCAATTTAGCAAAGCGTTGTCCTAACTTTTGGCGCACGGCCATAACCCAAAACACGCAAGACATGATTGACGAACTGGTTAACTTTGGCGACCGATACACAACGCGCCGCTGGCGTGAAGCTACTTATTTACAACAAGCGGAGTGCTGATCATGGGCTGGTTTTCAAAAGTATTTAATGGCAACCCAATTGAAGCCATTGGCAAAGCGGGCGATGCGTTATTCACATCAGACGAAGAACGCCAGCAGCTAAGCAACGATTTAGCAGAGATTCAGCAAAAACCGCTGCTAATGCAAGCGCTAGCAAATACCCATGCAGCACAACACCGCTCAACGTTTGTAGCGGGTGCACGTCCATTTTTACTCTGGGTGTGCGGTTTTGGCTTTTTGTTTACCTTTTTAATTAACCCTATTTTGCAATGGATTATGCCAGAAGCCGGAACGCCAGAACTACCAACCGACGTATTGATGGAATTAACACTGGCATTACTTGGCCTAGCAAGTTTAAGAACAATAGAAAAAATTAAAGGGGTAGCCAAGTGAAAGAAGTAGCCGACTGGATAATGGTAGCCATTGCCTTTATTAGCCTAGTGCTAACCGTATTAGTGCCGCTGTTAGTGAGCCTATTTAACGCCCACAAAGCAACGGCCAAAGAGCTAAGCGACCACAAAACCCATGTGGCCGAAACTTACGCCACCAAAACTGACTTTGAAAAATTAACTGATCGTATGGAAAGCCGCATTAAAGACGGATTTGAAACACTCGAAAAACTATTAACCAAATCTAAGGAATAACCATGAAAAAGCACGTTGTACTAACACTTGGCGCAAACGACATCAACTTTGAAGTAACCACCGAAACTTATAACGGTTACCTAAACGACATTATGCCAAACAACAAAGTGGCTCCAGCGCATAACTTTGTAATGCGATCAGTAGTAGACGAAGACAAAGAAAAGCTACGTAAAGTACTCGACGATTCGCCAGGCGCAGCAATGCAAATTTGTGGCTTGCTACAGCAGGAGTTTGCCCCAGCAATAGAGATCAGCGTAAAAAAATAAATGCGCTGGTTGATGCCATAGAAAACAACCCGCAGGAACAGCAACTGGTTATTCGCCGTTACTTGCTACCACATGAAGATGACAGCGAATACAGCATTGCCCGCGCTAGCTGGTTGTACAAACGCCAGCGCGAAGATTTAGAAAACATAATAACCAATGCAGTGTGCAAAGCCTTTGGAGGCAAGTAAATGAGTTTACCGCAACAGCTAATGTTTACCGTTGGTATGATTGACCAAATTACTAAGCCTATTGCAAAAATAAGCAGTAGCCTTAATGGGTTAACCAACGACTACCAAGCTGGCACCATGAAAATGGCGTCGGGCGTTGCGGGTATTGCAGGCGCAGGCTTTGCGCTACAAAACGCACTTATGCCAGCCATAGAAATGGACCGCGCACTAGGCGAAGTAAGCTCGCTTGGTGTGCGCGAATCGGCACTAAAACAACTGACTGACACCTCTTACGAATTTGCCCTTAAGTACGGCAAATCGTCTACCGAATTTGTTAAATCGAGTTACGACATACAAAGTGCCATTGCCGGGCTTAACGATGCCGACCTATCGGCATTTACGCTATCGAGTAACGTATTAGCAGCGGCCACTAAATCAGACGCAGGCACTATTACCAATTACATGGGCACCATGTACGGTATTTTTAAAAACCAAGCCAACGAAATGGGCAAAGGCGAATGGGTAGAGCAGCTAACTGGCATGACCGCCACCGCAGTACAGGCGTTTAAAACCACAGGTACTGAAATGTCGAGCGCGTTTACCGCCATTGGTGCACAAGCAACCAGTGCGGGCGTTGGTATGAACGAGCAAATGGCAATACTCGGCACATTACAAGCCACTATGTCGGGCAGTGAAGCCGGTACAAAATACAAATCGTTTTTAGCCGGAGTAGGCAAAGCCCAAGACGCGCTAAACCTAACCTTTACCGACAGCCAAGGCGCAATGCTGCCAATGGTTGATATTTTAAACCAAATAAAAGGCAAGTACGGCGAAACCATAGACGTAGCCGAAGGCGACGAACTTAAAAAAGCATTTGGATCAGCCGAAGCCGTAGCCACCATAAACTTATTAATGAACGACATTGACGGCCTAGGTAAATCAATAAACGACCTAGGTGATGTTACCGGCATGCAACAAGCCGAAAAAATGGCAATGGCCATGACCGACCAAACTGAGCGCCTTGGCCAAAGTTGGTATGTTATTCGCGCCGCATGGGGCAGCGCAATACTGCCGGTATTTAACGACTTTGTAGGCCTAATTGCCGACATGGGTACCAGCGTTGTGTGGTTTACCGAAGCATTCCCTAACTTAACAAAATGGATAGGTTACGCCGCTGTTGGCGTGCTTGGCCTTGTAGCTGCAGGCGGTTTATTTACGCTAATGATGGGCGCAGGAAAAATGGCCATAGTTGCATGGACAGTAGGCGCAATGGTATGGGGCGGTATAACTACCGCACTAACCACAGGGCTAACATTTTTAAAAGGCGCAATGCTGGCACTTAACATTGTTATGTACGCCAACCCAATTTTATTAATTGTTGCAGGAATAGTTGCCGCAATAGCCGCCGTGGGTGCATTGATTTATTACTGGGACGACCTAAAAGCCACTATGGGCGAATGGGGTTGGATAAAAGCAATTGTAGGCGTGTTTACCTCGGTTTGGTCAACCATTAAAAATTTATTTACTGGCTACCTAAATTGGTGGATAGACAAAATAAACATGCTGCCAGGAGTAGACATAGAACTAATAAGTTCAGGTTCTAATGCCAGCACATCAAGCATCGACGCAATAGAGCCAATTAGAAGTAAAGCCGAAAAAGGCGGTATTACTCAGCAAATTAGTAACGCAAACCAACAAAAATCAACCAGCGTTGGCACGGTTAACGTGTACCCAGCCAAAGGCGAAACTAACTTTATGAACTTTGTGGAAATGCAGTCATGAGTATTTATATCGACCTACATATTAAAAACGGCGATGTGGTGTTAGACGCAGGCAACAACCCAACGTATTTAACCGATCGTGACGTAATAGCCCAAGACATTGTGCATGCCATTTTAGACACCGGCCTTGCAAACTTATTAGTAAGCGACCGAGGAACCGGCGTAACCCAAGACACCCAAACGCAAATAAAGCTACTGGTTGAAGACGACTTACGCATTATGCCTGGCACAGTGCAAGTTGAGCAAAACCAAGTTAACAAAGGCCAGTGGTGGGTAACAGCTAAAACCATAGAGTTTGGCGCTATTTCATCATTGATCATCGAGGCACAATAATGGCTGACTTAACCCCAATAATTGACTTTAAACGCATTGTAGAAAACGCAGGCATTCCCACTACTGAGGAAGGCTGGAAAACGCTATTTAAACAAGACGTAGACGCAAGCGGCAGTATTATTGCAAACGAGTCGCCATATTCACCATTTTGGCGACTTATTAGCGCCATTGTGGCAAAACCTGCAACATGGTTAGTAAACAAAGTATTAATTGAAAAAATACTGCCAAACCTGTTTTTACAAACAGCCACCGACAGCCAATTTATTGAAGCCAAAGCGTGGGAGCACGACCTAACCCGTAAAAGCGAAGAGCGCACACAAGGCAAAGTGCGTTTTAACCGCGCCGCCAATACAGGCCCTAGCTTATTAATTAGCGCTGGCACCGTAATACAAACCGATGCCATAAACGGCACGGTTTACCGTGTGCTAACCATTAACGACGTAATATTACCAGAAAACCAAACCAGCGTATTAGTGCCAGTAATAGCCGAAAACGCAGGCGCAGCTTACAACCTAGGCGCAGGTTATTACCATATTTTACCCGAAGCGGTTACAGGCATTAGCAGCGCTATAAACGACGAACACTGGCTTGATGCACTCGGTGCCGATGCAGAAACAAACCAAGATTTAAAACTACGTACCCGCAACGCATTTACCGCCGCAGCGCCGTGGCACATTGACGCCGTTTACCGCGCTATTTTAACGCAGCGATCAGGCCTTGATACCGACAACATATTTTTTGAGCACGACGCCCCGCGTGGCCCGGGCACTGCAAACGCCTATATTTTGTTAGACACAGGCACACCAAGCCAAAGCTTAATAGATGATTTAAACGACTATGTTATGGCAAAAGGCTTTCACGGCCATGGCGACGATTTACAAGTAATAGCCATGCCAGGCATTAATGTAAGCGTAGGCGTAACCATTTACCCACACGCCTACTTGCTCGAAACCCAAGTAACGGCATTGCTCGCCAATGTTGAAAACTTTATACGCAGCGCATTTAGAGAAAACACTGACTACACAGTAACTAAAACGCAGCCCGCTAGCCGCTTTAGCTTTAGCCGCCTAAGCCAAGAGCTGCACAAAGAGTTTGACGGTATCGACTCATTAAACTGGCACCAAACCGATATAACCAGCCAAAACAGCGTGCCGCGCTTAACCGCGCTAACCATAGAAAACGGTAATGCGCTATGAACATAAACTGGCAAGCGCTTACCAAAATGCCGTACTGGCTAGCCCGCCCTAAAAGCGAGCTAGACAAACTACGCCAAGCCGCCGTTATTTATTGGCAACGCGTAGCCGACATACTGGCATGGCCTGCAAAACAGCTCGACCCAATGACCGCCGAACTAGAGCTAGTAAACCTAATGGCATGGGAGCGCGACATTAGCCAAATACCCAACGAAACCGAGCTAATGTACCGCACCCGCGTTAAATACGCCCTGCCATTTGCTAAAGGGGCAGGCAGCAAAAACGGCTGGCTTGATATGTTTGAAAAGCTTGGCATGCCATGGATAACAATTGACGAGCGAATAAGCACCGTTGATTGGGATGTAGTGAGCCTGCAGTTATTAGATACGGACCTAGGCGCAAGGCAAAATTTAATAAACGCGCTGTGCCGCCAGTATGGGCGCACAACTAGGCGCTATGAATACGTAACTATTGCAAAACAACCATTAGCAGCACCACCAAGAAACTTTGATGGCGACAGCGATTACACCGTTGCCACAATTAACACCAATTTATTACCAGCAACCCGATTTATGACGATGGACAGCCATGCTGAATTTACCGTCGCAAATGTTAAACAGGAGCACTAAACCATGGCACAAGTTATAACCCTTGCCGGCGAAAAGTTATTTGCAACTAAAGCACAAGCAAACCAGCAGCTAGATATTGATACCTTTATTTTTGCCAACGTAGCAGGGCAAGACCCAGCCGCCGCAATTGATCGTAACGAAGGCATTCCAACCAGCGCTATTGTGCATCAACAAAATGTGCAACAAACAGGCCGAATTAACGACAATGTAGTTGTTTACTCAACCGTGCTTGATAGCGTTACAGGCCCGTTCGAATTTAACTGGGTGGGTTTGTATTCATCGGTAAACCAAACATTGGTAGCCATTAGCCATGTACCAACGGTTAGCAAAACAATCACTGCACCAGGCAGTGCCGGTAATACACTAAACCGTAACTTTGGTATTGAGTACTCGGGCATAGCCGACCTAGCAGGTATTAGCGTATCACCCGAAACATGGCAGCTAGACTTTAGCGCCCGCCTAAACGGCATGGACGAACTAACCCGCCAGCTAGCAAGCGACATGAACGGCAAAGACTGGTTTATAGACGATGGTTTTAAAGTAGTCCCGCGCTCAACCGCCAATACATTTAGCGTAACACCGGGTGTAGGTTACGTAAGCGGCCTGCGTGTAGAACTAAAACAAGAGCACATTTTAACACTACAAACCTACCCACAATTTGTATATGTAGACGCTTACTTTGATGGCAATGCATCAAGCCAATGGAAACCCCAAGTTGATTTTACTGTGACGAGCAGTGAAATGGATGATTATATTGATGTAAATGGCGTGCAGCATTATGTGTATAAAATAGCGGTGATTAGTGCAGCTGATGCGGCTGTAGATATGCGTGACTCAATTACAGAAAAGCAAAATAGTTATACACGTAATTTCAAAACCGTTATTGCAGCTAAAAAAGATAAACATTTAAGAGAAGGGCAAAGAATAAACATTGAAGAACGCGCTAATGCAGCGTTTAATGTTGTGATTGGATCTGATGGTGATGGTTACAAAGCAATAAATAGTGACGTTAGTGCGTTGAAATTTGAACTAGACATATCTGATGAAGTAGATATAAAAGCCTTCGGCGCAAAAGGTAATAGGGTAACAAACGATAATCCTGCGTTTGATTCTGCATTAAATAGTGATGCAGATCGAATTAGATTTTCAAGAGGTATTTACCAGGCAAATTTAAGCAATGGGAAAAGCAATAGAACATTCACTTTTGATGAAGGATTTATTCTTGACGGTGTCGCTCATATTGCGACAGGGATAGGGACAGACTTTCAAGGTGGACCAATTGTGCCAGTGGTTAATGTTAAAACTATTGGCGTGCTTGCCGCAACAATACGTGTGGGGTCGTATTATTGTAACAAACTGAGTTTAGATAAAATACGTATAACTGAGGTTGATGCCAAGTATGTCAATCAGACAGCTCAGGGCGGGTCTACAGGTGTGCATTTATATTTTGGCACGCACAATGTGACGATTGATGAAATTGTGCTTGATAGTGTTGCTCAGTCATACGGGCTAGGTATTGATTCCTATTTAACTAAAGATGCCGCGCATTATCCTACGAACATTCGTATAAAGCGCCTTGTTATTGCTAAAGGTGATATTCGTGCCGCTGCTATTGTTACCTCGCAAACAAGAAACTTGAAGATTGATGAAATCATTATTGAGGGTCAAGCTGTAGATCAAGTTGCTTGGATATCAAACGATGATAAAGACCTAAAGGTAGGGACGCTTGAGCATGATGGAATTGGTGCGGGTAGTGGCCAACAAGCAATTTACTTCAATAACATTGAAGATGATTCTTCAGTGGAATTCGGTTCTTTAACCGTTAAAAATGTCCCAGGTATAGCATTTAGGACTTATGGAAAAGGCACGGTAAAAGTAACCCATTTTAAAGCTAAAAATAATAGAGAGGGTGCTAGAATTCAATCCAAAGTAACAATGATTGATACTGATGTTGCTGATAATTTAGAGGTGGGGCTTTACATTAAAGAGGGTGCCCAAGGTTCCTATTTTGCTAAAACAGAGGCTGAAGGTTCAGTTGGGTCAGGAATAATAGTGGAATGCCCAGATATTTTCATGCCGCATATAAAAACCAAAGGTTTCGCTGGCCTTTATGGGTTAAGCCTCTTGTCCACAGCAGTTAACTTTAATAATGATTACATAGATGGTTCTTTTTGCGATCAAGCGATACGGTGTATATCACCGGGGCCAGTAAACATGGGGGTAATGAACTTACACGATAATACGAATGGGTTTATTGGGTCCGGAATGGATATATTTTCGTATAAATACGCTAATTATAAAAATAACACTGTAAATACTAACGTGACATTTGAGACATTAGCAGGCTTTAAAGGTGGTCTATATGTAGCGCCTGTTGAATAGCAAGCATTAAAAAAGAGAAAGCCATGCTAACCCTTAACTCACTAACAATAAATCTTAAATCACTTCGCATTACGGCAAGCCAAGAGCTTGCCAGCGAAGATGCCAGCGGCCAGTCGTCTAGCACTGATCAAGCCGAAACGGGTATAAAAGCTAAAACATTGGCTGTGAGTGGTTTTTTACCATTCACTCAAGCTGAGCACTTAGCACAATTATTTGCTATGGCCGAAGCCACCGAAAGTGGTGCACGGGTTATTTATCGCATAAGTAACCACACGGCCAGTGCGCTTGGTGTTAAGCAAGTGCGCTTTAGCAGCAAAATTGAAGCTGTAGAGCAGCAAACAACCCGTCAATGGGCGATTAGTTTTACCCTTGTTGAATATCGCTCAGTGCCGCAAAAAGTCGAAGAACGCACACCACAAGCCGAAGCTAACCAGCAGGGCGGTAAAAGCAACGTGCAATATGCAAATATTGGTGATCATCTGCAAAAAAACTTTGAATCATTGAGAACAGCATAATGACTACCGCAAACGCTCGTTTTATTGCCCGCACTTATATCAACGACGCAAAAGTTGATATGAAAGACCACTGGATAGTGCTGCAAGCATCAACGCCAGGTAACTGCCAAATAACCGTTAATCAAAGCGTTGCTAAGTTAGAGCCGGTTGCGGTTGATCTTGGTTGGGGCGATATGGTTGACCGCGTATTTAACGGTTATGTTGAACGTGTAATGCCAGCCGTAAATGGCTGGTACACGCTATTTTGCCGTGAATGGTCGGCATCACTCGCTTATAATTTAACAGTAATGCTGCGCCATCCAACCATGCGCCAAGTGCTTGATGAAATCACAGCACAAACGGGTGTTGAATTTGTAATACCCGATAAAATCTACGCCAATACATCAATACCGTGTTTTTACTCTGATAGCTCAGGCTATGCCATGCTAAACAACATCGGCCGTGCATTTCGTATTGCCGATTTTGTGTGGTATCAACAAGGCAACGGTAAAGTATTTGTTGGCAGCTATACCGACTCGTTTTGGTCCGATAAACCAGTAACAATAGCAAAAGAACTCATGACCGATCATCAAGCAGGCAAAACCGCAAAAATGCCAGCAGCACCAATGATACGCCCAAACGTTATAGCCAATAACGAACGTATAACCGCTGTTGAGTTTCAAGGCACAAACATGAAGATAAGTTGGTAACGATGGAAAAAGCAATATTAAGAATAGTGCGCCGGTTGTTTCCAGAACTAACCGGCCAATTACATTTACCCCGTTGGGGTAGAGTAGTTGCATTGCCAGAACTGCCAACCGATGATGGCGAACGTGGCAGCGATGCGTTTTATCCTCGCTATGCTGTAAACGTGCAACTCATTGACGAAAACGGCACAGACACCAAATCAAAACCACTTCAAGCCGTGCCACTTCCATTACCAGGAGCAGGCGACAAAGCAGGCCGATTAGAACCACCGGCTATTAATTCAATTGTAGAAATTGGCTTTGCATACGGCCGAGCCGATAAACCATTCATTAGAACAGTACTACCCTTTGGTTGGGACCTACCCGCAATCAAAGAAGGTGAAACCCGCACCCAAGTACGTGAAGGGGTTTATCAACACATTGATGACGCTGGTAACTTTGAAAACAAAACCGACGAATCATTAAAAGACATCATCGGCAAATTAGCCGACCTACAATGTGAAACCCGCAAAGTAATAGCAAGCAAAGAGCAAGATCACCGCAGCCCTAAAACATGGGTGGGTAGTGACAGCGAGAACGTACTTAAATTACTGTCAGAGCTAATGACAACAGTTAAAGATATAGCAACAGAATGCGCAACACATAAACATAGCCCAACAATGGCACCACCAACAACAGCAGCAGTATTTACAAGCAAAGCAAGCGAGGCCGGCGAACAAAAAGGCAGGCTCGACCCAATAACAAAGTAACACACAAGCCCCACAATCAAACCCAGCCAAGCGCTGGGTTTTTTATTGCCTGCCACTCACCGCAGCAAAGATAACCACGCCAATACAAGCAAGGTAAGTTTAAGCCACGTAAACCAGCCCCACACAGAATGTAAGCGACGGAATCCGCACTCTTCCTCACCCTCCTGCGCGCTCTTTATCGTTATTTTTTTACAGTTTTAAAGTACTTCATTTAAAGCGCCAGCCAGCGCCCTATATAAGGTTCTTAGTAGATCAAAGATCTGAAAAGATCGAAACTAATTTCACTGTTTTGCAGTTTAAACGCCTGTAATTTATAAGAAATAAAACAAAATAGAATTGCTAAACAATAACTTAGCTCGTTTACGTGAGGTTTTAAAGATCAAAGGAGTTTTTGCGGATTATTAAAAAGCATTACAAAACAGCAGCTTAAGCAAAAGCAAAACTGAAATTTAAAAAGCTGGTTATTGAATTGAAAACTTTGAAAAGGAACGACAATATAGCGATTGGACTAATTAGATATAAATGTGAAAACAACAAAATATGCTCAAGGTTTTCAACCTCAAGCAGTAATGAGTAAGTTAAAGTTATTGGTTTAATTATCAAATGGGTCAAACCAGCCCAATTTAGGTAATTTGGGGAGTTTTGGCAGTGGTGGTAAAGGGGGGAGTGGTGGTAAAGGTGGTAATTTTGCTAACTTATTCATAGGCTGCGCTTTATTTGTTTTGCGGAGAATATAATTATTGTTAACAATTTCACCTATATAAACACCATTCGAGCTCCAAAGACTACCGTTATTATCGAACCAGCCTATGTACTTGCTATGTGTATCAAATAACCTGCCGTTTTTTTCAAAACCAAGGTGTTGCCCATTCCACTTAAAAAAATGATTTGCCATTAAATAAGATCTCCAATTTATGAGGTAGTTATAAAGTCCATATTAATTTTTGATATTAAATATAAATTCAATACTAAAAATATAATTACATAAAAATGATTAATGACATATAAGAAAAGATTTAGCTAGATAAACTTATCATGCAATTTATGCGGGAATAATTGCGTATAAACTTGCCACAAAATATTTAAATTACGGTGGCCCGTTACTTGGGCCACTTCTTCAATTGAATAACCTTTTTCAAATAAACGGCTAGCACCTTCACGGCGCAAATCGTGATAGCGTAAATCCTCAATGCCTAAAGCATTACGTACTCGTTGAAAACCAGCAGTAACAGATCGTGAGTTATACGGAAATATTAACCCGTCATTTCTAGGCTGTTTCATAGCAATATCAAACGAGCCAGCTAGCAAAGGTACAATCATATGATTACCTTCTTTTTTGCGTGGGTCTTTTCTATCGCGAACTAATATAGTTTTGTGATCCTCGTTCAAATCTTCCCAACGCAACTTACATATTTCACCAATACGCATACACGTTAAAATACTAAAATCTAAAATATCTAAAAAAGGAATACGTACTTTACCGTTAGGCCTGTAGTCCATACGTTCTTTTAAACCATCGCGCAATTTATCTAATTCATTATCGGTAGGACGGCGCGTTCGTTTTTGGCTTTTGCCAACTAAGGACATTTCAATGAGTACCGGCACCGCATCTTCAAATATTTTATAGTTAGCATCAATGTTCCAAACGGGACCGGCTTTTTTCATCACACTGCGTAAGTAAGCAACATCATGATAAATAGTCGCTGGGCCTGCACCAGCGCTACGCCTATTTTTGCAATGCTCAATTAAATCACTAGTACGTAACTCATTTGATAAAACCGATGCTATATCGCAATCAATCAGCATCTTAATTACAAATTGCTTAGTACGCCCAGTGGCATTCCATAAATCATGGTTTTCATAATACATATTCATAAGGGCGCCTAGGGTGACCGCCTGTTTTTTTT
>NZ_JADYWN010000003.1:0-323747 GCF_015864805.1 Pseudoalteromonas sp. NZS127 | reverse complement strand
AAAAGTCACAGAATATTTGAGTGTCCTTTTCTTTAAACCAATCAATCACGTGGGGGTAATAATTTTTTAGCGTTGTGGCTATTTTATTGGTTAAATTAACACGATCTTGTACTAATTTACGTCTGTATTCGACAAGCTGTGCAAGGCACCTAACTTCTTCTGAGTCAGGTCTAATAACCGTTAATTTATCCATGTGAAGTTGTAGAATTTCAACTTGAATAATCGCATCAGTAGGATCATCTTTAGCCCCGCTGTGCGAAAATGCTGCACGGTATTTGGCGACACTTGATGGGTTAATCACAAATAATATAATGTGCTTAAATTTACTGAGTGCATATATAAGTGGACCTTTTTTTAGCTCACACGCGACAGCAACGGGTCTGCCGTTGTAGCGTTGTTTTAACTCAAGCGCCCATGCATTAATTGACTTAGGCTCAGAGGAAATCACACTTAAATGTTGTGTGTTTGTGTCGCGGTTTATTTCACAAATATCATGTTTACGGTCGGCCCAATCGATCCCGATAAGGGCAGCAAAACCTGAGATGTTAAAGGCTTCCATTTTGGGCCTCCTAGAGGTAAAGTGAAAGAATAAATAGAGGCTAATAGTGTTTCTCGCAAGTCTTATAGATAGTCGGCATTACGANGACCTTTTTTTAGCTCACACGCGACAGCAACGGGTCTGCCGTTGTAGCGTTGTTTTAACTCAAGCGCCCATGCATTAATTGACTTAGGCTCAGAGGAAATCACACTTAAATGTTGTGTGTTTGTGTCGCGGTTTATTTCACAAATATCATGTTTACGGTCGGCCCAATCGATCCCGATAAGGGCAGCAAAACCTGAGATGTTAAAGGCTTCCATTTTGGGCCTCCTAGAGGTAAAGTGAAAGAATAAATAGAGGCTAATAGTGTTTCTCGCAAGTCTTATAGATAGTCGGCATTACGACAATCCCTGAGTATGCGTTTTGAAATCGAGGTGCTCTGTTGGCTCGAACGTCTTGTTAAAAACATTGGATGTTTGTCATTCAATATTCGTAACCAACAGAAGCATATTCCACTTAATATAATAGTCAGTTACTTTTAAATTAAGTGGCTTGGTCGAACTATAAGGCAAATCACTGCGACCCAATACTCTCCGCTTCATTTTTGTGCGCAAAAATACTCGCACAAAAACAAAGCTCCGGCATTGGGCGCGTGTTTGCGGCGTTATATTTCCTTTGCAATGGAGTGTTAATCCCATGGTAAAAAAGTTATTGTTTAGCTCTTTATTTTTTGTTACTTGTGTTGATGCACAAGAACACGATTTTTCAGCCATGTTATCTTGCCATGCATCATCGGATAAACCGGGACTTGCAGTAAGCATCGAACAATTTGGAAAGCATGTTTTCAAAGGCGCTCTTGGTGTTGCAGACATAAGCACTCGCGAACCATTAAAGGTTGATCACACTTTTCAGATTGGCTCAATTTCAAAGCAGTTTACTGCCGCAGCGATACTTCAACTCGCTGAAAATAATAAGTTATCCTTAAGAAATACTCTGGATGATTTTATTACAGATCTTCCAGTTGAGTACGCAAAGCTAACGATTGAAAGTGTTCTAAGTCATACTTCTGGGCTGCCAAATTATAACTCGGATGCAGGGAGTAGGCAGCGGTGGGACAAGTACGCCACCATTGATGAAGTGATCAATGTGGTGAGTAGAATGCCAGTGCTGACAAAGCCTGGTGTTGATTATGCGTATTCAAATACCGGATATATTTTGTTGGGAAAGGTGATTGAAGACGCTTCTGGTCTGACATATAGCGAGTATTTGCAGCGGAATATTTTTTCTCCTTTAGGCATGAAGAATTCGTTTGTTGTGACTAAAGGGGTAAGTTCAAAGCAAATTGTTAAAGGCTATACCGCAAATAAAGACGTGCCTAACGTGTATTTGGCTCCCGAAACTGTTGACCGCAGTTGGATTTATGCGGCGGGTGCGATAGCATCTACTCTTGACGACATGAGTCTGTGGCATCACGGTTTAAGTTCCGGGAAGGTAATTTCGGCTGAAAATTATCAGCTGATGGTAACCAGAGCAAAATTAAACAACGGTGAATCAGTCAATTATGGATTTGGTACTGATGTATACCCTATAAGTGGCCAGCCGTCGTACAGTCATCAAGGGCAAGTGCCAGGTTTTGTGGCATGGTCAGTCTATTTTCCCTCGCATGATTTACTTGGCACAGTATTCGGCAACAATGACTCTGTTCACCCAGGCCCAGCTTTGTTAAATATGGTTGCAAGGCAACTTAACCTTTCACCAGCAGCAATTGCTCATAAAAACATTACAGAGCAAGCTAAAGCTCTGATTGGCACATACAAAGGTGCAGACGATACGGTTATAACTGTTACATTCAATGATGGACAACTCAGTGCGAAAACCGGCAATGATGTCACCCGAAAATTAGTCCTTCGGGAAAATAACTCATTTTCATTTGAATGTACCGAAGATTATTATGAACTTCGAGAGGAGGATGAGCAGCGTTTGCTTGTTCCTGTCAGTATTTACATGGGTGAGCGAGCACCTTTAGTTCGAATGAAAATATAACAAGACCAATCACAAACGCCAGCAAGCTGACTGTACTCGCTGACGCTGGCGGCGTTATATGCAATTATAATTTATGCTTAATATTCAAAGGGTAATATGGAAGGTTTAGTTGTAATTAGGGAGGCACAAAAAAATGATCACTCATTTATTTTTGAGTTTTCACCTTATCTAGCTGAAATGGCTCAATTAGATTGGCATACTGATGGTGTCATTCAAAAAATGCAAGATGATTACATATCGGAAATGCTTACTGAAACCGTTAAACCAAATATCACATTTATCGCTGAAATTAATAATATTTCATTAGGGTTTATTCATGTACGAACACATGAAGATAGTATTTCAGGTGAGACTTGTGGAACTATACCGCTTCTTGCTGTTTCACCTAAATCACAAGGTTTGGGATTAGGTAAACTTTTAATTGAACATGGTGAAAAATGGGCTAAAAGCTTAGGTTGTAGGTTGCTACATCTAGAGGTATTTGCTAATAATAAAAAGGCAGACAGTTTTTACCAAAATATAGGGTTTAAACCTGAAATCGTTCATATGATAAAACCAATATAGAGTCATTTGCATATAATCTGGTAGCCGGAGGTATCTAACCTCCAGCCCCCACACCACCCATCATGCGGGTCCGCAATGGGCGGTTCATCTCCCGTAATGAATATTGATCCAAATATCTCTCAATGACACTAAACTTTGTGACGCTAAATAGTCATTGCCTAGCGCAATGTTAATTCCTTTTGTTTTTGAGCTTCGACAAGGCACCTTGCTGGAGATACCACATGCTATGGCGAGTCGTTCGCTGACACCCAGTTTTAAACTGCGTACTTTAGTGCGTGGTTTACGCTATTGTCGCCAGTAGCACATTCTTATCCTTCGGCAGATCCAATGATCTAAATCTACCGTTAGCTGATAAGTATTGGCTACTAGATAAGAGTGTCGTATCAGCTAGTTCGTCTTTAGCCTACGCTTGATATGATATTCCCATCGACAACTGATGCGCATCACGCTACACTTGTTGCATGATTAAATCTTTTAAGCACAAAGGTCTTAAAAAATACTTCCAAACTGGCAGCGTCTCCGGTATTCAGGCAAAGCATCAACGTAAATTACGTATGCAACTTGCCGCAATAGATACCGCACAGGAAATTGATGATATCAATTTACCCGGTTTTAAGTTACATCTATTAAAAGGGAGTCGTGACGGGGTTTGGTCTATTACTGTAAATGGTAATTGGCGCATTACTTTCGAGTTTATCGATGGTAATGCTTACATTCTCAACTATGAGGACTATCACTAATGAGTATGCATCATAATCCGCCACATCCAGGAGAGTTTATTTATGACGTTTATTTGGAGCCTTCTGGCTTTAGCTGTCGTTATTTAGCTAAACAGTTAGATGTTGCATCGTCTACTTTAAATAGAGTTCTAAAAGGTCAAAGCGCTATCTCACCTGAAATGGCACTTCGCTTATCTAAAGCAATTGGCAGAACTCCTGAGAGTTGGCTATCAATGCAAGATAACTACGATCTTTGGCATGCTAAACAGAAAATAAATTTAACCAATGTTCGCTTTGTAAATTTTGCAGAGGCATAAAAATATAGCAATACGCCCTGAGGTGGACAGCAAGTATTAAAACTTACTTTCAAGCGCAAACCTTAAAAGTGGTGAGCATCTTCGTTTTAAGGCAGCTAAATACGTTGATTCATCGTAGCGTTTTCCAAAAAAATAAAAGGACAGGCATAAAATATTTGCCAGTCCCTTTCTAACACCTAAATACGCTCCTTATCCATTTAAATGCCTGTGATCTAATAATGCTGTTATGCGGCTTACCCTTGGATTTGTTACTTAAAATGCACTGTGGTGAATTCAATCAGCTATTAACAAAACCCCAGCCTGCACAGCTGGGTTTGTACTAAACATGCGGGTAGGATGAGGATAGCGCGCCAATGAGCCCACACTGTGCATTTTATTTGGTTGTGGGTTATGGTTATGTTGTTTTTTTTGCTTGGGCAATAAAGTCATTTAAGTAGTCTATATGCTGCTCGTTGTTACGAATACCGACAAATATTTGTTTGTTAATACCTTGCTCCCCAAACCTTAGGCTTTTGATAGGCATTGTTTTAGAATACTCGTCTACTAGCCAGCCTGGTAAAGCACAAATGCCGCGACCCGCAGCGACCATTTGTAGCATGATTTCGGTTGTTTCAATGGTTTTGTGTTTTTTTACTGAGCACTTTGCCGGATTAAGAAACTGGCTAAAAATATCAAGCCTTAGCGGCTCTACAGGGTAACTAAACAATACTTCTTCGCTTAGCTGCTCGGGTAATACAAACTCTTGTGTTGCGAGTTTATGGGATTTAGCAACTACGAGTCTGTGCTCGTAGTTAAACACAGGTATGTAGCTTATTTTAGGTTTAAAGAGTGGATCGGGAGTTATTAGTACGTCAATTTCGTAGCTTAGTAATGCACCTAAAGCACCAAACTGAAACTCCTGCTTTACGTCAATGTCTATGTCTGGCCAGTGCTCTAAATAGGGCTCAATTACTCTAAGCAACCATTGGTAACAAGGGTGGCACTCCATGCCAATGCGTAGCGAGCCTAGTTCACCTTTAGCAATTTGATTTAGTAATAACTCAGTGTGTACAAACTGCGGTAATACTCTGTTTGCCAGTGTTTGAATATGTTCACCAGCCGCTGTAAGGCGCAAATTTCGACCGTCTTTTTTCCATATTGGCGTACCAACTTGGCCTTCTAGTTTTTTAATACTGTGACTTAGTGCCGATTGCGATAAGTACAACGAATTTGCTGCCTTAGTTAGGGTTCCATGTTCTTTTATGGCGGTTAGTATTTCTAAGTGGATCCTTTCCAGCACAAGTTAACTCCTATCTATAATTTAGCTTTAATGATGACTGATATTCATTGGTTGATGAAATTATATCATTTTATCAAGCAAACAAGTTTATTTACTATTAAGGTGGGAATAACTAATTATAACAAAGCGTTATATTAAACTTAGCGAGAGCTGAGTTTGTAGAGCATGCTAACGTGATTGTTTTATTTAAAAACCTAAAAGCAGGGGCTGTAATTACCTCGTAAATTGACTGAAAGGTCTTTGTTGTGATTAAAAATAGAAGTAATAATTAATGAATATCATTGAATTTATAACAAGTAATATATCTACTTTGTTGGCACTGGTAGCCACAGGCGTATTTGCTGGTATTTTAGCAGGCTTACTCGGTGTGGGCGGTGGAATTGTAATTGTGCCTGTGTTGTTTTTTTTGTTTCAGAGCTTTGGGGTATCGCCCGAGTCTGCAATGTTAATTGCAACAGCTACGTCTTTGGCAACCATAGTGCCTACATCTATTAGTTCAATTAGGTCTCACAATAAAAAAGGCAATGTGGACTTTGACCTTTTAAAACGTTGGGCTGCATTTATTCTTATAGGTGTATTGCTGGGTAGCTGGTTAGTTACTCGGGTTGATGGCAAGTTGCTTACGGTATTGTTTGGGGCAATAGCGCTGTTATCTGCACTTAATATGCTGTTTAGAACGGGCAAGTCGGCGTTGTATCAAAAACTACCAGGTACAGTAGGGCAAAGTGTTATGGGCGCATTTATTGGCTTTTTAAGCTCTATGGTGGGAATTGGTGGCGGCACTATTTCGGTGCCATTACTTACTTTATATAACTATCCTGCTCATAAGGCCGTTGGTACAGCTGCAGCAATTGGGTTAATTATTTCATTGCCTGGTGCGCTAACTATGTTGATATTGGGCAGTACGCCAATTGATGCGCCAGCGGGTACGTTTGGTTTGGTTAACTTATTTGGCTTTGCATGTATTGTACCGCTAACCGTACTGTTTGCGCCTGTAGGCGCGTCGTTAGCTGCAAAACTAGATGCAGGTAAACTGAAAAAGATATTTGCTTGTGTACTATTAATTACTGGTTTACGCATGTTAGGGCAAGTGTTTTTATAGGTTTTTAATTTAGTTATTGTTTGTTTAAAAAAGAATGCCCGGCATAGAAACTCTATACCGGGCATTCTTTTAAAAAACTATATTGAAGTGCTTATATTAGTTTGATTATATAGGTTTATTTGTTGGACTAACTTTTGTTAGCTAGTTCTTTGCGGATTATTTCTGCTCCTGCACTTAAGGCATTTAACTTAGCGTTTGCTACATTACGCGCTAAAGGAGCCATACCACAGTTGGTACAAGGGTAGAGCTTGTCGGCATCAACATATTTAAGTGCTTCGCGCAGGGTATTAGCAACTTCTTCGGGTGTTTCTATGGTGTCGGTTGCTACATCAATAGCGCCTACCATCACTTTTTTGCCGCGAATAAGTTCAAGTAGCTCCATTGGTACATGAGAGTTATGACATTCTAGCGAAATAATATCTATATTAGATTGCTGTAACTTAGGAAACGCTTCTTCGTATTGGCGCCATTCTGAGCCTAATGTTTTTTTCCAATCGGTATTGGCTTTAATGCCGTAGCCGTAGCAAATATGCACCGCGGTTTCGCATTTTAGTCCTTCAATTGCGCGCTCTAAACAGGCAATACCCCAGTCATTAACTTCATCAAAAAATACATTAAATGCTGGTTCATCAAATTGGATAATATTTACCCCTGCAGCTTCTAGCTCTTTGGCCTCTTGATTAAGAATTATGGCAAATTCCCACGCAAGTTTTTCGCGACTTTTATAATGATCGTCATAAAGGGTATCTATCATTGTCATTGGGCCTGGCAAAGCCCATTTTATTGGCTGGTTAGTTTGCTGGCGTAAAAATTTAGCATCTTCAACAAAAACCGGCTTTTGTCGACTAACAGGGCCAACAACCGTTGGTACACTTGCATCGTACCTATCGCGAATTTTAATGGTTTTACGCTTTTCAAAATCAACACCGTTGAGGTGCTCAATAAAGGTGGTAACAAAGTGTTGCCTGGTTTGCTCGCCATCACTGACAATATCAATGCCTGCTTGTTGCTGATCGTGTAATGACAAGCGAAGGGCGTCTTGCTTACCTTCAATTAGTTCATCGTCTTGTAATTTCCAAGGCGACCAAAGTGTTTGTGGTTGTGCAAGCCAAACCGGTTTAGGCAAACTGCCCGCAGTTGACGTAGGTAATAGTGTATTGCTAATAAGTGTTTTCATGATAAATAGTGCCGTATATTTAAAGTTATAATTGAACCTAGCTATTGAGCGAAACTGTTAAGCGCCGCTTTTAAACGTAATTGGCAGAGAATTGTTCAAGCACAGTTTGGTATGGCTTAATTAGGTGCTCTTCGGTAAATTTTCCCTGCTGGCTGGCCATTTGGCTACGCTCTTCTCGATCATAAACAATTTGCGTTAATGAATGATCTTGGTTGTTCAAATTTGGTTGATAAGACTTTCCTGCAGGTGCATTTGCATTGTAAATTTCAGGTCGATAGATTTTCTGAAATGTTTCCATGGTGCAAATGGTACTTATAAGTTCAAGGTTAGTGTAATCATTAAGTAAGTCACCAAAAAAGAAAAATGCTAAAGGCGCTACACTGTTTGGTGGCATAAAATAACGTACCTGCAAGCCCATTTTTTTGAAATATTGCTCGGTTAAAGATGACTCATTTGGCAGGTATTCAACGCCTAAAATAGGGTGCTGGTTTTGAGTTTGATGATACGTTTTGTTATCAGAAACACTAATACATATTACAGGTAGTTTATTAAAATTTAGTCTGTAAGTACTTGAGTTAACAAAATGCTGAAACAGCTTGCCGTGCAGCTCACCAAAGTTATCTGGGATACTAAATTTAGGTTGATTTTTATTATGATTTTGCAGCAATACGCTAAAGTCATAATCGCGCACATAAGAGGAAAAGTTATTACCTACAATGCCTTCAATGCGTTTATTAGTTTTATGATCAACAATAATTGTTTTTAATATTTCTATTGATGGAAAAGTATTACCACTGCCTTTAATATCTAAATCTACAGAAATAATCTCGAGTTCGACAGAGTAACGATCTCCTTTAGCGTTATCCCAATTCGCTAAAGCATTAAAGCGGTTATCAATCATTTTTAACGCGTTGCGCAAATTAGCTTGGCGATATTTTCCTCTTGCCAAGTTAGCAAAGTTGGTTGTAAGGCGCGTATCGTTAGATGGCTGATAACTTTCATCAAGAGAAGTGCTCTTAATAGTAAATTTAAAGTCTTTTTTCATGATTTTTGGTATCCATTTATATAATTAAAGCTGAATTTTTTGTTTAACTTCTGAGGTTTTCGGTAATATCTTCAGATTTCCCTGTCAGTAGTCACCACAGTATTTTTTATTTTTACCTAAAGGCTTAATTGCAACCAAGTGCAGTGCGGTTAAAGGTAAAAGCAAGAATGTATTTTATACGTTGTTATTATTATGAATAAAATTGATTTAATTTCATTTATACATGAGTAATGCTCATTGATTTCTTTTATCGCTAGTTTTGCTGCGTTTATTAGCGTGGCTGTAGGTTTGTGAGGTGCATTTTTGAGGAGGAATAAGTTAAGTGAAATAATGTTTATTTAATCTAATAAAGCTAAGCAAAAGTATGTAGTAGCTGCTTATAAGTAAATAAACTTCTTTTTGTTTTATGTAAATAATTGAACTGAAATAGGAACTCGGCTATGGTTTATTTAGTAATAACAATAAATTAAAGCGAGTAGGTTTTAACACTCGTTAAGTAAAATCATATCAAGGATTAAATATGAAGATTCAAGCAAATGTAGGAGCTATAGATATTTTAGGGCATTTAATACTGTGGTTTATTTTAATACTAATAACGTTTGGTATAGGCGCGTTCTTTTTTCCTTATTCGTTCTCTAAGTTTATTTTGAATCGCTCTGAGTTAATTGACGAACACGGTAATGCAAGAAAAATGGTTTGTAATACAGATATTTTTGGCAGCATTGGCCATGTAATTCTTTGGATTATAATTTCAATACTTACCCTTGGCCTTGGTTATGCCTTTTATTTTTATAAGGTGTGGAACTACTCTTTAAATAATACAACTATTGAGTAATTAGCCTTTATACGGCGCATTCGTTTATTAAACAAACTAAATTAAAAAGCATAACTTTAATAGGGTTATGCTTTTTTGTTTTAAGTAAAAAAGTTGAGGGTAAATACCATAAAACGAATAAAGGAGCTAACCCGATAATAAGTAAGCACCTTATAATGCTTAAAAAGAGAAGTTTTATAAACAAAGTTTAATTTTAAATAATGCTATGTAGATATACAGCACGCTGTATTACAGGCTCAAGCGGAATAAACTCATTAGGTAAGTTACTGTTGATTGTTGCACTCAAACGCAGTGATTTATTATTAACCAAGCGTTATTCGTTCAGGAACATATATTTATGCCACACGTAGAAATAAAATATTCAGATAACTTAAAAATAAACACAAAAGAAGTTTTTGATGTTATAGAGCAGATTATAAATAACAAAGACGCCAGTGCTGGGGTATGTAAGTCAAGAGCTTACTCATGCTTAGAATATAAGTACTCGCATATTCTCATTACAATATCGTTATTAACTAAGTCTCACCGAAATAAAGAATTTACATTAGCATTAAGTACTGAGCTAGAGGCATCTATAAAAAAACACCTTAAACAAAGCGTGTATTTTTCGTTAAATATAGAATACAGCCAAGCTTATTACACCACCAATGTTCACCTTGTTGATGGCGATATATTGGCAGAAACATAAGGCTTATTAAATAGCGCACTCACTTATTTAATGCGGTTGGTATTATATGTTAAATTTTAAAACGTATAACATGTTACTGCTGCGAAGAAAATTTTCTTGTGCTGCTATTTTTTGCCAAACAAGGCGTTAGGCGAGTAAAGAGGGTAGCTGCCGTCGACAGGTCTAGGCTGTGTCGTAACTTTGTCGCGTTATTACTTGTGTGAAATTGCCATAAAGAGTAATACAGCTGCAAAAGGAAAATGATGAATATTCAACAACGACAAGCTAAAAGGTAGGCTCAGAAAGTTCTTGCTCGCCATTCAGGATTAAGACTCGTACTATTCAGAGAATAGAAGGGGGCTGAGCGTTGGATCAGAATCTTTAAAATGTATTGCTGCTGTGTTTGAAGTTTTTATTAGCTCTTTAATGCAGGATAAACTCATGATTGCACCAACCAACAAAAAATAACTTAAGCTTACCAACACAGAGTAAAAAGCAATTAAATTAGCTCAATCAGTTTTTAATAAATGCGCACCAAAAGACAAAAAATCCTCTTATGAAAGTCGAATGATGGCAATTAATAGAGTAAAGGCATGATATAAAGTATTTACATTATAAAGCTGCCGTTTGAACTCCCGTTTGCAGCGGCGACATTTGATATAATGGCTAAAAATACGTGATAAATATTAAAGCATAACTACAACAGTGGTTATGCCTATTTATAAAAATAATACCCCAAATTTACTAATTAATTGTCTCTCAGCTTTTATGCTTACGCGACCTTTGTCTCATATGGTTACACTTGCCCGCAAACTTCACTAATCGTATATTCAAGTTCGTTTACAATAATTAACAAATGAAAATTTGTATGCATTTATTATAACAAAGTAGCAGGATTGGTGGCTTATGCTTAGCTTAGCAGTAATGCATGTTTATTATTTACAGCGCAGCTTTGAGCCAGTGTTTTCAAAAAATTAAACTATTAAATTATCTTACAATTATGCAGATGGCAGGCGTTTGCTTGTACTAAATAACAATTATCGTCAACAGTGAATAAATTTAAATAACAATACAACACAGGAAAGCTAATGATAAAAACATCTAAGCTGTGTAAGGTTACTATTGCGATAGGGCTCGCACTAGGAACTTCAGCACTATCAGTACAAGCAACAGAAACACAAAGTACTGCAACAGATAATGTGACCCCAGCCGTAGAAAAAATACAAATAATAGGTTCTCGGGTGTCTAGTCGTACTTCTACAGAGTCAACATCGCCGATAGATATAATTGCATCAGATACACTCAGTAAAGGCGGCTTTACTGAGTTAGGACAATCTTTACAAGCAACTGCACCCTCGTTTAACTTTAGCAGAACACAAGTATCGGATGGTGCAGATTTGTTTAGACCTGCTACATTACGTGGTATGCAACCAGATCAAACACTCGTTTTAGTAAATGGAAAACGACGACATAACCAAGCCATATTTGGTATTTTTAATACCGTGGGTGGTGGTGCTGCGGGTACTGATATGAATGCTATTCCTTTAACAGCATTAAAAAATGTACAAGTGTTACGCGATGGCGCTGCGGCTCAATATGGCTCGGATGCGATTGCGGGCGTTATTAACTTGTCATTAAAAGATACCACCAATGTGACTAGCGGTTTTATACAAGCAGGCACAACTAAACAAGGGGATGGAGACACTTTAACGTTAGGTTTAAATACGGGGTTTGATTTAAGCAATGATGGCGGCTTTATTAATTTGTCGTTAGAGTATCGTGATGCAGATGGTACCAATAGAGCGCAACGAGATATAGGGGGGTCGTCGAGTGTTACACCGGGGACTTTATCGCAAAATGTGCGCTGGAAGCAGGGCAACGCCGATGCTGAATTTAAAACCCTATTTTATAATATGATGCTGCCAGTTGGGGAGTTAGAGCTATATTCATTTGGCGGTTACTCTAAGCGTACCGCGCTGGGAAATGGCTTTTATCGTTATTTTAATGAAGCTGCGAAAAATGTACCTCAAGTATACCCCGATGGTTTTTTACCTCAAATTGATAATGAGTCTGATGACAAGTCGATTGCGATAGGTGTTAAAGGTGATATTAGTAGCTTATGGGCCTTTGATGTTTCGGCTGTTTATGGCGAAAATGGGTATGACTTTTATTCTGCAAATACCATAAACCCTTCTTATGCTGCTGAATATTTAAATAACAACCCATCAGCGACTGACAGTGAAATTGCCGCTAATGCGGGTAAAACAACAGGGTACTCAGGTGGCTATCGCTTTGATCAATTAACATTTAACGCCGATATATCGGGTGAGGTTGATGTTAATTTACGCAATGAGCTATATGTTTCATTTGGCGTTGAATACAGAGAAGAAAACTATCAAATAGTTAACGGCGAGCAAGCATCTTATGCCTGTGGTGCCAGCAATCAAAACAGCCCATTTCCATCAGTGATTGATCCTAACGTTTTTGCTACCTGTGGCTTTGAGGCATTTAATGGTATTAGCCCTGCAGCGGCACGTAAAGAGGGACGCGATAGCTACGCCGTTTATATCGATGTTGAAAACCAGTTAAATAATAATTGGTTAGTGGGCGCGGCACTACGTTATGAAGACTTTTCTAACTCGGGGGACGACCTTATTTGGAAGTTATCTTCGCGTTATGAAGTAACTAGCGACTTTTCGGTAAGAGGCAGTGTATCAACCGGTTTTAGAGCTCCGTCGTTACAACAAAGTGCATACACGGCATATACCACTAACATAGGCGAAGGTGGCGAATTAGAAAGATCGTTCACCGCTAATGCCGGGTCTGCGTTTCCGCGTGCATTAGGGGTCGATGAACTTAAGTTAGAAACATCAGAAAGTATTGGTCTAGGGTTTGTTTTTAATGCCAGCGATGAAGTATCTATTACCTTAGATGCTTACCACACCGAAATAAAAGATCGTATCTCAGGCACAGGTTTTTTAACCGCTGCCGATGTTGCCTTTAGCCCAGAGGCGAGCGAAGCGCTTGCTGCATCGGGTGCAGTGAGTGTTAATTACTTCTCAAATGCTGTTGATTTAACAACAAAAGGAGTTGATTTAATCGTCACTTATCAAACTACTGTAAACGAGGGGGAATTTGCAATTACGTTTGCCGGTAATATTAATGATACAGAAATAGATAGAGTGAATACCCGAGAAGGGATCCCCGCATCGGTTACTTTAGATAAAAATAATCGTGACTTTATTACCGACTCCCAGCCTAGTGAGCGAGCTACACTCTCGTTTGACTATGATAAAGGGCCATGGAGTACTCTGATCCGTGCCAATTATTTTGGTGAAACTGAAGTGTCATTATTTGGTGCGAATCATATTAACTTGCCGGGTACGCTTTCACCCACGGGAGCATTTAAACCAACCAGTGTGGTTGAGGCCGCTACTTTAATAGATGTAAACGTGGATTATCAAGTGTCCAGTGCATTTACTATTAGTATGGGTGTTAATAACTTATTTGATGTTACACCTGATGAACTGGGAGATGATGAAGTGTTGCAATTTATTTCTCAACAGGCATTTCGCTACCCATTACGTGCGGTTCCATATGGTTTTGACGGTATGAGTTATTATGCACGCGTGGGCTTTGTGTTTTAATTAGTTGTTCTTGTTTTAGCTGGGGCACTGTAAGTGCCTCAAATATTATAAATATAAATTAACGGCAGAAGTACTAAATGAAAAGCAAAATGAAAAAACTATTGTTTATTTTTAGCTATGCACTTTCGTGCATGTTTATTAATGCAACGGCGGCTGAAAATGAGCCGTATCTTTATACTCTGGGTGTAACACAAGATGCAGGATACCCGCAAACAGGTTGTTATGAGCAACATTGTATGCCAGGCTGGGAAAATCCACTGTTAAAACGCGGGGCGGTGTCATTGGGAGTAATTGACCCAAAAAATAACAAAAAATACATGTTTGAAGCAACGCCTAACTTTCCAGAGCAATTTTATCAACTTGAGCGAGTTGCGCCTTCTTCGCGTTACAGCCTTGCAGGCATTTTTATTACCCACGCCCATATTGGCCATTATACAGGGTTAATGTTTTTAGGACATGAAGCGGCAGGCACCAGTAATACGCCTGTGTACGCAATGCCTAAAATGACCCAGTTCTTAAAGGGAAATGGCCCTTGGGAGCAATTAGTTAAATATAAAAACATTCAGCTAATGCCATTACAACACAATCAGCCAGAAGTGCTTGGCCAAATAACAGTAACTCCATTTTTAGTACCGCATCGCGATGAGTATTCAGAAACTGTGGGCTACATAATAAAAGGGCCAAATAAGTCAGCATTATTTATCCCTGATATTAATAAATGGCCACAATGGGAAACAAAGCTGGTGGATGCAATTAAAGCAGTAGACTACGCACTCATTGATGCAGCCTTTTATGATGATGGTGAGTTACCGGGAAGAGATATGTCTAAAATCCCTCATCCATTTGTTGCAGAAACAATGACAGAGCTAAAAGATATAGACGACACAGAAAAAAATAAAGTGTGGTTTATTCATATGAATCACAGTAACCCATTACTTAATTTAGAGAGTAAAGAAAGCCAATTAGTAAAGTCGCGCGGATACAATATCGCTGTTGAAGGGCTAAAGCTTGCTTTATAGCACTTATAAAATTATTAATTAAATTAGCGATACAAAACAGAGTATAACTATTATTAGTTGCTACTTATACGGCCCTTCAGTTAACAGTAAAAGGGCCGTTTATATAAATTAGCAGAAGAAAATCTGTGAGCAGAGCGAGGTGATGTCGCGGGGGAAATCTGTTTTACCCTTGTTTTTGAATATACTTCGTGATGATTTCAGCACTTGCATTCCCAACCAACAAAGCAAACGAAATAACAGTCTGACCAAAAAGCCTTTTCGTTCCAAAGCTTTAAAATACAAGAGGCCAAAATAAAATTTAGCCACAATCTTAGAGGTGTTTTCTTATTAATTATGCCTAACAGAAAATTTTACTCCAATCTTGGGCTGCATGTGAGTGTGGTTGCCGTCTATCTCTCTTTCTTCAACGTCAAAATCTGATCTATGCGAAATATCTAAATCTTCCTTTTATAAACGTATCTAATTTTTCTTTTAATAACGTTTTTTTATATTTAACGGCTAATGCATCATAATAAGGGACAGGCATAAAAAATGGTAATTCCCTCGCTTTGAACTACTGTTTATATATACATGCAAAAACAGAGTGCTAAACATGACCCGTGCCAGAAAATCACTCATAGATTTATCGGTAACACCTTATTACCACCTAATTGCGCGTTGTGTTCGCCGTGCTTTTTGTGTGGCGATGATAAATACTCAGGCAGAAACTTTGACCACCGTAGGGAGTGGCTTGTTAAGCGGATGAAATTACTGAGCGATGTATTTGCCATTGATATAGCTGCTTACGCTATTATGAGTAATCATTATCATGTTGTGGTTAAAGTAAATAAAAACAAAGCGCTTGATTGGTCTGTTGAAGAGGTTATAAGGCGTTGGTATAAGTTATATAAACAAGGAGACTCTTTGGTTGAACGCTTTTTAAATGGCGAGAAATTAAATGAGGCTAGCTTATATATTTTTAGTGAAATTATAGCAACATGGCGAGCACGACTTTATGATATTAGCTGGTATATGAAAAATCTTAATGAATATATTGCCAGGCAAGCAAATAAAGAAGATAACTGCACAGGAAAATACTGGGAAGGGCGTTATAAATCCCAAGCACTATTAGATGATAAGGCTATTTTAAGTTGTATGGCGTATGTTGATTTGAATCCAATTAGAGCGAAAATAGCTACAGAACTTGAAAATAGTGATTTCACATCAATTCAAGAGCGTATCCATAAATATAAAAACACGCCAAAAAATAGTAAACAACCTGCACAAAAATCAGAGCTTTTTGAGCACAAAAGCCAGCCAATGCAATTACTTAAATTGGGTAGTAATGCAGAACCAGACACGATCCCATTTAGATTAATAGACTATTTAGAGTTAGTAAGTTGGAGTAGTCGTTATTTTACTTGCAATAAACAACGGGAAGTAAGTAAAAATGTACCCAATATATTAGCCAAATTAAATATAGAAGAGGCTGAGTGGCTAAACGCAATTCAGCATTTTCGTAGGCAATATGCAAACTTTGCAGGGAGTAAAGTAAGGTTAATGAATTTAGCTGCGCAGAACCAAGCTAAGTGGTACAAAGGTGTTGGTTAATCTGTAAGTTATTTAATGCAAAATAAATACGAGCATCCGCTGTTTTTTTGTTCTAACCAGTAAAATTTACTCTTATTGTTTTGGCGGAAGTAAGCAGTTGGTGTGATTACTTAAATAACTAAACAACAATGATTTGAGGTCGTTCATAGATCTGTGTCAGCTTAAGTTAGCAAATATCCATCATATGAAGTGTAAGCCCCTAACTCTTGTTAAAATCTCCCTAAAATCGAATAAACTTTAACTGTTGTAATTCAATGAAAGCCATACACTGGAGTAAATAATAAATAAACTGTGCATTTGCTTTTTAATAAAAATTAAATGCCTGTCCCATATTAAAATTTTTGAAATTAAATAAACACTCTGCTTTTGTGCGAGTGTTTATTCATTGTATAGCTTAGTTAAGGGTAGCGTGCTTTAAAAATTTGCGAGCTTTTCAGCGGCTATTGCTGCGTTATTTATTACTCCAAGTTCTTGAAACTTAATACGTCCTTGCTCGTCTAAACCTGTCATTAAGTTGGAGTGATTAACTTCATTGTTGTCTATGTTTTGAAACTTTATATTTAATACCATGGCTAAACTACGAACGTCTTGTGGTGTGCCGGTTAATAAACTCCAGTTTTGTAAATTTAATTTTCGGCTTTGTGCAAATTCTTTTAGTACTGCAGGTGTATCTGTGTCGGGCGTTAACGAGACTAAAATAAAACCTACGTCTTGTTTTTCAGTCTCACTCAGCTTATTTTCAATGGCTTGCATGGTAGAAACAATAGTAGGGCAGGTATGTAAGCAGTGTGTATAAATAAGGCTTATGACTTGTTTTTTACCGCTAAAGCTACTTAAAGTACGTTTATTAGCGTCTTGATCTAACCATGTACTGTTAAGCTGATAAACAGAGTTTTGTGGTATATTTTGCGAGTAAGCGTATGAGCTGGCAAGCATGCATATCAGCCCTAATATTTTGAGTGTTATATTATTAGAAATAATAGCTGGGTTATATTTTATCATTTTTTATTCCTTTGATTTCGCACAGCGAAACCCTAAATTGGGTAAAGTATATTTGGCCTGCAAACTAGATCGAAAGCCAAAGCGCATAAATGCGGCATAATCACTGGGATCAGCAGCGCCTTGTGCTCCTGCGGCGCAAAATAATTTTTGATTTATATCACTATCACCACGGGACTCGCCGCTGACCAAAGCGGAGTTAAAATCCTCTGTCCATTCCCAAATTAAGCCGTGTAAGTCTTGTGCTCCCCAATAGTTTGCTGGGTTAGTACCAACCTCGGGGAGCTGTTTGCTACTAGGGCGGCTATACCATTGTAAAATACGTTGGTTATAGCTTTTCTCTAGGCTGCCATTGGGCTGGGTTGCACTGGCACTGGCAACACGTTCCCACTGAGCAACCGTGGGTAAGCTTTTATTAAGTGAATGGCAATAAGCTTGGGCTGCAAACCACGATACGTTAACTACAGGGCTGTTTAATTGTCCTTGTGACGGCTGCTTTGGAGTTAGATTTTGTTGCCAATGTTGTAAATATTGAGCCTCTGCAAATATGCTAGGTATTTGCTGCGACTGCCAACGAGGGTTATTTATTACAAACGTTAAATATTGCGCGTTAGTCACAGGCGTAACATCTATGCTAAAAGCGCCCACAAATGTTTGTGGGCTGTTTTTATTCATATAAAGCGGCCTGTAGTTACCCGCGGGCAGCGCTACCATTTTAGGATGCTCTGCCAGTGTCAGTGTCATCGTTAATAAAGAAAAAATCATGTTACTTGCGCTGCTTAGCAACTTGTTCAGCAGAGACTTTTCCGCCGGCGTTATCCCAGTTATTTAGTACAAAGGTAATAACATTGGCAATATCTTCGTCATTTAGGTTCATTGCTGGCATTACGCCGTTGTAGTTAACGTTATTAACTTTAATCGGACCCGATAAGCCTTTAATAATCGCATTAACACCTAAAAGTGGGTTGTTGTTCAAATAATCAGACTTTGCTAAAGGCGGGAATGCTCCGGGAATACCTTCGCCATTAGCTTGATGGCAAGCCATACAGTTAGCTTCATAAACACGTTGGCCGAATCGTATTTGTTCATCTTTATTGTTGGCTGTTATTTTAGTAAAAGTATTGTCTAACGACTGTATTGCTGAGCCTTCTGGTAAATATACGTTTTCAGCTGTTTTGCCTGTAAAAATAGAATGGTCGTCAGGACCTTCTACTTTTAGCATTGCGAGTGCACCTTTGTTAAATGCTCTAAAAATAGAATGATCAACCAAAATAAAGGTGCCTGGTACTTCTACTTTAAATTCCACAATGGCAGCGCCGCCAGCGGGGATCAATGTGGTTTGTACGTTGTGATTTTTTAAACTGCCGCCTTCTACATAAACGGTATCAAAAATTTCGCCTATTACATGAAAAGAAGAAACCAAGTTAGGGCCACCATTACCAATATATAATCGAACTGTTTCACCTACTTTAGCGGTTAAAGAGTTTTCATCTGTGGTACTGCCTACTGAGCCATTAAATACTACGTAGTCGGCATCTTCATCTATTGCTTTTGCCATATCAAAAGGTTGCAGGCCAGCTTCACCAAATTCACCTTTAGTATAAAAATCCCCTTGTACTAAATAATACTCTCGGTCTACGGGCGCAAGGCCTTCTTTTGGTTCAACTAAAATTAAGCCATACATGCCATTGGCTATGTGCATACCAACAGGAGCCGTGGCGCAATGATAAATATAAAGCCCAGGATTAAGTGCTTTAAAATTAAATGTTGAGGTGTGTCCTGGGGCCGTAAATGACGATTCCGCGCCACCACCTGGGCCTGTTACCGCATGTAAGTCAATATTGTGCGGCATTTTTGAGCTAGGGTGATTTGAGAGGTTAAACTCAATTTCATCACCTTCTCTAACTCGAATAAAACTCCCTGGTACGGTTTCACCAAATGACCAAAATACATATTCAACGCCATCGGCAATTCGCCCTACTTGTTCTCTTGTTTCTAGGTTGATAACTACTTTTGCACTGTGATCTCTATTAATGGCGGGCGGCACCATAGGAGGAGGCGTTAGTATTGCTTGTTCAGTTTTTAAATTACTGGCAGCAAGTAGGTTACCACTAAATAAAATAGCTATTAGAGGGAGCCATAGGGTGTGCTTATTAGGTTGTATTTTCATTTTATATTTTCCATTATAAATGACGATTAACTTAGTATTGCGCTTAAGTGCAAAAATGACTTGATACAGATCAATTAACTGCCGATGAGCAAAAGTTTAGTACTGATCAACAATGTTAACGAGTTTGATTTTAAATCTATTGTTTGTTTTTATTGAGGTATAGCTTTTTATGAGTGAGTTAACGATTTATTGTTGTAAGCATGCTGTTAACTTTCTTTGGAAACTATATAATTAAATTTATATCAATAAGGATGATGATGATGACAAATAAAGTAGAGGTTTCGGCCAAAAGTGGAATGCATTTTAAGTTTTACAGTGATGACGTAGAAGTTACTTATTACTGCTCGCCCGTATCGGGAAAAGAAGTTGTAAAAGTTAACGGTGAGATAGTTAGCGAAGCACAAAACTTTAAGTTTAGCTCTACTCATCAGTTTGAAATAAATGGCAACCCGGCCAAAATTAGGCTAAAAGCCCACGGTTTAACTAAAAACGTGACACTTTGTGAGTTTTTTGTGGCTGATGAATTAGTTAAAGCTTATAAACTTACTTACGGTACCAAAGGTAAAGTTCCGCTTATGGCTCAGCTTGTTATTAGTGTTATTGCCGCTGCAGTGGGTTGGTTTTTTGCAGCACAGTTTTTATCATCTTGGTTAGCTTTTGCAATAATGATAGCGCTTTTAGGATTAGCAGTGTTTAAATTTGAAAAGCCAAGCAGGGAATGCGAAGAGGTTTAGTAACACCTCTATAAAACTTTAAATTACCTACCTTATATCCCGTATTTTTAACACTGCAGCGAGCCCTAGTTGCAGTAATTTTATTTAACTAATAAAGTTAACAAAATTTATTGCTCATTTACCTATTCGAGTAGTAGTATAGCCGACCTTTTTAGCTCAGTAACTGAGCTAAATACTACTATGAAAATTTAGGTTATTAATGAAGTTATGTATTGTCGGTTTTTTATTTGCGTTTAGTGCCTGTTTTAGTTCCCTTGCTTTAGCGCAAACTACGCAAGAGTATAGTGCTGTGCAAAATGTTTCAGCAGATGCGGCGGGTCATATAAAAGTTGAGACGTTAACTAACATTGAACCTAATAACAGCTACGACTGGCACATTCATTCCTACTGGGAAAACCGCTATGTTACTGAAGGGCGTGATAACTTAGCAAATAAAGGGATTACCTCAGTATCTACAGAGCTAAATTATGAAAATTTCATAATTATTCCTTGGTTTGCTAAAGGCATTAATACCGATTATTCAGAAGTGAATTTAAATATAATATACGCAACGGTATTATCAAAAAACCTTGAGCTATTAAGTGGGTATAGTGCAATTGCCTCGCGCGAAGAAAGCAGTAATGCTTACGATAATGAGGTTAGCCTTGAGCTTATTTACTCTTTTGCACAGCAGGTTCAGCTTATAAGTAGTTTATTATTCTTTTGATGCTCAAGGTGCTTTTTTAGATGTTGCGCTAAATAAACAGTATCAATTAACGCCCGTATTACAGCTTGATTTTAAAACCAGTGTTGGCTTTAATTCGGGGTATGTTGCCGATGGGCATAATGGTGCTAATCATGTGCAATTTAGTGCGAATTTATCTTACTCAGTAATAAAAAACATGCAGTTATACGCATATAGCAACTACAGTTTTGCTATTAATAAAGATTCTAACCGCTATGCCGACGATGAATTATTACAAGATGTATTTTGGGCGGGGCTTGGTTTAAGTTATCAATACAGATAGCGCCTATAAATATAAGTTAAATAGTCATTGTGCTAGATCATTAAAAGCTTACTTTAAACACTGTAAAAGTTTTAAACGCGCTAAACTTCTTAAGTAACCTGAGCTCCGGATAATAAACTTATCTCAAGCAGCTGTTTTCAGCGCTAACTGCGTTGAATTTACTTGCAATAGGCCAGCTATTGACGCGTAAATTCGCCTTGTTTTCACTGAAAACCTCTGGCTAGAGAAAATAAAATTAAATATAACGATGATTCAATATGTTAGTAAATCTCTTAACCAGAGTTCAGGTTAAGTACGGTGTGCTTGAGAAGTAAAGAGCGCATTTATTTCTTAGATTTTTAGAGGTTTTATGGCTATAAAAAACACATCTACCCATTACAATAAACTCTCAATAATCCTGCACTGGCTAATGTTATTAGTATTAATTGCTGTGTATGCCTCTATTGAACTACGGGTTTTATTTGATAAGGGCACAGAAACTCGCGATTTATTTAAAATGTGGCATTTTATGCTGGGGTTATCAGTTTTATTACTTGTTACTATTCGGCTATTTATTCGTTTAAAAAGTGGTTCTAAACCATTAATAACGCCCAGTCCAGCAAAATGGCAAACCATGGCAGCTAGTATTACGCACATTGCACTTTATGCTTTTATGTTTGCAATGCCTTTGGCAGGTTGGTTTATGCTGAGTTTATTTGATGCGCCAATCCCTTTTTATGGTTTTGAATTACCCGCATTAGCGGCAAAAAACACTGATCTGGCAAAACAAATTAAATACCTACACGAAACAACGGGCGTACTTGGTTATTACTTAATTGCATTACATGCCAGCGCAGCACTTCTGCATCATTATATTATTAAAGACAATACACTTAAACGTATACTGTTTAAAAATAACGGTTAGTAAAAGTGCCGACTTATAATTTAAGTCGGTATTTTAATTATAAAAGGTATTATTTAATAACAGCATGTTGCAGCTTATTACCCAGTATTCCACCAAGCAGTAAAAAAATTAGGTAAATCCAACCTGACAATGAAAAGTTAGCGATAGGGGTAAATAATGCACCTACATTGCAGCCATTGGCAAAACGCGTACCAAACCCCATTAGTAGCCCGCCAAGTGCAAATAAAGCAAACTGTTTAGCTGAGTGGTTTATTTTAAATGAAAACGAAAATTTACCCATAAGCAGCACGGCTATTAATGTGCCTAACATTATTGCAAAGTTTTGTACCGAAATAGCATGATCAAAAAAGCCTGTAGTAAACATTACTTCGGGTCTTAGAGTAAAGTTTGCAATATCGTTTGCGCTTATGCCAAGTAGCATTACAAGCTTACCAAAGCATATGCCAAAAGGGGTAGAAGCGCCCCAGCCCGAACCAGTTGACGCCATCATTACACCAAATATAATTGCAATTACTAAAGCAGAAGTGCGCATTTCCCACATGTTTCCTATCCAGCGTTTATATGTGTGGGTGCTAAAAAATGTAAATTGTTGTGTACTAACTGGTTTTGTCGGGCTATTTCACCGTCAACCCCTAAATAAGATCCACTTTTTTGTCGGTAGTTCTCATATTTTTTAGCCAGCACTACAACAATTAAAGCAAAAGCAATCGTAACTAAAATAGCAATAAAGTAGCCATTTAATGGCCCCCAACTAAACAAATCGGGCAGGTAAACACCTTGTTCAGCATAACTACTTGTAGAGATTACACTTTGCGTTATCCAGCTTTGCGTTGCTTGTAGCGGAAAGCCAAAAAACACACCTGCTCCAAAAAATACCAATGTTGTTAGTGCGCGTGCTACATCGCTTACCATTTCTACCATCATGCTGGTAGCACAGCAGCTCGACAAGCTCATACCGGCACCAAACATTACGCCACCAATAATCAGGCCCAAATTAATAGGGTTAACCCATAAGTTATAACTTGTTGAATCTGTATTTACTAATAAGCCAGCATTTATAATGGCAGTAATAACAAACATAAACATAAGAGTTTGCAATAGCTGTGTTGAGCCACGTCGGTATGCGCGATTAATGCTGCCAGCAAAACCAATTGAACCTTTCGCTAAGGCAAAACCCAAAGCTAAGCCTAACAGTAGACGTAAAAACAGTGATGATGTTTCGAGAAATAGTGCCCCTAACAAAATAGATAAAATAGCAATAGCGCTACCTAGTATGGCTTGTTTTTTATTCACGTAAGTACCCAATAATTAATAATACAAAGCTGAAGTGTAAGTGAAGTGCGGATTATTCTATTGTGCTGCAAATAAGCCCAACGCTACTATATATACGTCATTAATGCTCTATGTTGTAAGCGAATGATGTAATTGATTAAAAAATATATGAGAGATTTGAAGTGGACTTAGGTAGGAAAGTATTTAAAGTAAATATTTATAAAGTAATATAAAACGCTCTATTTGCTAATAAAGTGTTTTATATTTGTGTTTTTAGTAATAGTGAGTAGCTTAAAAGTTGGCAAGCTCCTTAGCAGTGAAAGTTGCATTACTAATTACACCCGTTTTTTGAAACTTGATTCTGCCTTGCTGATCAAGCACCGTCATTATATTAGAGTGCTCTACCTCGCTATTCCCTATATTTTGATACTTAATGTTTAATGCTGCAGCTAAGCTGCGCACATCATCGGCTGAGCCTGTTAATAAGCTCCAATTATGTGCACTTAGTTTTCTGCTTTGGGCAAAGCTTTGTAATACCGTCGGGGTGTCTGTATCAGGGGTAAGCGAGACTAATATAAATCCAACATTGTTTTTTTCTTCATCACTAAGCTTATTTTCAATAGCTTGCATGGTCGACACAATAGTAGGGCAGGTATGCGCACAATGTGTGTAAATAAGGCTCACTATTTGCTTTTTACCACTAAAGCTACTTAATAAACGCTCGTGGCCATCTTGATCTAACCACGTATTATTTAATTGGTATATCGAGTTTTGAGGAATGTTTTGAGCTGGAGCCTGTTTGCTATCTTTAGATGAAGCTTGAGCATAGGCTTGTAAGTAAGCCTGTGTGTAGGTTTGTGAGAAGCCTAGTGAGTAAGCGGCTGAGCTGGTTAATAATGCCGTAACAGTACACATTTTAACAAATAGTGTTATCGATTTAAATTTTATCATTTTGATACTCCATTAAAAAACCACAATTAACTTAGTGCTGCGCTATTAAGCAAAAAGGGTTTATGCAGAACAACTAACTAAATGTAAATTTTGTTAACATTATTTAGTGTTGATTATTGATACTATCGAGTTTTACTAGCTGCACATCGTTTATTTGCACTATATAAATCATGTATAAGCACCCAAATGTAAAATAGTTGTTTTATTTTTGTTGGGTGTGGTTTGCCTATTGTGCTAAGTTTTTAGCTGTTAAATATTTTCAAGTATCTAAAAATTAAACTAATAATTTATATACTGACATTTACTTAACTACGCTATGAAGCATATTTATAAACAATGGAGAGTTATTAATGAGTGATGCAGCAACATTAAAAAGTGCAGACGAAAAGTTTTGTTCGGACTGTTGAGGCGTAATTAGTTTAAAAGCAGAAATTTGTCCTAAATGTGGGGTAAGACAAACAGCGCAACCTAATTCATTAGGTGGTACTGCGCCCAATGGTAAGAGTAAAATAGCTGCAGCATTGCTTGCGGTATTTTTGGGTGGCTTTGGTGTTCATAAGTTTTACTTAGGGCAAATTGGCTTAGGCTTTATTTATCTGTTGTTCTTTTGGACAGCTATTCCGGCGATCATTGCATTTGTAGAGTTTATTATTTTATTAACCATGAGCGATGAAGCGTTTAATAATAAATATGGTTACGACTAAAACGTGTTTGACCTTCTAGGTTAAAGGTTATATTGCTTTAACTAACAATAAAAAACGCCAAAAGCATATATGTGCTTTTGGCGTTTTGTGTTTTAGCTAGTAAAGCTAACTAATGTATATTTAATTACTTAGTAGCCATTCACTCAATAAACGCACGCCAAATCCGGTACCGCCAGCAGATACTTCGTCTTTGCCTTTTTTAGCTAATGCATTGCCGGCTATGTCAATGTGTACCCAGCGAGTGTCACCGGCAAAATGCTCTAAAAAGCTTGCTGCAGTAGTTGCACCAGGGCCGCTGGAGCCAACATTGGTTAAATCAGCAATATCCGACTTTAAAGCATCTTTATACCCTAAAGGTAGGCGCCATAAGTTTTCGTTAACCTGTTTACCGGCTAAGGTTAATTGCGTTACTAATTTATCATCTTGTGAAAATACTGCAGCGTATTCATTGCCAACAGCACCTACTTTAGAGCCAGTTAATGTGGCTACATCAATCATTATTTCAGGATTAAAGTGCTTACGCGCATACCACATTGAATCGCTAAGTACCAAGCGGCCCTCTGCGTCGGTATTAAGTATTTCTACACTTAAACCTTCAGCGGTACGTACTACGTCGCCCGGTGCTACAGCAAATTGCGACACCATGTTAGCGGCCATACCCATCACTGCAACTACGTTTTTATCTGCTTTAGCAAGTGCCATTGCTTTTACAGTACCCAGTACCGCTGCTGCACCTGCCATGTCTGATTTCATTCGTGCAATAGATGCACCTGTTTTAATGCTGTAGCCGCCAGAGTCAAATGTAATACCTTTACCTATTAGGGCAATAGGTACGTCGTTAGACCCTTTATAATGAGCAACTACAAGGCGAGCGCCTTGTTCGCTACCACGGCCAACAGCTTCAAGCGCTCCCATACCTAGCTCTTTTAATTGTGCAGGCTCAAGTACGCTAATAGTAACGCCAAGAGACTCTAACTCTTTAGCTGCATTGGCAAAGTCGACCGGGGTCATGTGGGTAGCAACTTCAGAAGTTAAGTCGCGGGCCAAAAACACCCCAGCTTGAATGCTTTGTAGCAACTTATATGTTTTTTGTGTTTGCTTAGTGTTAGCAACATCAAATGTGTAACTAATAGTTTCTGTGCTGGCTTTTTGCTTATATTTTTCAAAGCGGTGGTCGCGTAAATTAGCACCGTGAGCAAAGTTAGCTGCTAACTCGGCATTATTATTTAAGCCGGTTACGTCATCAAATATTACACTTGCGGTTGTTACTTTATTACCGAGTAAGCGAGCATGTATATTGCCACCTAATTTTGTAATACGGGCTTTATCTAGTTCTTTTTGTTTACCCGTACCTACCACTAATATACGATCATATTTACTGTTTTGTGGTGCTATAAGTTCGGCAACACTGGCGTAATCGCCTTTAAAGTTTTCAATGTCTATTACGCGCTCTAAATGCTGTTTAAACTCTTTATTAAGTGCTTTAAATTGTTTGTTTTTTCCATCTTGGCTATAAAATACGACTAATGTTTGTGCATCTTTGTTTATGTTTGATGAGAAAGTAAACTCAGCTGCGTGCGTACTCATACCAGCACAAAGCGCTATAGCTAAAGAAGAGGCTTTAATTATGTTTGTCATTGTTTGACCCAAAAGAATATAAAGCCCTGTTTTACCTTATTTTAGCCCAATAGGTTAAGCCCTATACGTTGAATGCGCAATTTCTAGCGATATGTAGCCTTAAAATTTAAACGAGCGCTATTACTTGAGATAAAACTTTAAATAAAATAGAGTATTACACAGCTAAAAGGGTTATTAATTTAAGCCGTTACACTTCCTTAATTGAGAAAATACAGTGCAAGCCAAAGAAATTCGTAACTTTTATATTAACGAAGAGCAATCTGTTTATTTGCTCTCACACCACGATGCTAAAAAGCATAGACAGTGGCTTAATATATGTATTAAAAAACTTACCTTACTTGGTTACGAAAATGTAGAAATGATTGGTTCAGGCGCTTTTGGTTTTGTATTTGCGGGACACGACGATACCGGCTTACCTTGGGTATTTAAGTTTTCGCGTATTACACTAGCGCAAAGTATACGCGACCGCCTAGAAGACGAAGCTTACATGCTATCGCAAATTAACAATCCACTTGTACCTGAATTTTATGCATTTGAACGAATTAAAAAACAAGGCATTTTAATGATGGCTCGCGCCATGGGCGAAGACCTTGAAAAAGTATCGTTGAAAAAAGGCCGAATTGGCGCTGCAAAAATTATGACGCTGGCAGTGCGACTCAGAAACGTGCTGCTCGATCTGCGCAATCATAATACGGGTATAACGGCGCAGCCTATTGTGCATGGCGACATTAAACCTTCAAACTTAGTATGGGACGAAGCCAGTGATGCACTATCGTTAGTGGATTGGGGAAGCTCGGTATACGCGCAAATAGATAGTGACGGTAACCCCATTGCCAGTAATTTTATGGATTTAATGTCGGCAGACCTAAGCACTACTAACGCACGTATGGGCGATGTTTACTTTATTGGTGAAGCACAAATGTCGGGAGAGCAATCATCTCCACGCTTTGATGAGCAAGGCGTAGCGGCAACCTTGTACGCACTTGCTTCTGCACAGTCTTGTCGGTTTGGAGTAGACGTTATTCCTGCCAGCAGTTTAGGGCTACCAATAGAGCTGGCTAAAGTAATTGACGGTATGCTCTCTAAAAACAAACAAGTGAGAGATAGCGCAGGTGATTACTTTATGCGTAACATTACTAGTATGGCGAAAGCGTACCTACCTGAGTTACCTAAAAAAGTAGTTAAAGCCGCGATTCCGTTTTGGTTTAGTTATGACGAAGAGCCCGAAACCGTTGTATACAGTTCACGAAAGCAGTTTTTACGCCAAGCCGATCATAAACAGCAATTGCTTGATGTAAACGATGCCCAATTAGATCGTTACTACAAAGAGTTTTTGTTTGATACCGGAGATACCGAAAAAGCATTTTTAGCTTCAATTAGTCGTTTAGCAAAGTATCCTGCCGTAGGCGGATTAAGCTTTCATTGGAAAGATGAGTCACTGTTTGTTGAATCATCGCTAATTTTGTATAACGAAACGTTAGCCGCTGCATTTACCGATGCGGTAAATAACACCGTAATGCTGGCACAAGCAATTAGCCAAAAAGGGCTGTTTAAATGTTGTTTGTTTGACGCACGTAAAACCATTCAGCTAGAGCGCGATAGAACCGGCGCCTTTAAGTTTGAAAGTTTACCAGAACTTGATTTTGAAACGGTGAATGTAAATGCCAGTGATGTTACCCGGCCACATTCTTACTTTGAAGATGGTAAAGATCCCGACGAGCAACTACAACTGCCAAAAAAAGTAATTAAATGTGTGTTTGAGCTAAATCAAATACACCACACTGGCTGCATTATTTTTGAAGCGCTGCCCGATAGGCTCAAAATACATCATTACTACCGGTTGCTCGATGCCAGTAAAGAGGATGAGTTTAGGCGGCTGCTTAATAAGTTGATGCAATACGCAGTGAATATTACCGACGTAGGGGTAGCCGGTTTTATGAAGTTACCTTACAAAAATACTCGTGAGTTTAGTTTGTGCGAGCAGCAGGGCAATCATTACTATCCTAAAAACCCAAAAGTGACACTTTAAATATGGCAAATTTACACACTCTGCTGGCATACAATAAACGTTAAATATAAAGTTAGGTGATATGGCTAAATTAAAACCGATAATTACGCTGCAAAGCTACGGTATTTACTCAACATGGGATAACGAGAGTAAAGCATTGCCGCAAATAGAGCAATTTACTACCGAGGTCATCGCTACTCTTGATGTTGAATTTGGTTTGATCATAAATATTAAAAAAGCCAAAGGCGAAAAATTACATTACAGCATTTATCATCCTAATATACCCGATGATGAAGGCGACATAATGCCTCCTTTTTCCGGAGTGGTGTATGTTAAAGACAGCGACTGGCATTTTTATTTAGGTGATACTTTATGGCCACCAATTAATAATAAACTTGGTAATTGGCGCATGACCATAGAGTACAATGGCAAACTTATAGCGGATAAAACATTTAATGTAGCACTGCCTACAGAGCGCTCGGCTGTAGAGTTTTGGCAAGATAGGGGATACAAGCCTCTAAAGTAAAGTTTATATCTTTGTTGCTGTTAACTTATAGGGTATGAGTAAAAAGGCGTAATAAAAAAGCCGGCAATGCCAGCTTTAATAATGAGTGGTTTAACCTTGTGCTTTAGTTGCCCCAAGGATTAGTTGAGCTAACACGCTGTTTACGGGTACGCGCACGTTGCTTAGTCTCTTTTTTCTCCATAATACGCTTTGCATCAGTAAAGCTTAACTCACACGGCTCACCAGGTTTATGATCAGCAGGGATCACGCGATCACGCGGTGGCAGTTCGTATTGCACATCATCAGGACGTGGTAAGTTTTTAAGGCGATACAAATAAAAGTTATCTACTTTTTCTTGTGCCCACTGTGTTTTACGTAAAAATTTAACCGCCGATTTAATATCAGGATTATTTTTAAAGCAATTTAGCTGTAAATAAGCGTATAGGAGTTCCCACCCATATTGTTCAACCAGCTCTTCAACCACTTGTTCTAATTTTACGCCTTGCAGTGGGTTATTACTGAAAAGTTCTTGGTTGCTCATAGGTGTTGCCTCGTTATTAAAATACAAAGTGTATTATAAATTTAATAACGAGGCTTTAACAGTGTAAAAAGCTTAACTTTGGCAATTAACTACAACACGGCCGCGAATTTTACCTTTCATAAGCTGCTCGGCGTTATCAATTACTTGTTCAAGCGTTATTTCGGTCGATATTTTATCAAGGTAATCAGCTGCTACTAAAGATGCTAAACGATCCCATGCTTCAATTCGGTCGGCTTTTGGGCGCATTACGCTATCAATGCCTATTAATCGAATGCCACGTAATATAAATGGTGCTACAGAGCTAGGTAAATCCATACCTTGTGCAAGCCCACATGCGGTTACAACACCTCCATATTTTAACGAGGCGCAAATATTAGCTAAAGTATGGCTACCTACTGAGTCTATAGCTGCGGCAAAACGCTCTTTTTGTAGCGGCTTACCTGGGTTTGAAAGCTCATCACGATTAATTACATTTGCTGCTCCTAGCTCTTTTAAATAATCACTTTGCTCCATTCGTCCAGTAGCTGCGGTTACATTGTAGCCAAGCTGATTTAGTAAATATATTGCAAAACTACCTACGCCACCATTGGCACCGGTTACCAGCACTTCGCCTGAATCGGGTGTTATGCCTTGTTTTTCGAGTGCAATTACACTGAGCATAGCGGTGTAACCCGCAGTGCCAACTTGCATAGCTTGTTTAGGTGAAATGCCAGCAGGCAAGGGGATTAACCAATCGCTATTAAGTGCTGCTTTTTGAGCAAGCCCACCCCAGTGTTTTTCGCCTACACCAAACCCATTTAAAATTACCTTATCGCCACTTTTAAATTCATCGCTGGTGGAGTGGCTCACAGTGCCTACTAAATCTATACCCGGCACCATAGGAAAACTGCGTACCACAGGCCCTTTTCCGGTTATTGCTAAGCCATCTTTATAATTTAAAGTGCTGTATAGCACATCAATAGTGACATTTTCATTCGGCAGGTCACTATTCTTAATGCTGCTTAAAGAGGCGCTGTAGTTATTATCATCTTTATTAATAACAATGGCTTTAATTGGGTTACTCATGGGATATCCTTTTAGACCGATCGTCTTTTAATTGGTAAAAAAAACGCATTAGGTTAGTAATGCGCGTAAAAACATTTCTGTATACAAAGTAAGTGGAGTATTAGACTTAGTGAGCTTGGCACGCATAACCGCACCCTCCCAACCAATCCAAAAGTACTCACTCATTAATGGGGTGTTTACACTGTTGGCAATTGTACCTTGCTGCTTTGCTTGATTTAAACACACCTCTACCAAGTTTTGCCAGCTAGTATAACTTTGCAATAAGCGGGTTTGGAATTCGTCACTTAAGTGATTCAGTTCTTGATTTAAATTGCCTACTAAACAGCCACGCTTATAATCGTACTTCTTCATACCTTTAATGGCACTTTGGGTAAAGTTGACTATTCGCTCCAGCGGGGGCACGTCACTTTGTTGTAAATAATGATTAAGTTTGGCAATAAAATAACTGTCGTAAGCATCAACAAGGGCAATACCGTACGCTTCTTTACTTTTAAAGTAATGATAAAAAGAGCCTTTAGGTACGGCTGCTTTTTTTAATATGGTATCGAGGCCAGTTGCGCTAAAACCAAACTCGGTTAGTGTTTCTAGGCCTGTGCGAATAAGTAACGCTTTGGTATCGGCGTTTTCTCTGGCTACTTTGGGTGGGCGGCCACGCCTTACTGGAGTTGGTGTGTTTTTGTTCATACAACATATTAGACCGATCGACTTTAAATAATCAAGCATTAATTGTGTTGTTTATTAAATAAGCTAAAGAAAATTTAAAATAATTAAAAAACAGACTAAATTAATTTGGAACTAAGGCTAAATTAGCCGGTCACAATATATACACAACAGTGTAATAAAACGATTTTTTAATCGTGTTTTTAAGTTAGATTAAACTGGTCAATACAGTGCAAGTACGACCACTTACTTTTTAAAAAGCTAATTCATCATTGCATCAGCAGCTTAGTTAAAGTCAAACTAATTAATTGCTTTTATAATTTGAATTAACCTTTTTTATTAGCTATTCATTACATGTAGATTTCACTAATGCTACAAAATATATAAATACAAAGGTGAGGATATTACCGATGAAGAGACAAAAAAGAGATCGTTTAGAGAGAGCACATTCTCAAGGATTTAAAGCAGGTTTAGCAGGTCGCTCTAAAGAGCATTGTCCCTATCAACAAGTTGATCCAAAATCAGAATGGTTAGGTGGTTGGCGCGAAGCAATAGATAATCGTAATATTTATAAAACATAGTATATAACTGAATTTAAGCAAAAATGCCTCCAAGTGGAGGCATTTTTGTATGTGTATTTTAATTATTAACAGTTAATTAAAATGCACTGGTATCTTGAAATAGACCCACTTTTAAATCTTTCGCTTCGTAGATTACACGGCCATCTACTTCTACCGTGCCATCGGCAACACCCATAAATAATTTGCGTTTAATTACGCGTTTCATTACTAGGCGGTAGGTTACTTTTTTAGCGGTTGGTAAAATTTGGCCGGTAAATTTAACTTCACCCACACCTAGCGCACGGCCAAGACCTGGACCGCCAGACCAACCTAAGTAAAATCCAACTAACTGCCACATAGCGTCTAAACCTAAGCAACCGGGCATTACAGGGTCACCTTTAAAATGGCAGTCGAAAAACCATAAGCTAGGGTCAATATCTAGCTCAGCAACAATTTCGCCTTTACCATGTATTCCGCCATCGGCAGTAATAGAGGTAATGCGGTCCATCATTAACATATTGTCGCTTGGTAAACGGCAGTTACCTTCACCAAACATTTTACCTTCACCACATAGGATCAAGTCTTCTTTTGTATAGCTATTTTTAGGTTCCATAACACTTATCTTCGCTTATAAATTGCCAACTACTTTAGCGTACACTTGTACGCTGAACAACTCGGATCAGTTAAAAAAGCTAAATTTAGCAGGTTTTTTAATCAATCGATTGGTGTAATTGATTTTAGCCTGATTAAACCGCGCAATTACAATCATAAATCATTATAATTACCGCTGACTTTTAACCTGTTTAAAGGAAATTTATGATCCTTTTTGTTAACTCACTAACAGTGATAGATTTTTCTTACTTGTGTAATAAACGCGGCGCAGTTGGCGAGAGCTGGATTGTTGATTTAACTTTGCATGGCAAACTAAACGATGAGTCTATGGTATTAGACTTTGGCTTAGTTAAAAAGCAAATTAAAGGCATTATAGATGAGTGTATTGATCATCGTTTAGCTGTACCTAATAATCTAAATGGCGTGGTTAGCGAATTTAGCGACCATAAAACATTAGATTGTACATTTGGTGATAACCACCATTTGGCGATGAGTGCTCCACATCAAGCTTATTGTATGATTAACGCAGATGAAGTAACTATTGCATCGGTTACAGATTTTTTAATAGCGACTATTTTGCCACAACTGCCAGATAATATAGAAAAAATTGAGCTGTCATTGAAGCCAGAGCATAATCAAAGCTATTATTACCATTACAGCCATGGCCTTAAAAAGCATGATGGTAATTGCCAACGTATTATTCATGGGCATCGTTCTCAAATTGGTATTAGTTTAGATGGTATTTCTATGCCTCGCCTGCAAAAAGAATGGTCACAAAAGTGGCAAGACATTTATCTAGCCACCGCTGAGGATCAAATTAAGGCAGACGAGTTACAACACGTTAGCGCAAAAGCTGGCGATGTATGTTTTGCATATACTTCAGCGCAAGGCTATTTTGAAATGGCTATTAGCGAATCGCGTTGCGATATTCTACCTAGCGATACCACGGTTGAATGCATTGCAGAATACTTAGCGGGTCAGGTAAAAGCACAATATCCTGAAAAAGCGGTAAAAATAACGGCCTACGAAGGAGTAGGCAAAGGGTCTATTAGCCATGCTTAAAACATTATTAGCAGCCGTGTTAATTTCCTCTACTAGCTTAAGTGCAATGGCACTTGAGCTAAAAGGGCAATTAACTCAAGGCGGTTTAGTAACCGGTAATATTAGCAACGCGCAGTCGGTTAGCTTTAACGACAAAACACTTAAGCTTTCGAGTAAGGGGGATTTTGTATTTGGCTTTGGCCGCGATGCACCAACAAATCACACACTTAAATGGGTTGATAAAGCTGGTGTTGAGCACAGTGAAAGCCTAGTAATTACAAAGCGCGACTATCAAATTGATAAAATTACCGGCGTTGCTAAAAAATATGTATCGCCGGCTAAAGAACTCAGCGCACGTATAAGTAAAGAGGCTGCTGCGATTAGAGCTGCGCGCCAGGTTAATTCTGACCTATTGTACTTTTTAGATCCTGTGCTAAAACCTGCACAAGGGCGTATATCTGGGGTGTATGGTAGCCAACGTTATTTTAATGGCGAGCCACGCAGACCACATTTTGGCTTAGATATAGCCAATAAAACGGGGACACCTGTGTATGCACCTATAAGTGGTACAGTGGTGTTTTCGCAGCCGGATATTTATTATTCAGGTGGCACACTTATTTTAGACCATGGCCACGGCGTTACCTCTACTTATATTCATTTAAGTAAGCTTGATGTAAAGCTGGGCGATAAAATTGAGCAAGGTAGTAAAATAGCTGAGATAGGTGCAACAGGGCGGGTAACAGGCCCACATTTAGATTGGCGTTTTAACTGGCAAGGTGAACGCCTTGATCCGGCCTTATTAATGCAAAACAAATTAGCTAATAAAAAGTAGATACTATGACACAAGTAGAGCGCGATGCTATTATCGCGCAACGTATTAAAGATTCCACCACATCGGTAACTAAAACAGTGTTTCCGGGGCGAACTAATCACCACAACACTTTATTTGGTGGCGACGCTTTAGCTTGGATGGACGAGGTTGCTTTTATAGCGGCAACGCGTTTTTGCCGTAAGCCTTTAGTTACCATTTCATCAGATCGAGTAGACTTTAAAGAAGCTATTCCTGCAGGTACTTTTGCTGAACTTATAGCAAAGGTGGTGCATGTAGGTAATACCAGTTTAAAAGTTGATGTCGATATACTTCTAGAAACTATGCATAATGACAACAAGCATTCTGCTATTAGTGGCAGCTTTACCTTTGTTGCAGTAAATGATGATCACCGACCAACGCCTGTTGTTTGCGATAAAATGATTTATGGTTTTGACAAGTAAACATTAGAATAAAGTATTTTAATGTTATTAAAAATAAGCACTTTAAGTAGTGCTTATTTAAATACCACTAAAGAACACATCATACTAATTAATTGCAAAAGATATAGCTAAACAGCAGAGTCAATTTTAATAAAATTATCAAGGTGGGAGGTCGATAACCTAATCTATTATTAGGTTATCGTTTTACATTACTTAGGTTAAAGCACCATGGCGGCTATCCAGCCAAATATTAATAACGGTATATTAAAGTGAATAAAGGTAGGCACTACTGAATCCCAAATGTGGTCGTGCTGGCCATCAGCATTTAGCCCGGAAGTTGGCCCAAGTGTAGAGTCAGAAGCGGGGGAGCCTGCATCACCTAACGCACCGGCCGTACCCACTAAAGCAGCAGTGGCCATAACCGAAAAGCCCAGCTCTAAACATAAAGGAACAAATAAAGTAGCTATAATTGGTACGGTTGAAAATGAGCTACCTATACCCATGGTAATAAACAATCCAACTAATAAAATAACCGCTGCCGCAATGGGTTTATTCCCAGCAAATAACTCAGCGCCACTGTGTACTAAACTAGCCACATGACCTGTAGCTTGCATAACAGCTGCAAATCCTTGAGCAGAAATCATTATAAAACCAATCATTGCCATCATAGCGACGCCTTTACTAAATACGTCGCCATTATCTTCCCATTTAACGATACCGAAAACGCTAAAAATCATTACACCCACTAAGCCGCCTAAAATCATTGAACCGCTAGCGTTTTGCGCAATAAGTGAAGCAAGTACAGCAAACAGGCCAACTAACATTACCTTTTTTGGGTTTTCTACCGTGGTTTCTTTACTTTCTATGGTAAGCGGTAGCGCTGCGTAGTCGCGACGTTTTCTGTAACTAAAAAATATTGCAATTAATAAACCTGCAAACATGCCCAAAGCCGGAATTATCATTGCCATAGGAACTTGGGTATTTATTATTTCTAAACCGTTATCCACTAAATTTTTATGGAGTATTGAATATAAGTAAATACCACCAAAGCCATACGGTAGTACCATATAAGAAGTAGCTAAACCAAAAGTTAATATACAAGCTATTGCACGTCTATCCAGCCTAAGTTTATTAAAAATTACCAGCAGCGGTGGAATAAGAATAGGAATAAAGGCGATATGAACCGGCACTAAGTTTTGCGATGAAATGGCGCAGATCATTATTATAAATAAAATAAAATAACTGAGCAGGGTTTCACTGCCACTTTTTTGTGCATTAACTTTAGCTAATAATTTTGCGGCTAAAATACGTGTTAAACCTGATTTAGAAATAGCCACTGCAAAAGCACCTAACATGGCATAACTTAGTGCTATTTCAGCACCTGCCGACAATCCCGAATTAAAGGCGTCTATACTTTCTTTTAAGCCCAAACCAGCGGTTAAACCAGCAACAAGGGCACTTATTATCATTGCAACAATAACATTTACGCGGACCAAGGTAAGCCCAAGCATTAATAAAACGCCTATAACAACCGCATTCATAGATTTCTCTGTTTCGTAGATTTAATTAATTTTATCAGATATTTTGCCTGAGTTTTACGTTCTTTATTAAATGGTTTTTTAGCATAACGTACTTGGTTAAATAACTGACTAAACTCGAGTAATTGTTGCTCAACATGCGGCGCTTGCGATGCTAAGTGTTGTAATTGTTGAGTAGGCGTTAAATGATCGGCTATCTTAAGTTTACGTTTTTTAGCCCAATTTATAAGTTGTTCAAACTCTTTAACCATAGGAGCTAATTTAGTAGCGGGCTTAGGCCAATTTAAATAAACAAAATAACTAACAAAAGTTAGCCCTAAAATAACAATTACAGCCAGCGGTACCAGCCAAATATTTTTGCTGCCAAAAATAGACTTTAAAAAGTCGTTTTGTTTTTCATCATCAAAACCAAGTACCCAGCTAGACCACCTATAATCTAAGTTTTCTAGCTCTAGCCTTAGCCAATTAATAGCTGCAAAGTTACTTAAACTAACTAAACCAAAGTCGAGATTGCTTTTAAACTCATTATTTAACTCAGTATTTTGTGAAAGCGATCCTGTAAGCCTATCGGGAGCAACCACCGCTGTGGCATCAAATATTTGCCAGCCTTCATTATCTAAATACACTTCTACCCATGCATGTGCATCATATTGGCGAACAGATAAAGTATTATTATCTGTATTAAGCTCACCACCTAAATAGCCACTGACAACTCTTGCCGGTATACCCGCACTTCTAAAAATATAAGCTGCGGCACTGGCATAGTGGCCACAAAACCCACGTTGTTGCTCAAACATAAACTGATCAATAGTATTGTTGCCGCTCATTGGCGTCGGGTTAAGCGTATAACTAAATTTTTCGTCTATAAAGTACTGTAGTAATGCATTGTAAAAATCACGGTCGCTGGTTAAGTTTTGTTTTAAATTATAGGCAAGGGCACTTGCTTTGTTATTGTCGTTATTTACTAAGTGTTTGTAGTGTTTAGTTTGCCACTGTAATAAAGGAGCATTTGTTAGTGCAGAGCTACTTGCTGTGTATTGCACACTTTTAGCTTGGTAATTTTTTTTACGCAGTAAGCCCAGTGAGTCACTCTCTACGTTATCGTTATTACTGGTTGCAAAGTTGAGCCCATATAACCACTTTTGACTCGAGGGCTCGGCAATAATCGAATAGTCGTATTTTGTTAAACTACTAACTTGTTGCGTTTTAGTTTGAGTTACGCTGTTATGCTTTAATAAATTGGAAGTGAGCCACGCATTTCCGTTAAACTCATCGTGTACTAAGGCACGCCAATACAGGGGAGCTTTAGGTGCTAGATCATTAAATTTAGCTCTAAAAACCAGTTCATCTGAATTAGATAACTTGGCAATATCAAACGGATCTATTTGCTCAGACAAACCAGTTTTAGCTAACTTTGGCCCAGGTAGTTGCCAAAATGCCGGCATTTTTGGTAAAAATATTAATAAAAATACCGCCAGTGGTAATGCCAATAATAGTAATTTACCGCTTTGTTTAGATGCGACTTTTAAATTATGTTTTGATTCTAACAAGCCCAGTACGGCAAAATTTAAAATGTACAAACTACTCACTACTAAAGTAGTTAAAATACTTTGGTTAAATAAATAAACCGCCGAAAGCGAAAAAAATGTCAGCGTAGTTATTACATGATAATGCTTTTTAGTTTTCGCCTGTAACAACTTAAATAAGCTTGAAAGCAACAACATAGCCACAAATAAAATAACCGTGTCGCTAAATCCCACACTAAAAAGCATTAACCCTAAAGCAAGTGCTGCTAAAGCGTTAGCCAACCAGGCATTAGGTTTAGTTTTATTACTTATGGTTACATAAAAGTTCCACGCACAAAGTAGCGCTAGTACACTAATAAATACAATTGGTAAGTGAGCAATAAAAAACACGACTAAGCAGCTGTATATAAAACACAGTGAATAATTTATTACTTTTATGTTTTTTATTGCCGTCACTTTGTATAACCATTAAATGTACTAAGTGATTCTAAACAAAGTGTTTTATGTTGCACACCTAGGTTGGTAGCTATTATTTTACTTGGTAGTTTTAGCATAAAGGGGGTGTTATTCTCTGTTGCTTCACATACTAAAAAGCACAGCTGGTTTAAGCGTTGCTCGGTATCGCCATGCATTAAATCAAAATCAAATAATGCATCAGCAGCTTTAAAATCAACAAACTCTTTAACTAATAACTGCTGTGTTTTAGCAAAATGTTTCCAAGAAATTCTTTGCAATCCCATTTCAGGCAAGTGCGGTATTAATGTTTCAAACTCTTCACTACCGAGTTGTTTGGCAATACCGTTTTCGGCTTGCTCGGCTAGACTATTTATCTGAGCGTCACTAAACACCTTTTCAAGTGAAGGGTAAATATAAACACTTGATTGTAGTTGAATGTAGCTCCAAACAGTGATCAAGCCAAAGGGATAATTACTGGCAATTTTTATTCGCTGTAGTGAGTAACATCCGCGTTTGTTATAGGGTAGTGGTAAGCTTAGCGTTTGGGCTGCATTGGTTATTTCATCATGATTAATTTGCGTTTGTTGATCGCCTTGATAAATTAGCATCACAGATTGGCAAATCGAGGGGCTTTGTACAGCAAACTGAACTTGTGGATTTTGTGGTGCAAAGCTCGAAAGTGAATTTTTAAAAGTAACAGTTAAGCCTTTTGCATTGCTGTAACCCAGTAGTACAGCAATAATCATTACCACAAACATTAAATAAGCCATGATCAAAATTAAGTTGTTTTGATAGTTAATCCCCATCACAAAATTTAAAATAGCTACACTAATAAAGTAGCAGCCAAGGGCTGATGGAAAAACATAAATAGTTTTGTGTTCAAGTGTAATTGACTGTTTTAAATGTTTATTTTTTAATAATTTATTAAATATGGCACGTTTAAATGACTTAAATAAAGCAGGGCGCTTAGCTTTTTTATTTGGCATAAATGCTATACCGGAACCATAACAGCTTTTAATATTTGCATAACTTGCGCTTCGCCCGACTCATTGTGTAACCCTAAACGGTGCTGACAAACACTGGCAAAAACTGCTTGCACATCTTCAGGCATAACATAGTCACGACCGTCAATATAAGCCCATGATTTAGCAGCTTTTGCTAATGCCATGCTAGCGCGTGGCGATAACGATGCAGCAAAATTATTACTTTCGCGTGTATAATTTACCAATTCAATAATATAATCAATTACAGGATTACTTAGTATAATATTGCTAATTTCAGTTTGAATTTGAGCTAATTGTTGCTCAGTAATACGTTGTGGTAGCTGGGTGTAGTCACGCTTTTGCATATTTAGTAACAGCCTTTTTTCGGCTTCTTTTGGCGGAAAACCAAGGCTAATACGCATTAAAAAACGATCTAGCTGCGACTCAGGTAAAGGGTAAGTACCTGATTGATGTAATGGATTTTGTGTAGCAATAACAAAAAATGGGGTAGGAAGAGAATACTTTTTACCATCAACAGTAACTTGTTGTTCTTCCATTGCCTCAAGTAAGGCGCTTTGTGTTTTAGGTCCCGCTCTGTTTATTTCGTCTGCTAAAACAACTTGGCTAAAAATAGGCCCTTTATGAAAGCTAAAACTGTGTTCATTACTATTAAATACATTAGTACCTAATATGTCGGCTGGGAGTAAGTCGCTGGTAAATTGTATCCGTTGATACGACAAGCCTAAAACGGCTGCTAAGGCATGCGATAACGTTGTTTTACCCATGCCAGGTAAATCTTCAATTAGTAAATGGCCTTCACTAAATAAGCAGGTGAGCGCGAGCTTTATTTGTTGTTTTTTACCAAAAATAACATTAGATAAATCATCGATAATTGCACTAACAGAACTTTGCATACTAACCTTATTATTATTCAATGAGCTCTAAACGCTTCATTACTGTATCTACTTTTTGTACATTAAACGGTTTTGCTATAACCCCTTTAGCACCAAGTTCCCACGTATTTTCTACATTTTCGAAACTGTTATGGCCAAAGCAAATAACAACATGAATATGCGGATAGCAATTATTTATATAAGTTAAAATATCACTACCTTCAGAGTCAGGTATTTCGACATCTAAAAATATAACCTTTGGGGACTTTTCGCTAAGCAGCGGTTTTGCACAATCAAAATCTTCACACTCAAGAATATCTTCATAACCAAGATCCGTTAAAATTTGGTTTAGATAGTCGCGACTGTTTTTTGTATCATCAATGATTAAAATAGGTTCTAGTGGGTGCACAAATTCCATATGTTGTTACTTCTATTGTTAATACCATTTGAGTACTTTCAATACTAAGCTAACCACCTCATAAGCTCAAGATAGTAACTAAAAAACAGTCATTAATAACTGATTTAAATAATTTTTGCTACTTTGTCGTTTTATTAAATAACCTCCGCGCATTACTTATCCTTTAATATTGTAAAAATTTACGTTGCAAGTGATTTACGTTTAATTAATAAAAAACAAATTAACAATTATGGTGTTTTAACCTACTGATATAATTGACTTATTATTGCAAGGTAACGCATTGTGAATTTTTTGTTATTTAAATAGTTGACGTACGAACTTCTTGCTGGGATTATGACCACAAGAAGGGCTTATGCCCATACTGTAATTTAGCACTATATAACTCAAGCCAAACGCAGAGCTTATACAACCAAAGAAGCATATTTATGAAAGCTAAACATGTATTAACACTAACGGCAGCAATAGCGACTTATAGTAGCCAGGTACACAGCAACGATTTTAATTTAGGGTTAGAATTTAAAACAAATCACTTATGGCATGGCTCAATTGTAACGCCAGGCCCAATGGTTGCTGGTGAATTAACTTATAAAACGGCGGATAATAAAATCACCTTAGGTTTATGGGGTGGGACCTCTTTTGATGGTGAGTATCAGGAGTTTACTTATTTTGCTTCTTATAAGTTTTCAGAGCAGCTGTTCATTGAAATTGTTAATCATGGTAACCACTCGTCGATTAATGATGTAGATATTTTTGACTATTCAAGCGATCCGGATAAAACCGGAAACTTTATTGATGTCGGTCTTGGTTACACCTTTGAGGGCGAAATGCCATTATCACTTTACTACTCAGTAATAGTTCAAGGGATAGATACCTATTTAGATGAAAGTTCAGGAAAAAACAAACAAGCTTACACTAACTATCTCGAAGCTAGCATGCCCGTGTGGAAGGGTAATGAATTAGATGAGCAAGTCTCTGTATTTATTGGTGGTGCTTTTTCTTTTTTAGATCAGCAAAACTTTTATGATGATAACGCTAATATAGTTAACTTAGGTTTTACTTACTCCAAGAGCTTACAAATACTAGAGTATAATTTTCCTATATCGGCAACAGCTATGTGGAACCCCGCGCAAAATAAAGGTGCATTACAGGTCGCATTTACGTTTTTATAATTTTTATAGCTGTGGCCATAACTTGCACTTAGCTGTAATAGAAAAAATATGTTGTGAGCAATTAGAAAGCGTTAACTTGATTTCTATTAGTGCAATAACATGAAAATTCGACACTTTTATTAAATGAATGGTATATTTAGAGGGCTAATAACAATTAAATAATTCGTTCAATTAACAAAAATATTTTGCTGTTAATCAATTTTAATAGTCTTTTTATTTTGATTTTAAGAGGTTTCAGTGGCCAAGCTATCTAATACAGAAATTAGAAAACTCGATGACGCAGCAAGAGCAGGGTGGTTGTATTATGTTGCAGGTAAAACACAAGACGAAATAGCTAAAAAGCTTAATACCTCACGCCAATCGGCACAAAGAATGGTAGCGCTATCTGTTAGCCAAGGATTAATAAAAGTAAGACTCGATCATCCTATTGCTAAATGTATGGATTTGGCTGAACAAATTAAAACACGTTTTGGTTTGCTCTCTTGTGATGTAGTCCCTAGTGATCCGTCAGAACCTTCATCTACATTAGGTTTGGCACAAGCTGGTGCGGCTGAAATAGAACGCCATTTAAAATCACCACAACCAAAAGTTATCGCAATGGGAACTGGGCGAGTTTTACGCGCATGCGTAGATGAGCTGCGAACACAAGATTGCCAACAACATAAAATAGTTGCCATGTTAGGCAATATGGCATTAGACGGATCGGCATCGCCATACGATGTAGTAGTAAGAATGGCGGAACATATAAATGCTAAATATTACCCAATGCCGTTACCTGTTTTGCCACGCACCATTGAGGAAAAGCTGCAACTGCATTCACAGCAGAATGTTGCTAGTAATTTAAAATTAGCCACGAATGCAGATGTTACATTTGTAGGCGTTGGTAATTTAGGATTAAATTCGCCACTTCATAAAGACGGTTTTGTAAGCCTTGACGAACTCCAAGAGTTACAACAGCAAGGTGCTGTAGGAGAAATGATAAGCTGGGTGTTTGATAAGAATGGTAAGTTATTAGATTGTAATGTTAATCAGCGAGTAGCAAGTACGCCATTAAAAGTTAATTCAGATAAACAAATTTTTGCCATAGCTGCCGGAGAAGAAAAAGTATTAGCCATTTTAGGTGCGCTAAGATCTAAAATGATTAGTGGGCTTATTACTAACGAATACACGGCCGAGCGTTTACTAAGTATTGAGTAACTTATATTTTAAATGGAATCCTGAAATATAATATTCCATGCATTAGATTACATACATTAGAAAATATTAATTAAATTTAAATGTACCAAACTGAGAATAACTAACTTAGATAAAAACCTCTTTAATGTCCGATACCGTCTATTATATATAGTAATTAATTAAGTGTATATTGTGTATTTAAGTGGTTAATTAATCGATGAATTTGACTTTAACAGCGCAAGCTATATAGTTGTATGTATGTATATAGTGTATTTAAGAGATAGGATTGACTACAGTAAAAGTTAGAGCAACAATAATAGAAGATAATACTGGTGTAAAAAGCCAAATACCTACCTTACTTACAGAAGAGGGTGAAATAAGTTCAGTAACTGATTACTTACTATTAATGGAGGCTAATGGTTCAAGTAATTCGTCTATGTTAAGTCTAATCAGGGCTATATCTTTGTTATTAGATTACATGGAAGCTAATAAATATTTATTTCATGATCCCGCCATACTCTTTCAAACTTTCGCTAAGCGCTTATATACAGGCACTATAGGTGAGGAAGGTTTAGATCCTTCAGGCTTATATTGGATGCCTACTTCAACAATTAATGTAAATAAACATATCAATAGGCTAACTGCATTTACGGATTGGCAGGCTAACAAAATTGGTAAGGTTTCAATGAACCCCCTACGTGATGCTACACCACATGAATATAGGTTAAATTATGCATCATGGTTTCGAAAGAATCAAAATGACTACTTGGGACATATTGAAGATAAGGCTATTAATAAAACTATTCGAAAAGCAAGGCATATCAAAGGGCGTACATTACTAACACAAGCCGAAGGTGATGCAGTTGCATTTCCAGAGAAATATTGGGAAATGTTTTTTAAGCATGGCTTAGGAGGCTCCTCTGACCCAAGAATAATACTTAGGGATAAATTGGTTTTATTATTAATTCATGGAGGTGGTCTTCGCTTAAGTGAAGCACTGACTCTATGGATTACAGATGTGTTTGAGGATCCCTATAATCCTGAAATTGCTGTTGTCAGAGTTTATAACGAAGTAGACGGCAAAGCCCCTTATGATTGGAAGTGCCGCTCAGGCACCCAAACTAGACAAGCATATTTAAAAGAAAACTATGTAAGAATTCCACGTATTAAAATGAAAGGAACTCATTATCTAGGTTGGAAAAGTACGGTCGTTGATCATAAAGATAATTATTTACAAGTTCATTGGTTTCCTTCTGATTACGGTAAGGTTTTTATGTCATTATGGACTAGCTATCAGAAGTTCCGTGCTAGTGTAGATTGTTATCACCCTTATGCTTTTATATCTTTTCATCATACAAGTTTAAGTTCTCCTTATACAATTAATGCTTTTAACCATAATTATTCAGTTGGGTTAAAAAGAATTGGATTAAGATCTAACAAATCAGAAGGAATTTGTCCTCATGGACATCGTCATAACTATGGAAGACGCCTTGAGCGAGCAGGGCTGAGTCCACTTATAATACGTCGTTGTATGCATCATAAATCGTTAGAATCTCAAATACCCTATACAGCTAAGAGCCACATGGAAATATCTAAAGAACTTGAAAGAGCCACGCATCAACTATCAAACATAGAGCCCGTTGTTAAACCATTGAATTGGAATGACTTAGTTGAGGTTGGTTTTAGGGATATAGACCCTGAAGGTTACTTTACTGGTAAACACTCTAAATTTAGAAGCTTAAAATGAACAGAAATTTTGAAATAAAAAAAAGAGATAATCGTGCATCGGATACAACTTTCGGTTGGATGTTAAACACATTTGGTCCTGAATGGGAGGAGTGGCAAAAATTAGCTTCAGAATGGATGGAAACACAGCAAACTGGTGTTGGGCCTAAACAGGTCGCTCTGACACGTTTCTTTGAAACATACCTCTATAAACAAGTCCCTTACGCTGTTGATGTTAAACTTTTTTTTAGTGGCTTCAATGGCCATAAATGCTCTACTGAAGAATTTGAAAAGATAATAAGAAAAACAGTTAATCAACCTGCAGCAATACAAAAGTCAGTTAATGTCCCATGCGATTTTATTGATTATATTATTGAATCTCATTTATCTGAAAAAAATGATAATGGTATTTCTATCCCACTTGTAGTTAACCCTTTCTCTAAAATAAAGATAGCCCGTTCTCTCACAGAAACTGTTCGTAACCCTTTACCTTATCGATATATTCAAGATTTACGTCAGATTATCTGTCCATTACCAAGTAAAAAAGAAATGCTAAAGATTTCTAAAAGCATAGGGTTAAATGAAGAGTTGAAACCATCTTATCACTACCGAAACTTCTGTGATTGGACTTGGTCCCATGATGTACAAAAAAGTGATTGGTACGAAGTCGATGAAGAAGTTATCGATAAATCAGACCCAGATTGTGTGTGGCGTACAAAAAAGAATGGTAAAAAAGAAACGTTCCAAATCTGGTCGCCTGTTAGGCATATGATACTGTTTATTAAACTACATTTACCTTTGCGTACATATCAAATAAGTATGTTGGATAGTGGCGAGGCTGATACATGGAGATATGAAAATCAGCAATGGGTACTTAACGAAAAACATAGATTTATATTAGGAAATGAGAAAAGACCATTTGGTAAAGGCGTTTTTCGTCGAGTATATGATTCTGTTTCTGCCTCTTATTCAACTGCCTTATACATAAATACTAATAAATCTGCAGACAATAATAAAGAGGAGCTCGAGCGGGGATATACAATTCCTTGGCAAAATGAGGAAGTCCTATATTGGTTAGAAAAATTACGTAATTGGCAGGAAAAATATAATTCTATTGAAAGCCCTACAGACTGTACTACTCTAAAAAATAAACATATAGCAGATCAGAAAAAATCTGAAGCTCAGTTAAAAAGTATGGGCGATATTTCCTTTCTTTTTCGCGATGCCTCTGCAGCGGGTACGGATATATCTAAACCAACTTACTATAAGGCAATAAATCGATTATGGTATCAATTATTACTTAAATTGGAATTCAATCTAGAATCAAATGGAGATACACTGGATAATGGAGAAAAATTAAAGTTAGTTCACGAATGTCCTCCTGGTGTATCTTTGGCTTCAATGACTAGTACGTACTTTCCGCTTCATAGCTTACGTGTTTCTTTAATTACGGCATACACAATGGATACACAGCTCCCCATTGCTGTTATTTCAAAAATGCTAGCAGGCCACAGTAGATTACTGATGACAATTTACTACAACAAAATCACTCCTTCTGTATTTGCACATAAAATGGGTGAGGCAGAACTTCAATTAGAAGAAAAGTCTGCTCAAAGCGTCAGAAATTTTTTAAAAGATGCTTCTACCGAGCAAATTCAAATGAAAATGGCATACCATAAGTCCGATAGTATCGAAGCAGCATTAGTTAATCGTGCACCTATAGGTTGGGAAGAAAGAGCTGCAGGCCTATGCTTAGTTGGCGGTAATACCGTTAAATCTAGTGAATCTAGTTCACTGGGAGGCTGCTGGAATGGAGGAGAAGAACTAACTGAAGCAATACATGCTCAAAACCGTATTTATGCAGCTGTATCTCATGGTCCTGAGAACTGTATTAGGTGTCGGTGGTTTATAACTGAAGCACGCTACCTTCCAACTCTTAATGCACAATTCAATCAACTCAGCTATAAGGCTCACCAAGCTGCAAACCTATTTATTGAAATCGAAGGTGAGTTAGATGAGTTAAAAGATGAAAGTTTTTTTGCTGAAGAACAAGGAATTCCATTTATTAAACATAATGAACTTCAAATTTTACAGCGGAGATACGAAAAGCAAAAAGTTGAAGCTGATGAATATACAAAAGATTGGATGGCCTGCTTTGAACTTATAAACAAAATTATTCGGATAGAAGAAACACGCAATGATGATGAAAAACAAGATAAATTAATTGCTGTTGGCAATGAAAGAGATGTTACGAAAGCACTGAAGTTCATAGAAACAAAATCAGAGTTATTACACTTATCATTGCTTTGCGAGGATGCTGAATTTTACCCTGACCTCAAAGATGAACTTCGCAAAACACCAGCAATACATAAGCGCACAATGCAATTAAGCCGGGTGCTTATGAAAAGTGGTTTCAAGCCAATTTTTATGGAAATGGACGAAAATCAACAGTTAATCGCAGTAAATGCAATGATGAGAAAAATGGCTAAAATTGCTGATCCTGAAGATAAAATGGAAGGTTATAGAAAGGTAGCAAATCATATTGAAGCTGAAGAATATCTTATAAATAATAAACTTTTGTCTGCCGGTATATCTGCTATCAATAATAATGTAATAAATTTAGAAAAATTAACCTCGCCATTAAGTTTGGAAAGCTAATGATTATTAATACAGAAATTATCCTAGCTGATTTAAAAGATGGAAAGGCAACTAGAACACAAAAAAACTTAGAAAAATTGAATGAAATTATGAGTAATTATTCATCTTTAGGTAATTGTAATTTTTCAATAACACAGATAGGTCATTACTCCAAATTAAATGGTGGTCCAGGATATGAAGCTTTGAGGGCGACAAGAAACGACCATTATCGTGTACTTATTGAAGCATGGGCTGAGAAGAGCAGAGATAGGGTTCAAAGAGCTAATAGCAAAGTCAAACCGAACAGCAAACTCCCTTCCGATAATATTTTACTGCAGCGTATTACAGACCCTGCGGTGAGAGCTTTGTTTGGACAAATTATTGCCGAGAGAAACCGGTACAGAAAAGAGGTTAACTTACTTAAACAACATGCAAATATTGTGATCGACAGACGCCCAATCAAACAATCAAATGAACCTCATACTTTTGAACCATCGTTGATAAACAACTTAACAGAGTCTGAAAACAAAACACTAAACTACGCCATATCTCAAGAGTGCATGGAAAATAATGACTGGTATTCAACCTCAGCAGGGCAAATTAAAAGTAAAGATAGTAACATTGAAATACTTCCGCGTGGTTTTATTACAGGTTTAACAAAACTGCTTGGTGTAAAAGTAGAATAATTTATAGCTTTAATTTAACTTACTAGTTGTCTTTCATAAATCTAAGCAGGTGTAATACCTGCTCTACAAAGTAGCTTGATATTTTAGCTCATTACAAACACCTCTATTACCCGCTCTCTAAATCCGCCAAAGGCCTGTAAAAAGCTTGCTTCTTGAAGCTCAGTTTTCAGCTGACTTGATTCGTTTGATCCCCATGAAAATAATAAATCATCAATTTCAGCAATCGGCTGACTATCGGGCCTAGTGGAGCTTGTCTTTTTATGAGTCTCTGTTCCAAAATATTCATTCGCTATGGCGTTATTTCTTATTAGTACACAAGTGTCGGGTAGCTCTTGGTCAATTCTATTTGCAAAGGTGCTTAGTGTTTCTTCGGCGAGGGTGAATAGCCAAGCTTCTTGGTTAGGGGAATTGTTTACTCTTAATATGCGTCCAAGCACCTGCCTAAAATAAAGCTCGGTTTTAACTCTGCTTAAATGGCAGCACACTTGCAGTCTTGGTATGTCAGTTCCTTCCGATACCATACCAACGCTTACAATCCATTGTGTGTTGCTAAAGCGAAAATGACTGATTCTCTCGCCAGCATCGCTTTCTTTGTAAGTAACTATGGTTGCTGATTGATGGAAAATCTCTGTAAGAACCATCACTATCTGCTCTGCATGCTCAACAGAAGAGGCAACAATTAACCCTGCGGCATTGCTATTCTGCTGCCTAATAGTGGCAAGTTTACTTACCCCTTGAGCAACAATGTAATTGATTACAGCTTCGTGCTTAATCAAATCTTGGTAGGAAATCGATGGATCTTTTAGCAAAGACTTTAATGAGTTATAGGTTTTAGTTTCCTGTTTCGTGGTTGTTACCGAAATTTCTTCATTATCAATTAAAACAATTTTAGGGTTACGGCAAACGCCATCATTTACCGCCTGTTGCAGCGAGTAAGTGTAATTGCACTGAATTTTATTATCAGGGTCGCTATAAGTTGCCAGCGCGATAGGGAGAAGGTCAGAGCGCCAAGGTGTGCCTGTTAAAGCTAACGTGAAAGCAGCCTGCTGTTGAATATTTTTAACAATATCTTGCCCCCATACATTGGCATCCTCAATGCTTGAACCAGCGCAATGGTGTATTTCATCAAACACCACTAACACGCGGTTGTTCCTTAATAGTTTCCAGTAGTCGTCATTAAAAAAGCGCATGTTTTGATAAGTATACGAGCAACCAACTGAGCCAATAACACCGTCAAAATTACAATTTAAACGTTTAGCAAACGTCTTTCTAATGCCATTTGCAACCTCACTAGAGGGTGAAAAACAAATCACAAAGTCTATTTGCTTTGTATCAAATAAATAAGCTGTAACTTCTGCCGCCAACACGCTTTTACCAGCCCCTGGTGTAGCTAAACAAAAAAAGTGTTTATGGTTTTGAGAGTAATGTTTTTTAACTACCGATAAGCAGGCTGTTTGCCAAGCCCTTAACATGGCTGTTTTTCTGTTGTTTTATTACCCAGTAAAGTCTGCAAAGCATTTATTTTGCCAAGTAATTTAATCGATCTTTCCTTAGCCTGAGTGTGATGCAGTTGCAATTGTTCATGTAGTTTAGGGTAACGCGCAGTAAGGCGTTTGTACTCTTTAGCTTCTTCAAGCACGGTGTTTAAATCAATTTCATATGTTAGTAAGTCTTTTTTAAGCTCTTCTTGGTACTCAGTAATTTCAAGATTTTCAGCTGTGGCGTTAGTAGAGTTATTGTTAGGAATATAAATTTTTTTTGCTCTACTTTCTCTAGAATTAGGCACAATTTCTAAATTTAAAAATAACTCCGTTTTTGAGTAAATAACTTCTTTAACTCCATTGTTTAATTTATTGGTTCGCTTTAATAGTCCTTTTTCAACATTACGAGTTAATTGACGGTATATAAACTTTCGGGTTTCTACCGCATCGGTAAATGCAGATTGTTCATGTAATAAAGCGTCTTTCGCTTGCGTTACAGTGAAGTTATCCATCTGTTTGATTACCAAAAGAAAATGTAAAAATACATTCATATTCGCTTTCTTACTCATTGCTAAACTTTACCACTCACCATAAACTTAGGATTCCTAAGTATACATGCTCATGTAAAAACTAGACAATCATTTAAATGTAAGAGTTACCAAGATGAAGCAACGGTGCAGGTTAAATCCTTTTTTACAGAGCGTCTTAAAGAGGCTCGAAAGCGAATGAAAATAAGCCAAAAAGAGTTAGGTATTAAAATAGGGATGGACCCAAGTTCAGCCAGTGGCAGAATGAACCATTACGAAACAGGTCGCCATATGCCCGACTTAGCTACCTTAAAAAAGCTAGCGACCGAGTTAAATGTTCCCGTAAATTACTTTTTTTGTGAGTCAGAAGAAAGCGCAACACTGGCGTGTTTAATCGAAAAGCTTGATGACGAAGGTAAGCGTAAGCTCATTCAATTATTAGAATTAAAACAGTAAAATACACGTATAATCGGGCGTAAATATATGCCTGATTTACAGTAGTCGTTTTTTAACAAACATATTTTTTTAAAAATTATTTTATATCTCTTTTTTTAATACCAATTTATTACTAATTAACACTCAAAAAACCACGACCTTTGCGGTATGATAAGCCAATAATTTATATTGATATTCTTGCAAAGAGAGACCACATGGACGCTGTATCAAAAAAGCCTGCACCAAAAAAAGCCGTAAAAAAAACACAAGTCGGGTTTGAAGAATCCCTTTGGGACGCCGCCAATAAACTGCGCGGAAGTGTTGAATCAGCCGAATATAAGCACATTGTTTTAAGCTTAATCTTTCTTAAATTTATTAGTGATAAGTTTGAAGCGCGTAAAAAAGCCATTATTGCCGAGTACGGCGACGAATACATCGACATGGTCGACTTTTACGCTATGAATAACGTGTTTTACCTACCAGAAGACGCACGCTGGTCGTATATTCAAATCAACGCCAAGCAAGGCGATATAGCCGTAAAAATAGATACCGCACTGCACGCGGTTGAAAAAAACAATAAATCACTCGCCGGCGCATTGCCCGATAACTACTTTTCTCGCTTAGGGCTTGATGCCAGTAAGCTCTCTGCATTAATCGATACCATTAATAATATCGACACCATTGCCAACCAAAACGAAAAAACAGAAGAAGACTTAGTTGGCCGTGTGTACGAATACTTTTTAGGTAAATTTGCCGCCTCTGAAGGTAAAGGTGGGGGCGAGTTCTATACGCCAAAATCGATTGTTACCCTTATTGCCGATATGATCGAACCATTCGAAGGTAAAATTTACGACCCCTGTTGTGGCTCGGGCGGTATGTTTGTGCAATCGCTTAAATTTATTAATAGCCATAACGGCAATCAAAAAAACGTGTCTATTTACGGGCAAGAGTACACCAACACCACTTATAAACTGGCTAAAATGAACCTTGCCGTGCGCGGTATATCGGGCAATTTAGGCGATGTAGCCGGCGACACTTTTTTTAAAGATCAACACCCCGACCTAAAAGCCGATTACATAATGGCAAACCCACCATTTAACCAAAAACAGTGGCGCGCCGATAACGAACTAGTCGACGATGCCCGCTGGGCCGGTTACCCAACACCGCCTACCGGTAATGCCAACTATGCGTGGATCATGCACATGATCTCAAAACTTAGCGAGCATGGCACCGCTGGCTTTGTACTCGCTAATGGCTCAATGAGTTCAAACACCAGTGGCGAGGGCGATATTCGCCAAAAAATAATCGAAAACGATTTAGTCGATTGCATGATAGCCCTACCTGGGCAGCTGTTTTACACCACACAAATTCCGGTGTGTTTATGGTTTATAAGTAAAGATAAAAAAGGTAATAACGAAAAAGGCCTACTAAAACGCCGTGACCGCCAAGGCGAAACGCTATTTATAGACGCCCGCGAAATGGGCTCTATGGTTAACCGTACCTTAAAAGAACTCACCAACGACGACATAGCTAAAATAACCCAAACCTACCATATTTGGCGCGGCGAAGAGCTAATTTCAGATACAGAGCAAGAGTATGTAGATGTTGCCGGTTACTGTAAATCAGCCACCCTTGCAGACATAAAGGCAAACGACTACGTACTCACCCCAGGGCGCTATGTCGGTGCTGCTGATATTGCAGACGATGGCATCCCGTTCGAAACTAAAATGAGCGAGCTTAGCCAAACGCTTTATGGCCAAATGACCCAAAGTGAGGAGCTTGATAAAGCGATTCGTAAAAACTTGGAGGCGCTGGGTTATGGGGAGTAATTGGCCAGAAGTCACTTTAGGAGAAGTGCTTGAAATTAAATATGGAAAAGACCATAAGAAACTAACTGAAGGTATGATACCTTGCTATGGTTCAGGCGGAGTCATGCGTTATGTTTCTGAGTTCCTGTATGAGAGAGAGTCAATTTTGATTCCTAGAAAAGGCTCTTTGAATAATATTTATTTTATTGATACTCCCTTTTGGACAGTTGATACTTTATTTTGGTCAAAAATAAATAAAATAATAGCAGATCCTAAATTCATATATTATCAGCTTAAATTAATAGATTTTAATCGATTAAATGAAGGGTCTGCGGTACCCAGTCTAACGGTTCCAATATTAAAGAATATAAAAATTAAATTGCCGCTTCTAAAAGTTCAACAAGAAGTTTCAAAAATACTTTCAGGTTTAGACAAAAAAATTGAGCTCAACCAAAAAACCAACCAAACCTTAGAGCAAATGGCGCAGGCGTTATTTAAAAGCTGGTTTGTTGACTTTGATCCGGTGTTCGACAATCTCCTTGCGAGCGTTGATTTTAACTTAGAAAACCTTGAAAACCGTTTGCCTGACCAGTTAAAACAAAAAGCACAGCGCCGCTTAGCAGCACTGAACAGTTTAAAAAACACGGCAGAATGCAAAGCATCACTCATTGCGCTTGCTCACGAGTTACAAGCACAGCTACCAACAAAAGAAGCAACACAAGCCGCTGAAACACCCATTAAGCCAGACTTTAGCGCCAAACCTAAAATATTAGCGCAACACGCCAATACCCACGCCCACTTCCCCAATGAGTTCGAGCACAACGAACAACTAGGCTGGATACCAAAGAGTTGGAATAATCGAGATATCAATTCCATAGCAGAAATAACTGATTACGTAGCTAATGGTAGCTTTGCGTCTTTGAAAGAAAATGTAAGTCTTTCAGATGAACGAGGTTATGCTTTGTACATACGTACCACAGACTTTAAGAATGAATTTTCATTAACAAAAGCTAAATATGTATCTAAGCATTCTTATGATTTTTTAAAAAAATCTAAATTGATTGGAGATGAGGTGATTATCTCAAATGTAGGTGATGTTGGCACTGTTTTTAGGCCACCGATTTGGCTTGGAATGCCTATGACTTTGGGAAGTAATGCGATTTCTTTGAAGTCCAATAAGTTAAATAACTATTTATACTTGTATTTTTCAAATGATTTTGGCCAGTATCAAATAGATTCAATCACTAGCGGTAGCGCACAGCAAAAATTCAATAAAACTGGATTCAGAAAACTTAGCGTCTTAACTCCAAGTATTGAAGTAATTGATGTATTCAATACTTCTTATGACGAGTTGAACTACAAACTTCAAAAGAACAAAGAAAATACATTTTCAATTACTAGCTTGCGTGACGCGTTGCTACCCAAACTCATCTCTGGCGAACTACAAATGCCTGATGTAGCCAGTGATGACGAAATAGTAGATTAATACACAAGCTGAGTTTTCAAAGGCAAAAAATAATAACAATAAGGATGTTTGATGAAATTTACTGAAGCCAAATTAGAACAAGCGGTGGTTGAGTTATTAGGCGAGCAAGGCTACCCGCATTTACTCGGTGGTGAGCTCAACCGCAACCATAGCGATGTATTAATTAAAGAAGACCTCCGTGCTTTTTTAACCAAGCGTTACGCTAAAAATAACATTACTACCAGCGAAGTAGACTCAATTATTGCAAAGCTTGAAAAACTGCCAGCCAGTGATTTATACGAGAGCAATAAAACCTTTTGTAAGTGGTTAAGTGATGGTTTTTTACTGACACGCGAGCGGGGCAGAGTAGCAGGCAGTGCAGCGCAAAAAGATTTGTATGTTCAGCTGCTTGATTACGATAACGTTGAGCAAGGCATTAAAAGTAGCCTAATAGCAGGCAGTGCTATGGCTGCTTTGAATAATGTGAATGAAGCAAGCGTTACTTATCTGCAAGACGACAATATTTACCGGTTTGTTACCCAGCTAGAAATACAAAGCCCCACAAGCTACGACAATATTGAACTGCGTATTCCCGATGGTATTTTATACGTAAACGGCTTGCCATTAGTGGTGTTTGAATTTAAAAGCGCGATACGCGAGCAAGCCCCCATATTTGAAGCCTATGAGCAATTAACTGTTCGCTATAGGCGCGCTATTCCGCAGTTATTTGTGTTTAATACCTTGTGCGTTATAAGCGATGGCGTAAACAACAAAATGGGTAACTTATTTGCGCCGTATCAGTTTTTCTACTCATGGGGAAAAGTAACGGGGCAAGAGCTCACAGCGCAAGAGGGGATTAACTCGTTACATACCTTATTGCAGGGCTTGTTTGATAAAGCGCGCTTGCGCGATGTAATGCGCAACTTTGTGTTCTTCCCTGATTCTGACAATAAAAGCGCGGGCAAAAAAGAGATAAAAATTGTGCCGCGTTACCCACAATATTACGCGGCTAATAAGCTGTTCGAAAATATAAAACGGCATTTAAAACCAAAAGGCGATGGTAAAGGCGGTACGTACTTTGGCGCAACGGGTTGCGGTAAAAGTTACACCATGCAATTTTTAACACGCTTGTTGATGAAAAGCGTTGAACTTAAAAGCCCCACCATTATTTTAATTACCGACCGAACCGATTTAGACGATCAACTCTCGCAGCAGTTTGGTAATGCTAAAACCTACATTGGCGATGACACGGTAAAAACAGTGACCAGCCGTACTCACTTACGTGAGTTATTAGAGGGCCGTAACAGTGGCGGTGTATTTTTAACCACCATTCATAAATTTACCGAAGACACTCGGCTACTAACCGACCGTACTAATGTTATTTGTATTTCTGATGAGGCGCATCGTAGCCAAGTAAATCTTGATCAAAAAATTACCATCACCGACAAAGGTGTAAAAAAGACCTTCGGTTTTGCAAAGTACCTGCACGACTCACTGCCAAACGCCACCTATGTTGGTTTTACAGGCACCCCAGTAGACGCGACTTTAGATGTATTTGGTGAAGTGGTTGACTCGTACACCATGACTGAGTCGGTTAAAGATGAAATAACCGTACGCATTGTGTACGAAGGCCGCGCTGCCAAGGTGTGTTTAAACAATAGCAAGCTGGCTGAAATTGAAGCTTATTACAAAGAATGCGCCGATGCAGGCAGTAACGAGCTGCAAATAGAAGACAGTAAAAAAGCCACCGCTAACATGAATAGCATTCTAGGCGATCCTGACCGCATTAAAGTGTTAGCAAGGGACTTTGTTGAACATTATGAAAAACGCGTTGAGGAAGGCTCTACGGTCGCAGGAAAGGCGATGTTTGTATGTAGCTCGCGTGGTATTGCTTACCAGTTGTATCAAGAGTTAGAAGAACTTCGCCCACAGTGGTTTGATGTAGTCGACACAGATGACGCGCAAAAGCTATCAGATACCGAGCGAAAGCGCGCCATTAGCGAAGGCTGTATTGCTGCTCCTTCTGAAAAAGTAAAAATGGTGATGACCCGTGGCAAGGACGACGTTGAGCGCCTATATAATTTACTTGGCAGTAAAGACGAACGTAAAGAGCTTGATAAACAATTTAAAAACAAAAACTCAAACTTTAAAATAGCCATAGTGGTCGATATGTGGCTAACCGGTTTTGATGTGCCATTTTTAGATACCATGTACATAGATAAGCCACTGCAAAAGCACAGCTTAATACAAACTATTTCGCGGGTTAACCGCCAGTTTGAAGGCAAAGACAAAGGCTTAGTGGTAGATTATATTGGTATTAAATCAGAAATGAACAAAGCCCTAGCGCAGTATTCAAAAACAGACGAAACCAACTTTGAAGACATTACTGCCTCGGTTATTGAAGTCAAAAACCATCTAGCGTTACTTGCAGAGCTATTTCATAAGTTTGACAGCAGCCCGTATTTTACCGGTGAAGCCGTTGCTCAATTAAACTGTTTAAACCACGCCGCTGAGTTTGCACTTATTACCGAAAAACGCCAAAAGCGTTTTATGGATTTAGTTAAGCGTTTAAAAGCCGCTTACGATGTATGTTGTGGCAGTGAAAAAATTAACGAAAATGAGCGTAACCACATTCACTTTTACCTTGCCATTCGCTCGATTATTTACAAGCTAACCAAAGGCGAAGCGCCCGACACCGCGCAAATGAACACCAAAGTACGTGAAATGATAAGCGAAGCCCTACAAAGCGACGGCGTTGAGGAAGTATTTAAACTCGGCAATGAAGACGGCGGCGAAATCGACATTTTTAATGACGACTACATCGCCAAAATAGAAAAAATAAAACTCCCCAATACTAAAATTAAAATACTGCAACAAATGCTAGCTAAAGCCATCGGTGAGCTTAAAAAAGTAAACCAAACCCAAGGTATCGATTTTACTAAACGCTTTGAATCGCTGGTACAGCGCTACAACGAACGAAAAGAAGATGACGTATTGGTAAGTAGCGTACTAGATGATTTTTCAGAAAGCATGGTTGATATGATTTACAGCGTACGCGACGAAATGAACGCCGGCGACGAGCTAGGCATTGATATTGAAGAAAAAGGCTTTTACGACGCCTTAAAAGCACTCGCAGTTAAATACGACTTTGACTACCCCGAAGATAAGCTCATTGAGCTGGCCCAAGCGGTAAAAGTAATTGTAGATGACAAGGTAAAATTTGTAGATTGGAATAACCGCGACGATATTAAATCATCACTTAAAGTAGAGCTGATTTTAATACTCGCTAAATTTAAATACCCACCAATCAGCCGCGATGAAGTATACAAAGAAATATTTGAGCAAGCGCAGAGTTTTAAAGTAAACCAAGGAATATAACTTGTTATTGCCGGAGGACATTAAAGTATGAAACTCGACAATAAATACTAAAACCATGACAATAACGTTCGAAACTTTTCGATGCTATTTGTCGCAGTCTGCCTTTTGTTCTAACAAGCTTTTGCCCCAAAATGAGTTAACGTAATTACTCTATAGATCACCTTTGAGCTATCAGACACAGTGATTCACCTAATGATATTGGCTCTACCCCATAATCTGATATTCCACTAACTTTTATGTTGGTGATGATATATATTACTGTATTAATATACAATTTTGTTGTTGTGCTCCCAGATTCAAGAAAATGAGCGACGAGCGCATTTTCTTTTTCTGAATACCTTTAGTGTCATAAAAATATTAAAGTTGGCAATGCATTACGTTATTTGTTAAAAATAGATTCATTAATACATGCGCGTAACATCGGCACAAAGATGCGCGACGAGCGCACTATAAAATTGTTATGTGTGAGCTCAGCTCTGAACAAGGATTCAAGGAAATGACATTAGAAGAGTATAGAAGGGATTTCGAAGCGTCAGCAAAAAGATCTGTATCGATGCCAATTGCTGGTGCATGTGTCTGGCTTATTGTCGCATTGCTTTCTGTGAGGCTTGATGAGCGAGTTGGTGTGCTGGTCCTGTTATTTGGTTCGGGTACGATTTTCCCTTTAGCTCTTTTAATAGCACGATTTAGGGGGGAAAACCTCTTAGCTTCTAATAACCCTTTAGCTAAGCTGATGGGGCTTTGTGTATTGATGGTCAATTTGCTATGGGCCGTTCACATACCGCTCTTTCTTTATGCCCCAACATTTGTTCCATTGAGCCTGGGTATTGGGCTCGGTCTGCACTGGATTGTTTGGTCATGGATAATCCAGCATCCACTGGGCATAGTGCATGCAATTTTGCGTACCCTATTGGTAGTTGTGGCTTGGTTTACCTTTCCGGACCAACGGTTGCTCGTTATTGGCTTGGCTATTGTTGTCGTCTATGGCATTAGTATCTGGCAAATGCTAACTAGGCCAATTGATACACACATAACAAATCAATGAACTACGCGCCTTCGGCGCCGGACGGCTTGCACTACGCTTCGCTCCGTTCCAGCCGCCGGTTATTGAGGCGTTAGTTTTAAGGAGAAGTTTTGCCTACATATTCAACAATGAGAATTCCGGAGCCAAAAAGCTGGGAGGAATTTGAACAGATCGCTCGAGATGCTTTGGCAATAAGGTGGGGGAATCCTGACTTGTCGATGCACGGCAGACCCGGGCAGGCGCAGGATGGAGTTGATATATATGGAGATAATCACTTGGGCTTTGTCGGAGTACAGTGCAAGAATACGTATGATGGAGTCAAAGAGAAAACAATAAATAGTGAAATATCAAAAGCGGAAGGTTTTCCCGAAAAGCTTGAATGCCTTTACATCGCGACTACGGCGCCTCGTGACGTTGGAATGCAGAAAGCTGTAAGAGGCTTGTCCCGTTCGCGAGAAAGCCTCAATAAGTTTTCTGTAAATATTGTTTTTTGGGAAGATCTTACTCAAGACTTAGTTTCAGTTCCAAGGGTGTTTTTGAAGCATTACCCCCAGTTTTCTTTAAATTACGAAAAGCAGCACTTACGCGTTGATCTTTTTGAAGATATATATCAAAGGGTTTGCCACATTTTACATGAAGCCAGGCATACCCTCGCATTTTATAGCGCTCCTACCTCTGCCGGCGAACTAAGGGGTCAGGTTTCTGCGCTACATAAAGAAATTGGAGAACTGAGCCTGCTTGTTGAGAAAAGCGAAATATCGCTTCCAGACAGCATCGCTGGAAGCCTGTTCGACTTCATTCAGAGTGTCTCTAGCCCTGTTACTCGATATAAATGTTTCTTGGGCGTATATGACGATGATGAGCTGTTTTCAATTAATGATGTCAGAGATGGAGCGTGGGACGAAATTGAGAGCAAGTCATACGAATTAAGGGACTGCATCAGGGACGAAATCAAGCTTCTTCTGATTCAGAACTAACCAATGCGTCAACGGGACCGGTTTTCCGCTGGCGCTCCAAACCGGCCCGTTACGCTGGCGTTAGCTGGCGTTAGCTGGCGTTTTGAAATTGAGTTACACGATAGATTTGGGTATTGATTAATATGAATGATAAAACGAAAAAACTTGATGATGTCGGTATTGAAGAAGGCATCAAAAATGGAGAGCTAGTTGAGTCAGGAACTCAAATTAGAGATGCTTCAACAGGACAAATAGTTAAAGTTATTAAGAAAAAAGATGAAGGCTGTAATTCAATACCAGCAACACTTATCCAGGTTCATCATAGCTATGTTTATCAAGCTGATTTGAAACCTATAATTGAGGCTATAGTGCATGCCGAAGAAAACAGTCTTTATGAGGAATTAGAAGAGCAGTTTAATTTAGTTATGGATTATTTTGATTCATATAATACTTATGGCACTGGCATAGAAAAAGTTCATCAAACTTGCCTCGAAATTTCGGTTTTATTTGATAATAAACTTCGCAACGAAATTAATAGGTTTGATCTTAAGGATATTGAGGGAAGAGATCTAGTAAGATTTCAAGGGTCGTTAGATGCTTATGTTAAGATTATATTCTCCTACATAGTTAGCACCTATATCCTTCATAAAGATAAATTTTCTAATGACAAGGTTATTATCAAGAAAATCCTATCATTTGAAAATATTGTAAGATCACTTTATGAGCAGTTGCTTGCTGAATCTGAGCCAAAGGAAAATGAAGAAGGGAAAACTATAGAAATGTTTTCGATGAGTCATTCATTATATAGTATGTATATGTTTGATGATGATTACGATATAAACGATGTGAGCGACCTTGTTTGCCACGACTCTAGATTTACATCTGCCTTGCAGGTGGTTGATTTCTTTAAAAGGCACTTCAAAAAAGGAAGTCTTAACAATCAGCAGTCATATCCAAGGTACAACCACAATGAAAACGAAGTAAAAATATGTGTATCAACGGATAGAATTCCCCCAAAGAGCAATAGAAAAGAATTAGCTATAAAGCTTTACTTTATATTAGAGGATATTGAAAAATTGAAAAATATTAGAGAAGAAATATTGCAGTTAAAAGACTATAAAAATACAGATATATCTACTTATTTTGGCACCGCATCAGCTAACAAGGCCTTAAAGTCTGATTCGTAACAGTTGGCTCGGTTTCGCTTCGCTTCATTCACATTTTAGCCAACCATTACTCACAGCTTAAGGCGGCGTTATGTGCTTTATCGAGTAGGAGACAGACTTTGGATCTAAACCCAAAATACAGAAGTGAAAAGTTTCAGTGCCCACACTGTCAGGTTGCCTCTCAGCAGGCTTGGTTTGACGTTGATAATTCGAGTGATGCAGCTAATAATATAATAAATCATGTATTTTATGACTATAGAACGCGCATAAAGGATTATCAGCAAAATGCCATCTCAGCTTTTATAGAGCAAGTTGTAGATGCAAATAATCGACATATGTGCGAGTTTGTTCCGGAAGGTTTTTCTGTTGCAACTTGCTCAACGTGTAATGAATTCTCTTTGTGGGTAAATCAAGAAATTGTCTATCCAAAACAAACGACAGTATCGCCTCCAAATGAAGATATGGATCAAGAAATTCAGGAATTGTATCTGGAGGCATCCACAATTGTTGTTGATTCTCCCAAAGGTGCTACGGCCTTACTTAGATTGGCACTCCAACTATTGCTCAAGCAACTAGGTAAGTCGGGTAAAAATATTAACAACGACATAAAAGATCTTGTAGCAGAAGGGCTAAGTCCAAAAATTCAAAAAGCACTAGACTTACTTCGAGTTGTAGGGAATAACGCTGTGCATCCAGGTCAAATTGACTTAGAAGATGGTAGAGACATAGCGCTGAAGTTATTCCACGTTCTTAACTTCATCGCAGATGAAATGATTTCAAAGCCTAAAGAGTTAGATCTGCTCTATTCAGATATTGTACCTGAGGAAACGCAGCAACATATTAAAGAAAGAGATGGTCAATGATGTCAATTTGTAGTCGCGCACATAACAAAGCGCTGCACACGGATAAATTACTCGCTGCGCTCCTAATTTACCCGTGAGCGCGGCGTTACTGACTAAATACTCTAACTTGCTTTTGTCCAGAGACGGGTTATGTATATAACTCGCCTTTGCCCCAAGACGTGTTAACGTAATTACTCTAATAGGTCGGCTTTGAGCGAGGAGCTGTCAGTCAGGTGAATCGTCATTAACTTAGTAAGAATAAGAGGACACTTTCCTCTTTTTTCCATGTTTATATAAGCTACAGAAAGTATAATATTTATAGCTGGCAATAACTTACACTGTTTGCTATTAATAGAAGCTTATAAGGTAAGGGTGTTTTCGCGCTAAAATAGGGAAAGTGCCCTCTGATAAAACTGTTAGTTTTATCTCGAGTTTTGGTGGAAATCGGCAATGAATGTATATGATTTAAATTGTTTAAAGTTCTTATCTGATGAGCCTAGCTCCGAAGATGAGTTCAATGACTGGTGTCAACAAAGTGATGTTGCTGAGTTTTTAACTTCGGATATTAATGATGAATACGTAATTTTGTATGCATCAATGCCACATGTATTTATCCATGCAGTATTTTTACCTGAAAAAAATGCGATTAAAGATAACTTCAATAACCTCCTCAAATGGAGTGGAAATCCATTTTCTTCTTGGGGTATTTCTTGTTCATCTGAAGATATATCTATAGAAAGTCCTATGTCCAATCTTGGCTGTAAAGAATTAGCTTCTGGAGAGCAGATACTTTTCGCTCGGTCATTTCAAGCCATAGGAAACGATGAAACCTATTATGAGCTTAATCAAAAAATATCTCATTCTTTGGATTTACATTTCGTTCCCGAAAAAAAATCATGGTGTAAATTAAATTCTCACGGTGAAATTAATGAAGTAATTAAGATACTTAAAATCCCTAATTTTCGGAATAGTGATGAGGGAACTATCATCTGCGCAAAGAGAGAAATTATTGGAGAGTATGCGGGTATAAAAGATGTGAAGTTATTTCGTATGTTTGACTTTACTCGTTACAAAACAGGTGATTTTAGTGGGTGGGGATCAAATAGAGAACTTGTTGATTTTAATACGACAGGAATCTTGGGGAAAATTAATATCGTAAATGGTGTTGGAAGTTACTCTCGAGGTTTTCAGCTTTCGGATATTTCAGTTTCAAAGAAAAAGTTAATAGCAAATATTTGGGGTCATTCTGACGATGAAATTGAAAAAGAATATTGTAGCTATGTTGCGCAAGACTGGAAGAATAATGAAATAAAGGAGATTTCATGTAACCCAACTCATTTATCGAACTACTTTACAGAATCTAATCTACCGTTTGAAATAACACCTGTGTTTTTTAAACCCGAAGTATTACTAAAATATAAAACTGATCGAGATAGGTTTACTTTGAATAGTCGCAGTATATATTGCAGAGGGGCATGGGAACTAAAGACTTTTGATGTCAATACTGCTGGTCAGGTACATACTTATTTAATATATCTGAGCCATCTGCCTTATGAAGAACAACTACATTGGAAACAGTACAATGAGGCTCCCAAAGCATCTATTTCAACTCGCGCTATGGAAAATGATATAAAAGGTGAGTGGAGTAGTGAGTATGATGCGTTATTAAGTTTAAAAGCCAAGCTAGCTGAGCTAGATTCAAAAGGCTCTTTGTGGTGGAAGCTCAGGGATAAAAATGCTCCAGATAAAGTTCACTACCCGTATACTAGTTCTCGTGATGAATGGGCTGAAGAAATTCTAAACCTAGATCAGTTACTTATTGAAGGCTTAGAAGAGAAGTGGCTTAGGAATAAAGCGAAGGCTTTAAAATTAAAACCTGATGCGAGATTACGTGCATTAAAATTACTCGAAGTAATCTTAATTGGTGTTGAATTCGAAGAAGAGCATGCACGTGAAATAATGTCTCCATTCCATATAGTTCACAATGCTCGTTCAATTTTAAAGGGGCACACTCTAGGTACAAAAGCAGAAGAGCTTAGAAAAGTGGCTATAACTGAATATGGTAGCTATAAAAATCATTACGAAAAAATATGCACTGACTGCGATGAGTCACTTGAAATTATTGCAAACGCATTGAGTGAAATTGAATAATGAAACTATCAAGGAGCAGGTGCCAGACAGTTAAAATCTCAGGCTTCGCCTCCACTTTTAACAGCCACCAGGCATACTTTAGCAACGAGCGAAAACTAGTCATTCAGGATCGTTGTCATTAACTTAGTAATAAAAAAAGGGCGTTTCTCCTTTTTCATATGTTTAAGTAACCTACAGTAAGAGTGATATTTAAAGCTGGCAATAAGTTACAGTATTTGCTAGTAATTTATGAGATACGGGCGTTTTAATGTAAAAATAACTAAAGCGCCCTCTGATTAAGCTGTTAGACATGAAGGTGTTAAATATTAGGAGCGATGAATTATTAGAAAAAAACTATTGCGCTTAGATGGAGAAGAATCTATTGAAGAGTTAACTGAGCGAAATTTACATGCCAGAATTTTGAAAGAATCTGAAAAGTATTGGGATACGCCAGTTTCTTCATGGCCTAAAATTATATTTAATTGGGATGTGTCAAGAAGCTCTCAACGTTTTGCATTGGACGGTGTAGGAGAAAGTGATTTTCAAAAGTACTACCCTGATGGATTTATACTTGGTTATGTTTTGTTAACTGAATTTGATAAAATCTTATGTCATTTTAGTCGAAGAGATGAAGGCGAGTTGTGGGAGCTCGGTCATCCAGATAACTTGGCAAAGCTTATAGTTTATTTATCTGAGAATAGACCAATATCTCCTCCATTGGTAAAACCTGTCGATAATGGTGAGGTTATATTTCAGGGAGGACATCATCGTTATGCTATAGCTAAAGTCACAGATGTTGATGTATTTCCTATTTACATTGAAAAACACAACAAAATTGAAATAGATAAGCGTTTATTTGTAAATTGGAAAAATGCCTAACAAGAGGCAATGGTGCCACCGTTCGATACTGGCACGTATATATTCATGAAAACGAGCTGCGCGCGTATATTGGTCTATTTAACTTTACTCAAAAGTTTTAGAAAACTTAGAGATAGCAATACTTTAGGTTATTTATGAAAACTATATAATGTAGAAAAATGAGCATAGTTTCGGCAAAATATGCGCGATGAGCGCATTATTAAATTATTGAATTACTTAAAGGTATCGTATGGAACTCAAAGACTTCATTAAAGAAGCTATAAAGGATATTTCAGAAGCAATTGTCGAGTGTAATGATGACTTAGAAGTAATAGGTACAATTGTTAATCCTAAACGAGTTTCAGTAGAAAAAAATGCTAAGGACAATTTATTAGGTTATATGACTTCTCCGACAGACAATCCAGATCCAAATTTTTTAAGACCTGTTCATATGATAAGTTTTGATGTCTCGGTATCTACTACAACCAAAAAAGATGGGAAAGAAGGAATTGGAGTTAATGTTGCAGGAATCAAGTTCGGTAAAGATAAATCAGATATAAGTTCAGATAACACTGCTAGTAGGCTGAGTTTTTCTGTACCAATAGCGCTTCCAACAGGTAAAAAGTAACTTAACAAGCTGCCGCACTATGCCTCGATGCAGTTGTCGCGGCTTTAGCTAAAGAAAAGAAGCACAACTTACTCGCCAGTGTGCACAATTCAATAGATGATGTGCTAGGGCAGGGGCTCAAGAATATCGTCATAAAGGGGTAGTAAATAAAAGTGATCAATTTGCCTTTGCCATAGCTACATTTTATTTAGATAGTGAGAAAGTAAATGGATTCTTGTATAACTCTAAACGAAACTATCAACAGCTATTATTTAATAGATCAGTTGTTGATATTTTCTTATTACCGAAGGGTTGGACTTTTCATGAATATTTAAAAACTTCAATTTCTCTGTTTTATCTTATTGCTGATATGTCAATTTACAACCTTACAGAAAACTGCGAGTTCAATCCCATCGAAATAGGTGACATGTTATTTTACCATAAAATGATTGCAGGATCAGTCATTTTGTTGCGTGAGCGCGAATTGCCCGAAGATATTGTTATTAATGGTGTGTCCTCAGTTTTTCATAACCCAAATGGTCCCTTAGAGTCTTTACTTAATCGTTACATTGCATATGGTGATGAATCGCTTAGCTCATTTCGTGATAGATATGATGAAGAACGAATATAAAAAACAGCTTGCTTGGGTTAAGTTTCGTTATTCAACCTCGGATAGTGAGCAGTAAACTGTAATGACAATATGGTGCCTGAGATCTTAAATCTTATAAAGCTTTTTACATTTCCCAATTCACATACATGCGTTGTTTCAACTGCTATAGATATGATTGCAGCAACTTATCTATATCGTCAACATTCTTTTATACGCCCACTAAGTCCGATACCGTCTAGTACTGGACTTAGCGGGCTTTCATATACATAGTGTGTTTATTTCTTAGTTTGATTAAATCACTAAAAATCAGCTAGTTAAAATGGTTAAAAAGTTAAATACACATTACAGCTATATACTCTGTCTAGTATTGGACATTGCAGGGCTAATAAAGAGAATATATAGCACTCCTTATTAATACACATATAACTACCTATAATTTATATTATGTTAAATAGGGTTTGCAATAAGCTATTCAGTATAACTATGTGTGTTGTAAGCCTTCTCGTTACGAGATTATTAAGTGTATTTTACGTTTTTAAGTAAATTCAATACAGCTGCTTTCCTACTACTACGAATACATAACTTTAAATATGGATGCTTTACTTACATGAGCCCTATAAAGCAAGTTTGTTATTTAAACATGTATTTGTATAAAACAAGCCCGCTGATAATTTAGCGGTTAAAGTTCTCCTTGTTTATAAAGCGCACCTATCTATAACTAACCAGTCTGCAAGTATATTGTTATGCCTTTGCTATATTTTCAATTCAAAGAACGGAATTTTGCTGCTTACTATTTATGTGGCTTCTTATACTCTTTGTATATAAACACTTATGTTGCAATTATTATCTTATCTAGCTTAATGAATCAGGTCCCTTAAAGCATTTCTTTCTTTTGGCTATGCATAAATTACCAATTTAACTTAGGTAATATTCAGCTACTATTTCATACCTACACGTTACTTATAAATCTCTATATGCATATCCTTGCTCTCTGTATTATTTAACTTATTCTATAAATTTACTAGCAGCCTTGCTGTGATTTTAACTAAGTGATAATTCAGTTAAATTTGCGCCATAACTTACTACATAATTAACGCCTATAAATAAGCTTAAGTCTTTAACCTAGTTAATCGCTTTATTTTATCTTCTATTCCAATAGCTAACTAACATTTCTATTTCAATCCCATGCTGTTTTATTACTCTTTATGAGTAACAATCCGGCCATAATATTTGAATTGATATACCATATGCTTATACTTTGGCTATCAGTTGTAATAGTTTTTTATAAATAAACCTCAAAAAGATCTGGTTTATCACTGTTACACACATGGGTTTTACCTGTATTTACATAGCTAGTTTTACAAAATAACGCTATTAACAGTAATAAATCAGCTGGCTTAGTTCGTTTTATAAGCAGGTGCTTTAAATAGCCTATTATGTAGGGTTTTAATTTTCAGTTTTAGTTATATTTGGTTTAATTATTAGTCATTTAAATTATGTTAAATTGTGGTGTGATTATGTTTATCACAGTAATGCGCTTGGTTATTTAACTAAAACTCACTGCTGATAGTGGTTTTAACTATGAACTTCTAAGTTGTTGAAAGACAGCTGGTATAAAACAGAGTAATGGAAGCGCGCTTCCCCATAATGTTTGATTGCTATTTGTAGTATGACTTTTTAAGTATAATTTTTAAGTGTATTTTAATTAGGCTAGTTTTAAAGATTGAAGTGCCCTGCACTGTATATAGTTATTGTTGCGTAATAATGTAATTAAATATGATGGTTAATCCGATAATATTCGCAGTACACTTGCTGTTAACGATAACCTAAAGCGTTAACAACAAGTAGCCACTGGTGATTTAATTAATTTTGCCAAGCTCATCTTTCAGATGTTTTAGTTTAAGCTTTCTGCTGTAATCTTTTTTTGATACTTACTAACTTTATCACTTTTACCTGCTTGTTTAGCATCTAGCAGATCTTCTTCATATTCAGCAATATCATTGTTAGCATCGTTTATTTTTTCTATTAAATTTTCTTTCAATATTTTTTCGCTGCAATTAGCTTTTGCTGCATGTAATGCCTTTTTTAACCCTTCAATCTTGTATTTATTGCCATGTTCCTTAGCTATGGCAAGCTGGCTTTCTATCTCGAAAAATTTTTTTTCACAGCCAGTCAAATCACTACACGCTAATGATGCAGCAACCGATGTAGATGACAGCATAAATAGAATACCTGCAGTTGTTAGTATTACTTTATATTTTGAAAATATATTAATCATCTGCTTTGTCCAAACATAATAATTATTAAATTATGCGTAATTGTTACAAACAAAAAAGCGCCAAATATAAATTTAGCGCTTTTAGAGTATGGCATTAACAGCTTAAATTAATGCAGTGCCGCAGTAAACGGAATGCTTTCACAAATTTTAGCTTCCGCTATTAGTAGCTCTTCTAGGCGTATGTCTACTTCTTCTTTATCAAAATACTCATACGCTAGTTCTACAAATAAGTTTTTATGTTTTTCTTCTGATTCGGCAATCGCAATGTAAAACTCTTTTTCTTTGCCCTCTGGTAACGCTTGCGCCACTAGTGAAAAACGTTCGTGCCCTCTTGCCTCAATAACCCCACCGACTAATAATCGATCCATTAAAAAACCGTCGCGGCCGTGTCTAAATAAAGCACGTATTTGTTTTATATAAGGGTCTTTTTTGTCGTCACCTAAATTTACATCACGTGAAATTAAAATTTTCAGCACTTCTTTAAAATGAATCATTTCTTCAAGTGCTAAGTCTGCCATAGCTGTAACCAGTTTACGTTTATCGGGGTAATGCGACAGCATAGACATGGCCATACCCGATGCTTTTTTTTCGGCTGCGGCGTGGTCTTGTAAAAAAGTATCGAAGTCATCAAGTACAACTTCGGTCCATTCAAATGGAGTGTGGTATTTTAATTCAAACATGCTCTGTACTACTTATAACAAGGTGTAAAATAATGCGCAGATTTTAGCGTATATTAGGTAAAAAATCATGCTCCTAAGCCTGTAAAGTTAAACCTTGTAGCGTAACAGTTTATCTATGCGCCCTTTTGCTGTTGATTCAACTTTTAGCGGATGTTTTATATCGTTCCAGGCAGTAACTTTGCCGCCCATATTCATTTTTTCAAAATCTGTTTTATTACTTTTAATCGCTAAAAAATCACAGAGCATTTTGTAGCTTTGCGGTTTTGCTATATTTATTGATAAAAAGCGTTGCTCTTGGTGTTTAAAATAATTTTTAGCGTCATTGATATGCGTGTTATAACAATGCGTTAAGTAACTATCATCGTTTATATTATCAATTGTTAAATTACTAAATGTATTTAAATAACAATGCTTTATATGAATATTAAAGCCACCATCAGTGCGTGTTAAATTAGTATGCATACGTAATAATAATTGCTTTATTGATGGTAGCCATACGTTAAGCTCACGCTCTAAATAAATAAATTTTGCATCCGGATAATACTTATCGAGAGCTTTATAATCATTAAAAATTGGCGTATCGGCAATTGCATGGGCGTTATCAAAACAATTGTTTGTGTAAGCAGTATGCGCTGTTGGTATACCAAACTCTAAAAAAGCATGGCAAACACTTGTAGTGCCTGTACGCGGTAAACCAATAATAAATATTTTGTTATTCATAATTAAATTTAACTAAAGCGGGTTAATAAAATAACTAAAGCACTTATAAGCATAGTTAAAAATGTAGCTATAACACCAATTTGGCGGTACTTTAGGTTTTTTTCTACTATGCCAAAATTATGAAAAACGCGGCCTATAAGTAGCATTGCACCAAGTGCATGGCAATAATGACTCGCTAACCCCTGATATTCTGCTAAAAAAAGCAAAATAATAGCAAACGGTACATATTCCATAAAATTACCATGGGCACGAATTACCCGTTGCAACTGTGGATTTTCGCCTTCACCAAGTGATATTTGCGCTGCCCTGCGCACGTTTATTACGTTAAAGCTTAAGTAAATATAGTAAAATGCAAGTAATGCAGCGTATGTTGAAATGATCACAGTATTATCCTAATATTTTTGGCAATAATAACACACAAGTTAACCTTCATTATCAGAAGTTTAGTTTACAACTATGCTAAAGTATTAATAATACTCTTATACAATAAAGCATAAGGATTTTATGTTTGTACCTCGCAAAGTAGCCGACAGTTATCGAGAAATGATAAATAGTATTGGCTTTTACCCTTCTTTACTTTCAATTGCATTTTTAACCTTTGCGGTTATTACGATGTCGGTTGAATATATGCCCATTATTGAAAAGCTAAAGTCGTTTATATCTGTAGTATTAGTAGATAGCGCCGAAAATGCGCGAACTGTTTTAAGTACCTTAGCCGGCAGTATTATTTCGTTAACTGTGTTTAGTTTTTCAATGGTAATGGTGGTATTAAACTCAGCCAGTGCCAGTTTATCGCCGCGTGTAGTACCTGGATTAATAACCCGGAAATCTCACCAACTGGTATTAGGTTTTTATTTAGGCAGTATTATTTACTCAGTAATTATGCTCATAAATATTAATAAACTCGAGAATGGCGCCATGGCTATACCGGCACTTGGGGTATTATTTGCGCTTATTTTTGGTTTGATTTCGTTAGGGCTATTCGTATTTTTTATTCACTCTATATCTCGCGCTATTCAAGTAGATAATGTTTTAAATGGTTTATTTAGCCAAACAAAAAGTGAAATTAAAACCATTATTAAAAGTCAGCAAGAAGCGCCGCTTAAAAATCTTCCCGACTTTACTGATTGGCATTCTATAAATAGTCAAACTGAAGGCTACTACAAAGGAGTGCACACCGATAAGCTTTGCGCCTTATTATCTGCAGAAGAAATTGAGCTTTATATCACTGTTAAACAAGGTTATTTTACAGTTAAAGGTTATCCATTTTTAAAGTGTAATAAAGATATTTCAAGTAATGATGAGTTAATTACTAAAATTTTAAGCTGTTTTATTTTTTATATAGAAGAGTATATTAGCGACCATTATCGTTATGGTTTAACGCAAATATCAGAAATAGCCGTTAAAGCGATGAGCCCAGGCATAAACGATCCGGGTACAGCAGTTAAAGCCATTGATATGTTGAGTATTTTATTAATTAAACGACTTTCAATAAGTGATATTAATTACAGCTTTAAGCACAGCAAAGATACGCCATTATTATATATACACGAAACCCGCTTTGATGAATTACTGCATGATAATTTTACACCGCTACGTAATTACGCTAAAGGCGATGCGTACGTAATGACCAATGTGTTAGAAGCATTTAAAAATATTTTATTTGTTGCTCACGAAAATTCAGCGGCGAGGGAAAGTTTATTTAATTATTTAAATGCTATTGTTGATGACATTAACGAGCACGTAACGAATGAGTACGACAGGCAGGAAATTAATAATATGCTTAAATCAATTGCCCGTATTAGTAAGCAACAAGGTGATACATTACTGGCACGTTTTAAGCGCCAGTAAGGTATAAACTTAATCTATATAATAAACTGCATAACTAGATGCAGTTATAATGATTTCACCTGCATGATAGGCATCGGGTACATAATTACTCGGTGTACTATCTGAGAGCATCACTTTTTCAGCGCGCATATAAGGGGCTGATTGCACATTTAATGGCTGCATAGATGCGCTATATAAGCCTTTTAACTCTACGCCAAACTCACTGCTAAATTCTTTAGCTGCATCGCGAGTATCTTTTATAGCCAGTTTTTGCGCTTTTTTGTAGAGTTCATCGTAATTGCTTGCTAAAAAACGCGTATGGTTAATTTCGTTAATACCATTGTTTACTAAGTTTTGTAGTAACTCGGGATATTTATTAATGGCATTAAGCTTAACCGTTAAAGATCTGCTAACCCTAAAACCTTTAAATTGTTGCTCACCGCTTTCACGATTATATTGGCTTTCTCGGTTTATTGATATTTGCCCGGCATTAATATCTGCATCACTTACACCTAATGCTGTTACTAATTTTATTGCCTTAGCCATGGTTATATCGGTTTTATTTTTTGCAGCAATTAAATCTTTATCTATTTCGGTAATGCCAACATTTAATAATACATGGTCTGGCATGGTGGTAATTGTTGCTTCACCTTTAACATAAATATGCGGTGTATCGGGTGTGGCCGCAGCAAATGCATTAAAGCTCAGTGCTGCACCTAAAAATAAAGTAAACGTTTTCATAAGTGAATCCTTTTATATTAACCGTAACAACTGGTTATATTACTAACTTTATTAAATTCGCAATCCTTTATTGGTCACTAATTTAATACAAAAAGTATTTACAGCCTGCTATATATTAAGCTTATTAAACACTTTAAGTGGTTAATTACAGATGAACAAGTACAAAAAACAGGCCGTAGCCTGTTTTTTAATTATTACTAAATACTAAGTTGCAGCTTTAAATGCTACTGCGCTTATAGTTACGGTACTTAGGTAACCAGTAGTTTTTATCGATAGCAGCCCATAGTGCGTCGTCAGAAATATCAAGAGCAACGCCCTCTTCAATCGCTTTTTTGCCTACAGCAAATGCAATACGTTTACTTAGGGTTTCAATTTCTGTAAGTGCCGGCAATAAACTTCCTTTACCTGTGTTTGCACGCGGCGATGATTCAGCCAGCATTTCGCTAGAAACACTTAACATAGCATCTGTAATACGCGTTGCTTTTGCAGCTATAACCCCTAAACCAATTCCCGGGAAAATATAACTGTTGTTACACTGCGGAATTGGGAAAAGCTCACCATTATATTCAACTGGGGCAAATGGGCTACCTGTAGCAACAAGTGCTTTACCTTCGGTCCAGTTAATAATATCTATTGGGTGTGCTTCTACCTGTTTTGACGGGTTACTTAATGGGAAAATAATAGGTTGTGCACAACCTGAATACATAGCGCGTATTACTTGTTCGGTAAATAAACCAGGTTGGCCCGAAACACCAATTAAAATATCGGGTTTAGAGCAATGCATTACATCAAGTAATGACGCAAATTCGCCGCTGTACGTCCATTCACTCAAACGAGCTTGTGGTTGCGCTAAAACTTGCTGAAAGTCGCGTAGACCTTCCATACCTTCCGATAACAAACCAAAGCGGTCAACCATAAATACCTGGCTGCGTGCTTGCGCTTCGCTAATACCTTCAAAAACCATTTGGCTTACAATTTGCTCAGCAATACCACAACCCGCAGAGCCAGCACCAACAAATACTACTTTTTGATCTGCTAGGCGTTCGTTTTTAACTCTACACGCAGCAAGCAATGAGCCAACAGTTACTGCAGCTGTGCCTTGAATGTCGTCATTAAAACTACAAATTTCATTGCGGTAACGTTTCAGCAGTGGCATCGCATTTGGCTGAGCAAAGTCTTCAAACTGTAGTAATACATTTGGCCAGCGACGCTTGATTGCTTTAATAAATAAGTCTAAAAACTCATCGTACTCATCTTGAGTAATACGCTTATGACGCGCACCCATATACATAGGATCGTTTAATAGCTTCTCGTTATTTGTACCCACATCTAGCATTACCGGTAATGTATACGCAGGGCTAATGCCACCACATGCGGTATACAAAGATAGCTTACCAATAGGAATACCCATGCCACCAATACCTTGGTCACCTAAGCCTAAAATGCGTTCACCATCGGTTACCACAATTACTTTTACTTTACCTTTGGTGGCATTGCGTAAAATGTCGTCTATTTGAAAACGATTTTCATATGAAATAAATAATCCACGTGCGCTGCGATATATATCTGAGAATTTTTCACAGGCATCACCCACTGTTGGGGTGTAAATTATTGGCATCATTTCTTCAATATGATCACGCACTAAACGATAATAAAGTGTTTCGTTATTATCTTGAATTGCACGTAAATAAATATGCTTATTAAGATTGTCGGTAAAACTAGAATACTGCTGGTAACAACGCTCTACCTGCTCTTCGATTGTTTCATAACGAGGAGGCAGTAAACCCGCAATATTAAAGTTTTCGCGTTCTTTTTGGCTAAATGCACTGCCTTTATTGAGTAATGGCGTTTCAAGAAGGCCGGGGCCAGAATGATGAATATAAAGATAATTTGGATCGGTATTTGTAGTCATATTTCCAAGCTTTACTTAGTCTTAAGTTATGATCTGCCATTATCGGTGTTAAAGGCTAAATTGCAATGCTATTTAACCTTGTCAGACCATTGAGAATATATAAATGCGCTAATTTTAAACACTAGCTTAGCGTATTTGTATTATACATAATTTAGAATTTTAAAGTGGCGCTTTTATCAGTTAAATCAGACAAAGCCACCCCTTCACGGCGAGGATCGGCGCCGCCTATTAATGTGTTGTTTTTTACTTCAACTGCATGTAAACCAGAATTTAAATCTAAAATTCTAACATTATGACCACGCTTGCTAAGTGCTGGCGCTAATGCTTCAAGCGCAGTGCCTTTTTCAAGGCTAGTGTAGTCGTTACGATTAGTAGTACGTGGTAGATTAATTGCTTCTTGAACAGATAAATCCCAATCAAGCACGCCAATTACCACTTGCGCAACGTAACTAATAATACGGCTTCCGCCAGGAGATCCGACAACCAAACGTAAACTTCCATCTTTATTAAATACCATTACTGGCGACATAGAGCTGCGCGGGCGCTTGCCAGCTTCAACTCGGTTTGCTACAAGCTGGCCGTTTTTACGCGGCGATAATGAAAAGTCAGTCAGCTGATTATTTAAAATAAAACCATTTACCATTACCGTTGAGCCAAAAGCCATTTCTATTGAACTGGTCATAGACACTGCATTACCTTGGCTATCTACAATCGACACATGGCTGGTTGATGGCAATTCGAACGAGTCATCTTTGGCATAACTTAAGTAATCAACTGGGTTACCAGCAACGGCTGTTATATCTTGCTCGGTAATTAGTTTTGCACGTGTGGCTATATAGTCTTTATTTAATAATTCCTTGGTAGGTACTTGGGTAAAATCGGGATCGCCCATGTAAACATCCCTATCGGCAAACGCAATTCTTGATGCTTGGCTAAAGTAATGCAGTGCTTGCTCACCATTGGCTGGCAGTGCGCCCATGTTTTTATGCTCTAATAAGCCAAGCATTTGCAGCACAGCTACCCCGCCGCTACTGGGTGGTGCCATAGAACATACATTATAAACACGGTACTCAATACATACCGCCTCGCGCTCTTTGCTAGTGTAATTAGCCAGATCTTGCTCATTTAATTTGCCAGGCGCTATTTTAGAGTGCTGTACCGCATTAACCATTTGTTTGGCATTAGCGCCCTTATAAAATGCATCAATACCATTACTAGCAATCTCTTTGTATAAATTAGCTAATGACTGGTTTTTTTTGATGCTACCTATCGCAATTAATTTACCGTTTGGGAAAAAGTAGTCGTTAATTACTGGCATGCTCATTACGCCAGGGTTTAATTGGCGCTGCAGTAAACCGTGTAATCGCGGCGAAACCTCAAAGCCTTGCTCTGCAAGCTCAATGGCTGGTTTAAATAAATCAGCCCAAGGTAGTTTACCGTATTGTTTATGTGCGTTAGCAAAGGCATGTAAAACCCCTGGCACACCTACTGAGCGTCCACCTACTATGGCTTCAATCCACTTCACGGCTTTGCCATGCTTATCTAAAAACAATGTTTCGTCGGCGTTTTCTGGTGCAGTTTCACGGCCATCAAAACTGGTTAATTTGTTGTTTACTTTGTTGTAGTACAGCATAAAGGTGCCGCCACCAATACCTGACGATTGTGGTTCTACTAAAGTCAGTACCAGTTGCGTTGCTATTGCAGCATCAACAGCGCTGCCGCCTTGCGCTAATATTTGCTGCCCAGCACGAGATGCATACGGGTTAGCTGCAACCACCATATAATTATTGCCGCTCACGGCTTGTTTATGTACTAAGCCGGTTGCGGCTTCTGGCTCGCGCGTTTCAATTTGAGTAAGGGGTTGTGCAAATAAAGGAAAAGACGTTGCACATAATGTAATAGCAAGTAATGCGTGATGTTTAAAGTTCATAAAGAGTAAATAACCTAAATTATCAGGAGTTAATTGGCATCTTAAAGTTAAACAGGCACAATATGCAAAAATTAATACTAAAAATTACAATTAAATGCTTAATTTACCAGTGCAACCTCGTTATTTACTCCCTCCTTTATTTTTAATGCTGCTAAGCGTTACTTTTGCTACTTTTGATTTAAATGACTTACTCGAATTTAATCGCGATTTAGTTAATCAGGGCGAATTGTGGCGAGTTTTTAGCAGCCAATTTGTTCATGCTAACTGGGCACATTTGGCGCTAAACTGCGGCGGTATTATTTTAATTTGGTTACTACATGGCGAATATACGTCGCCTAAACGCTACGCTATTAATATTAGCTTATTGGCTCTGTGGTGCGGCTTAGGTGTTTACTGGTTTTGCCCCAGTATTTATATTTACACTGGGCTAAGCGCACTGTTACATGGCGTTATTATTTGGGGCGCAGTTAAAGATACAACACTTGAGCTTAAGTCGGGCTATTTATTGTTTATTGGGGTGTGGCTTAAAATAATATTTGAGCAGCTAAATGGTCCTAATGCTGATATTGGTAAGCTTATAAACTCAACCGTTGCAATTGACGCGCACTTAATTGGTGCTATTGGTGGTACTTTGTTAGCCGCACCTTTATTAGTTAACTACATTAAAAACAAAAACTAAATATAAAAAACGCCACTTAAAAGTGGCGTTTTAGGTGTAACTTGTTATTAATCGTTACAGGGTTTCTTTAAACAGTTTATAAATACGGCGATATTCATCTAACCAGCTCGATGGCTGCACAAAACCGTGCGGCTCTACCGGAAAAATAGCCGTTTCAAAGTTTTCTTTTTCAAGCTCAATTAAACGCTGTACTAATCTAACCGTATCTTGAAAAAACACGTTGTCGTCAACCATAGGCGCATTAATTAATAAGCGTTTGTTTAAACCCTCAGCATAGTAAATAGGCGAACTGCGCTCATATGCAATTGGATCAACATCCGGATGGTTTAATATATTTGCCGTGTAAGGCGCATTATAATGAGCCCAATCGGTAACGGGGCGAAGTGCAGCGCCCGCTTGAAACAATTCTGGCGCGGTAAATAACGCCATAAAGGTCATAAAGCCGCCATAAGAGCCGCCATACGTACCTACAGCTTGCGTATTTACGTTGGCATTTTCTGCCATCCATTTAACCCCATCAGCTAAATCTTGGGTTTCGGGTGTACCCATTTGACGATAAATTGCCGTACGCCAATCACGTCCATAGCCTTTAGATGCGCGGTAATCCATATCCATTACTACATAACCTTCGTCAGCTAATAACGAATGAAACATAAACTCACGAAAATACCCAGACCAGCCCAAGTGCGAGTTTTGTAAGTAACCTGCACCGTGGTTAAAAATAACCGCTTTACGCTTTTTACCCACTTCGCCCTCTACATAATCAGCCGGATAGTACACTTTTGCGTAAATAGGTTGATCAGTATGGCTAGATGGCACTGCAATTATTTTAGGGGCCGTTAGCTTTTTAGCTAAAAACTCATCCGAAACCGTATGTGTTAACCGGGTAACCTGTGTGTTTGCTTTTGCATCAGCCACATACAACTCAGTTGGTAACATAATTGTTGAGTGCTTTAACAGCAGCTTGGTTTGATCAGGGCTAAGTGTATAGTCGGTCATACCGTTAAGGTCGGTTACTTGCTCGTTTTTACCGGTTAGTGGATTTACACGGTAAATTTCGTATAGGCCTGGGTGTTCAACGTTAGCTTTATAATAAATAGCACTGTTATCGTCGGTAAGCGTAAGATTAGATACTTCAAACTTACCTGTTGTTAGCGCTGTTGCTTTACCATTTAACGGCTTTTTATAAAGCTGACTGTAACCCGACTGCTCTGATACATAATATAAGGTGTTAGAGTTGTGTAGCCAGCCAAAATCGTTAAAAGCATAGGCTATCCAAGCGTCGTCATGTAAACGATGTTGCGACACTAACTTATTATTTTTAAAATCGACGGTTGCTAACCAGCGATCTTTGTTATCCCACGCTTCTAGCATTACTGCTACGTTTGAGCCGTCGTCGTTCCAAATTATAGGGCTTTGATCCCAGCCCCAATCGCTAATTAAATTTATACCACGCGGCGCTTTTTTAGACTTATACGTTTTACCATCACGGGCATAGTTTTCTTTTTTAACCGCTGCTAATACGTCTTCATCAAAGCCCGGTAGGGTATCAAAGCTTAAGGTATTTTGACTTTTATCGTTTAAATTAATGTATACCAGCTCTGAGGTTTGCGACTTTTCGTCAGCTACTCGGCGGCGCGCTTTTTTAGGTTCAATGCGGGCATCATCGGTAATATAATTTGGCATTATATCGCTATCATCGCGCCAATCTCTTTGCTCTTGCACTACCACTAATAAAGCATCACCATTTGGCGATAACTGCACGTCTTTTACACTATTACCTTTGCCTAAATAAAACTCAGTATTAGCAATTGAGCTATTTTGCTGCTTAAGCTGTGCTTTGCGTGCTTGTTTATCTTTATTGTTTTTATGCGTTAGCGCTATGTAATCAATAAGTTTGTGCTGCTCTTTAGCAATATAACTGCTTGGCTCTGTAATGCCCTGGGGCTTATCTGCCAGTTTTAAATTAGCAATTTCAGTGGTTAAGCCTGAGCTTAAGTCAACTTTAAAAAATGTATTACCTTGACGATAAGCTAAGCTGCCATCATTTAAAAATTGTGGTTTAGATTCAGTGCTAGAGGTATGCGTTACTTGTTGAATTGCACCTGTTGTAACGCTTTTTACAAATATATTACCCTCAAATACATAGGCTTGCAGGGCTTTATTTTTTGAATAAACAGCTTTATTTGCACCTACAGTGTGCAGTTTATTAAGTGCTATTTGCTCTGCGCTTTGGCTTGTAATTGATTGGCTAAATAAGTTACGTAACTCATTACCTTGCTCTTTACGTGCATAAATAATGGTAGCAGAATCACTGCCCCAAAATGCGCGTTCTGGTTGACGTCCAAGCCAATCGGGATGGGCCATAGCTTGCTCTAACGTTATTTTAGTAGAGCCCATATCGGCGGGGGTATTAACAACGGCAGCAACAGGAGACGTTGTTACATTATTTTGCGTAGCTGTTGAAGATGATGCAGTTGCTTGACACCCTGCTAAAAAAACACTTGAGGCAACAGCCAGTGCTATTAATGTTTTGGACGATGAGATATTAAAAATCATAGTGCTTATTAACGGTAATTATAATTAAGCCGTATTTAAGCAGAAGCACTTTGGTGATTGCAATTTTTTAAGACAAACGCCGGTGTAACTGAGTTAGGTTGCTTATTCTAAGCGTAAATCTAGCCAAACTAGTCGATGATCACTCGACGCATTTCTGTCTTTAATTAAGCGGTTTAGCTGGCTATTTTTAGTTGGCCAAAATACCCCACCATCAATAATTTTTAACCCATAATGCGATGGCAAAACATAGTCAACCCGTGCTTGCCAACTTGCACTGTAATTTTTAGCATGGCTGTGCTGTGGATATTGCTCTTTTGCGCCAGCACTTTGCGGTATAAAACTGGCGTTTACAAGCGGATGCTTAAGTAGCTGATCTGTAGTTATAGTTCGCTGTTTATCACCCTCAGGGGCGGCATTTAAGTCACCTAAAATAACAAACCGAGACTGAGCATTTAAACCGCCTTTTTTACCTTTATCGTCATAAATATAATCGGCATTATTAATGTAGTCTGCAACTAACCTTACTTCATCATGGTTACGCTTGCCATTTCTGTCCTCTAAGCCATCAAAAACCGGCGGGGTTGGGTGCGATGCAAGTATATGTACCGTTTTATTATTAACTGATATGGGTAAATCCCAAAAAGATTTTGAGCTCAAACGAATGTTTTGCCATTCTTGCTCGTTATACCAGTTTTTGCCTGTGGTTGGATCGATAGGCATTTGCGCATTAGGCATATCTTTATATTTAAAAGTTTGCAGCGTTCGTACTTTATCTAAATCGATTGGATAACGAGATAAAACGGCCATACCGTAATGGCCTTCAAAAAAACCAAAACCGTGAGCGTCGCCCATTATTCCTGTTTTTTTACCGTCGTTATCTAAATCAAACTCAGTGGCTAAACCGGTATTAACCGGCGCAATATAAAAATAAGGATAGTCTATTGCCGCTTGATTATTTTGACTCACGTTTAAATAATGGCTTTTAAAGTACGCTATACCCTGCTCTTTTGGCACATAGTCAAACTCGTTTAATAGTATTATATCGGGGCGAACACGTTGAATTATTTCGGCAATATTTTTAATTTGTGAATGCTCTGCTTTAAGCGCGCTAACCAAAGAATCGCTTTTTACAGGGGTTTTTCTTGGTGTATAGTTAGTTGCATCCATACTTACATTAAAGGTGGCAACACGCAGTTGCGCCGCTGCAACGTAGTTGCTTAGCAGTAAACAAAACAACGTACTACCCAAAGTAATACTACTTAAATTACCTTTCATTATATCAACCCATCTAAAATTAATAATAAAATAACACTACTTACCACTATCCATAATAAAATTGCCATTATAAAGGGCTTAAGTCCGGCTTGTTTTAGTACTGCTAATGATAGGCCACTACCAATTAAAAATAATGTAACTATAAGCAATTGTTTAGCAACTATATTAATAACGCTCCATACAGGTGAAAACTGTGGCAAATAAGTATTAATAAGTGCGGCGAGTACAAAGCCAACAATAAATAGTGGAATACTGGCTTTTTCATCTGAGCGTAAAAACACCCCAGCAAGCGCAGTATAAGGAATGATCCACATAGCGCGGGTTAATTTTACTGTGGTGGCAATGCTTAGTGCCACAGCGCCATAAGTAGCGGATGCACCTACAACACTGCTGGTATCGTGAATAGCTAAAGCAGCCCACATGCCAAATTGCTGCTCGGTTAAATTAAAATAATGGCCAATGGCCGGAAACAACAGTAAGCCCACGCCATTGAGCATAAATACTACGCCAAGTGCCACAGCCACTTCATGATCTTTTGCTTTAATTACCGGTGCCATAGCTGCAATAGCACTGCCACCACAAATAGCAGTGCCAAATGAAATTAATACGCCGGTATTGCGGTTAAGTTTAAATACTTGGGTAAGTATTTCACCTAAGCCAATTATTGCGGTAATACTCACAATAGTGAGCACTAAAGAGCTGCTACCCACTTCAATTACCTGATTAAAGTCAACGGCAAAACCAAGCCCGACCACCGCTGCTTTTAACATCCACTTACTGGCTTTTTGCGAAAGCTCGGCAAACGGATTACCTAATGTCATAGCAAAAGCAGCGCCTATTACCAGTGCACTACCAGCGCCAATAAAAGGAGTGATACATAATGCTAAAAGAATTAAAAACAATGGCTTTTTGAGTGTTAATGGCATGCTGTATTACGCTCGAATTATTTTATCAGTTAACTTGTGTACTAAAGGTGCAACTAGAATAACTGTAGGAAATGCGATAGAAAATGCAAATACCCATGCTTTGAGCCATATAGTTATAATATTATCGACCATTCCCACGTTAAATAATGAGATCACAAAAGACATAAAGCCCGACATTAATAGTGCCATTAAAAATGCAAACACAACATTGCGGTATTTAGGGTTAAACATAGGTGTAGCCTTTGGCGTTAAGCAATAAATTGAGATGTCCCAATTTATTGCTTATTTTTAGTTGAGTATCAAAGATGTACTCGTGGCTAAAATACCTGGGTAGGCTTGTTCTGGTAAACACTCGCTAAGTTCAGCTAAGCGTTCACCTAGTTGATGTAGACTTTGAGCTGAGACATTAATATGACCCATTTTACGCCCTGGTTTTACTGTTTTACCGTACCAATGACTAGTTACATCAGTCACTTCTAAAACTGCAGTAGGAATACTGGCTTGGCCAAGCACATTTATCATCGCAGTGGCGTGTTTAAGCTCAGTATTACCCAGAGGCAGCCCTGCAACCGCACGCATATGGTTTTCAAACTGCGAGCAATGGCAACCTTGCTGTGTCCAGTGGCCTGAGTTGTGTACACGCGGGGCAATTTCGTTTACCAGTAAAGTGCCTTTAACGTCAAAAAACTCAATTGCCAATACACCCACATAATTAAGCTCATTCGCTAATTTAGTAAAGGCATCAATAGCTTGCTGCTCTACATGGCTATTATTTAAACCTGCTACCGATAAGGTTAATACACCATTGGTGTGCTGGTTTTCGGTTAACGGATAAATTGCAACATTACCGTGTTTATCGCGTGCACCAATAATAGATACTTCACGATCGAACGGAATCATTTTTTCAGCAATAATAGTATGAGGTGCATGTGCTGTGCCTGAGGCAATAAAATCAGACATTTGAGCCCAAATTTCATCAATTTGATCGTCAGACTTTAATCGCCATTGGCCTTTACCATCGTAGCCTGCTTGACAGGTTTTAATAACTAAAGGTTTACCTAGGTTTTTAACCGCAAGCTCAAGGTGCGCTTTTTCAGTAATAAGTTGATACGGTGCGCACGCTACAGCTGTTTTATCTAGTAGTGCTTTTTCGATTTGGCGATCGCCACCGGTTTTAATGGCGGCTTTACCCGGATAAAACTTATTGCTATTACAACAAAGTGTTAATACATCGTCAGGTATATGCTCAAACTCAGCAGTAATTGCATCTGCGTTTGCTATGGCTTGCTCTAATGTGGTTGAGTAAACTTCGCCTGTGAGTGGGTGCACAATTTTTTGGCTGCCTACATCGTACGCAACCACATTTAAATTAAGTGGCGCGCCAGCAAGGCTCATCATGCGTGCTAATTGCCCTGCACCTAAAATTAAAATAGTCATTATTACTCTGCAGGATTAGGGTTAGCTAAAATAGTGTCGGTTTGTTCTTTACGAAACGCTTCAATTTTTGCGAATATTTCAGGATTTTGACACCCTAAAATTTGCGCTGCAAGTAAACCTGCATTAGCAGCGCCAGGCTCACCAATAGCTAATGTCCCTACCGCAACACCTTTAGGCATTTGGCAAATAGAAAGTAGCGAATCAATACCATTAAGCGCTTTTGATTTAACTGGCACACCAAGTACTGGTAATGAGGTAAATGCAGCTGCCATACCCGGCAAATGGGCCGCGCCGCCTGCGCCTGCAATTATAACTTTAATACCACGGTCGCTTGCTGAGCTTGCGTAATCAGCAAGGAGTTGAGGAGTTCGGTGGGCAGAAACTACTTTTGTTTCGTACTCAATGCCAAATTTTTCTAGCATGAGCGCCGCATGTTCCATGGTTGGCCAATCTGATTTAGAACCCATAATAATGCCAACTTTCATAAATACTCCTCAGTAATATACTATTTTAACTAGCGGACTTATGTCCGCTTTTATGGCGGGTATTATACCCAAAAGTCATTAAATTGCGACTAACAAAAACAAAAAAAGCCATGTTAAACATGGCTTTTAAAAGTTAGCAGTAAAGCGCTATTTACGCCTCTTTACTTGCTAGGTACTCAGCGTAGGTACCTCTAAAGTCAATAACCTTACCGTCTTTAACTTCCCAGATACGCGTAGCAACCGATGATACAAATTGGCGATCGTGAGACACAAACAATAAAGTACCTTCGTAGGCTTCAAGTGCTAAGTTAAGTGCTTCAATAGATTCCATATCCATGTGGTTGGTTGGCTCATCCATTAGTAATATATTTGGTTTATGCATCATAATTTTACCAAATAACATACGGCCTTGCTCACCACCCGATATTACTTTAACCGACTTTTTAATATCGTTTTGAGAGAACAACATACGGCCTAAAAAGCTGCGCACCACTTGCTCGTCGTCGCCTTCTTGCTGCCATTGCTCCATCCACTCAAATAAGTTCATATCGGTGGCAAATTCATCTGCATGATCTTGCGCGTAATAACCAATATTGGCATTTTCAGACCACTTAAACTCACCCGACTTAGGCGCTAAACGCCCAGCAAAGGTATTTAACAGTGTTGTTTTACCTACACCGTTTTCGCCAATAATAGCAATGCGTTCACCTACTTCTACTAAACCTTCAAGGCCAGAGAACAAAGTGTTGTCGCCAAAACCTTGGCTAAGGTTAGTCATTTCTAGCGCATTACGGAATAATTGTTTTTCTTGATCGAAACGAATAAATGGCGTTTGACGTGATGACGCTTTAACTTCATCTAACTGAATTTTGTCGATACGTTTAGCACGCGACGTTGCTTGCTTAGCTTTTGACGCATTAGCAGAAAAACGCGATACAAATTGTTGAAGTTCAGCAATTTGGTTTTTCTTTTTGGCGTTTTCGCTTAACAGACGCTCACGTGCTTGCGTTGCAGCAAACATGTATTCGTCGTAGTTACCTGAATAAATACGCAGCTCACCGTAATCAATATCGGCCATGTGGGTACAAACCGAGTTTAAAAAGTGGCGGTCATGCGATATTATTATCATGGTGCAATCGCGTTGGTTCAATACATCTTCTAACCACTTGATTGTATAAATATCCAAGTTATTAGTAGGTTCATCGAGTAGCATTATTTCAGGATCTGAAAACAGTACCTGTGCTAAAAGTACACGCAATTTAAAACCTGGCGCAATTTCTGACATAGGGCCATAGTGTTGCTCAGTAGCAATACCTACACCTAATAACAACTCACCCGCTTTAGATTCTGCAGAGTAACCGTCCATTTCGGCAAATTCAGTTTCCAAATCGGCTACTTTCATGCCATCCGCTTCGCTCATTTCAGCTAAAGAGTAAATACGGTCGCGTTCTTGTTTAATTTCCCATAACTGCTTGTGACCCATGATCACAGTATCAATTACAGAATACTCTTCGTACGCAAACTGGTCTTGGTTTAGTTTAGCAACTCGTTCATTTGGATCAGTGCTAACGTTACCCGAAGACGGCTCAAGCTCACCACTTAGAATTTTCATAAATGTTGATTTACCGCAACCATTAGCACCGATCAAACCGTAACGGTTGCCGTCGCCAAATTTTGCTGAGATGTTTTCAAATAATGGTTTAGCACCAAATTGCATGGTGATGTTAGCTGTACTAATAATAGCGCTACCCTCCAAGGGAGACATGATGTATTTTAATTGCGCGCAGTTTAAACCAAATTCATCGTTTTTTCTATGAAAGTTTAAAGGCTAAATACGCAAATAAGAGCCTGCTTTAATAACTATAATTAAGTTGTGAAATATTACTTAACCCACACTAGGTAACGCACCTTACAAAGCGATTAAATTGCCGCATAATTAAACAAATTTCAATTTTAAAAAGTTAACACTTCCTTATATTTGTATCCAAAAACAACATCAGTCAGCAATTGATATTGCTGCTGGTGCGTATTTAATTAATAAATTTTTGCTGACTGAATTTCATTCGCCGTTGTTAACATCTGCAAAATTATTTAATACAACTGTTTAACCTGTTTGTTAGCTTGTTTGTCGCATTTAGTTTTTATTAAAAATATTTTTGTATATATTGATGATATAAAAGACACTTAGAGCTTTTGCACTACCCTTCACTTTTTAGCCAACTTGAAAAAAACTCACCTTTATTTTTTTAATTTCTAATACCAAACAACTACCCAGCAACTTAAAGTATTAAAAAAAGCAACACCACAAAAACAAAATTAACGCTAGGTGAATATTTGCTATTTATTTTGTTTATTGCGGGTGATTATTTTTCACTTTTGAGCATATTATTGCTTTGTTAGTCTTCAACCCCACAGATATACCCCAATAAAAAAGCATCAAATTTACACAAGGCAACAAATGATAAATAACAAGTTAGCAACTCTACTAAGCGTAAGTATTTTAGCGGCTCCAGCTGTATCAGCAGTAGAAGTTTATAAAGACGATAAAAATGCTGTCTCTATTGGTGGTTATATTGACGTTCGTGCGATCAATACCCAAAACCAAACTGAAATAGTAAATGGTGCCTCGCGTATTAACTTTGCTTTTAAACGCCAATTAAAAAATGATTGGGAAGCACTGGCCTTAATTGAATGGGGTGTAAACCCTGTTGGTAATAGTGATATTGTTTACAATAACCGCTTTGAATCTATTCAAGATGAGTTTTTATATAACCGCTTAGGTTATGCCGGCTTATCGCATTACAAGTATGGTCAAATTACTATTGGTAAACTATGGGGTTCATGGTTCGATGTGGTTCACGCTACTAACTTTAGCTATGTATGGGATGGTAACGCAGCGGGTGTTTATACATATAATAAAGACGATGGCGCAGTAAATGGTACCGGTCGCGGTGATAAAACGCTGCAATATCGCAATACTTACAACGACTTTGAATTTAGCGTACAAACGCAACTAAAAAACAGTGAGTTTTACACTTGTGATGTAAGCAATATTACAGAAGCACAGTGCCAAGCCAAATGGGAAGCTGGCGAAGCGACTGCACAAAAAGTAGAGTTTAATTACACTTTTGGTGGCGCAGTAACTTATAACGTAACCAATATGCTTACGTTAACTGCCGGCATTAACCGCGGTGAGTTTGACTTACACTTTGGCGATGGCACAACTCGCTCAGTAGAAGATATAATTTATGGTGCGGGAATTAGTTGGGGCGATATTAATGCAGCAGGTTTATACGCTGCAGCTAACATTAATAAAAACGAAAACCATGATACCGACAATTTGGGGCGCTTAATTAAAGAAGCAGTTGGTATAGAAACATTTGTATCTTACCGTTTCGATAATGACTTTAGACCATTTATTGCATACAACCTTTTTGATGCTGGCGACGATTACGTAATTCAACCTAACTTTAACGCCGATCCTAACGATGTATTTAAGCGTCAATTTGCCGTTATTGGTGTTCATTACTTACTTGACGACAATACCCAGCTTTACATAGAAGCACGTAAAGATTTTAGTGACTTTGAAAGTGCTAATAAAGAACAACAAGCACTTATGGAACAATCGGAAGATGACGGTATCGCAATTGGTTTTAGGTATATACTTTAAAGCCTAACTTAGTTTTACAAAGGCCTTGTTATAGAGCATAACAAGGCCTTTTTTATTGGTTTTAAGTTTATAGCATCACTCAGCCATGCTGCTTTGAATGTCTATTTGGGCGCTTAAAACTATATTTACAAATGTTGTACTTACGTCATTTTTTAAATTGAATTTGTAGTGGACTTTGCGTACTTGCATTCTCCAGCGTTATAAAATGACATCCTCACTGTAAAATTTCTTGTGCACAATACAGTCCTATCACCCCACTCCTAAACATTACAATCTCGGTTACTAATGTTTGCATATGCCTAGGTTTGCTAACACTATTTGGCGAAAACCCGACTTGTTTACTTTCACATTTATGGCCTTGATTAACAAGAGCAACTAGCTTATCTGGATAGACCGCATGGCTAATAAATTCATTGCTAATTGTGCTTCTTAGTAATGGCCTTGAAAACGCTATATCAATTTGCTCTGTAGCTGTCATTTCAAATAACGTTACGTGCACTTGCATATAGTAGGTTTTATAAGTGCGGACCAAAACCACCATAAAGGTTAAACACGCCGAACTCAAATGTGCAATTTAAGTGAACCGGATAAGTCGTCAGGATCTCAGATATTGTAATTTGAGATAAATATCAGCGCTTAGCATTTACTACTGCCCTGCTACTTTATAAATTTAACACCTTTGCTAAGGTATTGCTCCCCCACAGTAAGTATGATGTGTTCTTTGCTGTGTTTAATTATAAATAATTACAGTAATTACGGAAGTAACGTTTAGATTTAAACCGGCTATTGTAGCACGTTAACTCTATAATAATTTATACCAAAGTGAACTGTTATCACTATTTTGTACACCACACTTTGGCGTAAATCCTAGCTTTATTAGCAAAGCGTGTGAACGTTGGTTGTGTGTACTTACCTCAGCATACAAATGTTTTAATTGTAATGCAGGCATTACTGCCATAAAACCTAAAAGCACTTCTTGCATAATTCCTTGTTGCCAAAAATCTGGGTGTAACTCAAAACCTATAAAAGCAGTTTGCTTGTCTGTATTTATTTTGTATAAACCACACGAGCCTAACAATTGGCCATTGCTGTTATGCTCAATTGCTAAGCGCAATACACCCCCTTCGTAATAGCCGCTAATATCGTTTTGTATTAATTGCTTAACCTGTTGCTGGCTAAGCGGTGTTTGGTAATCGTTATATTGAGACACTAAAGGATGATTTAAAATGCCAAACAAAGCTGCACCATGTTTGTGAGTTATTAAACGCAAGGTAACTCGCGGTAGTGTTATTGTTTTAAACATGCAATTACCAAAATTATAAATTTTTGAGCTACCTACTACTTAAATTCAGTATTTGTAAAAATAGCTATTAAGCAATAAATAGCACTTTATATAACAGTATTATTAACTTACCATACTGCATTAACAAGCAATATATTGAGAGTAATTAGCCATGAGTGACGATTTTAAAGTAATACAGCCCACTACCACGGTTTATTGCCCTGAGCGCGGCGAAGGTTGGACCCTAACGGGGATTACTAATATTAACGAGTTCACTTCGGTGATGTTTGACGGCACGCGCTACACCCTTCCCGCTCGCGAAATTATAGAGCAGTTATTGCCAAACCAATTAGCAAGAGAGCAGCAAAATAAATAACGACTTTTTAGCTTACATAAATAACTAAAAGGCTGCTTTGATAAAAAGCAGCCTTTTAGTTTTAAATTAAATCTGCGAGATTATAAAAGTTAAAATGCATCATCTTCACTGTATACATTAACACCAAGCTCAGCATCAGCATCTTCAAAAACTTTAAAAATAATTGGCTTACAACATACCTGGCAGTCTTCAATATACTGTTGGTCTAAATCTGCAGCATCTAGTAAAACGTCAATTGTTTCGCCGCAATAAGGGCAGCCAATCGATTTTTCGGTTAATTGATTCATTTACACACCAACCATTATAAATAAAGTTATTTTAGTTAAAATGCAGCTATTAAACAACATATCCTAAGTATTACACTGTGCTAATTTTTATAGCATTTACGCGAGTAAATATTATCGCTTATAACCAGGCTACTGGTTTATTTTAATGCGCTTAAATAAGGCAATAAACTCTAACTTGAGAGTTAGATAAACAAACTAGAACCTGTAGAATGAACAAATACATGTTTGCTATAATAATAACAATGCAGATTATTAATTGAGCATGCTCACAATAAAAATGAGCGCACTCAATTACTATTTACTTAATTTAGTAAGTAGCGAATAGTCAATAAGCATTTTCAAGCTTAAAATAGGGTACTCAATTGTTTTTAATGCAGTTTTATAAACACTTATTTTGCACTTACAAACATTACTTAATAAAACTAGTAGAGAGCAATACACAAATATAATGGATAAAAAACAGAGAACACGTAATAAAATTTTAGCATCTGCTTGGGAGTTATTTTTATTACAAGGTTACGAGCATACCTCAACCCGAGAAATTGCAACAGCTGCTGGTGTGGCTGTGGGCACTGTATTTAGTCATTTCGAAAATAAAATAGACTTATTAATTGCCGGAATGCAGCAACAAATTACCGCTATAATTAATCAAGCTCGCGCATCCGATAAACAACACTCTCCTAGATTAAAGCTGCGTCATTATGCACATCCCCTGTATTATTTTTATTGTGAAAACAGTGAATTTAGTAAAATACTTATCAGTAATGTTATTTGGCAAGCAACCTTTTTTAGTGAGCAAGTAAGCCTGTTTAAACAGTTATTATTTCAGCAGCAAACTCAAATTGATGACGTAAAAGCAAGCGTAATGATTGACTGCTACTTTATGACTTTAATTAGCGGGTTAAACGAGCAATCTCCCAATGCCGATGCTATGTTAAGGCAACTTACCCAAAAAATAGCTTTGCTATAAACAGAGCACTATATAATTACTGGTAACTAAAACGGAGCATCGCTATGCGGTAAGCCCCGCCCTTTACTTATGATAAAGAAAACATAAAGATTAGCGCTATTGCTAAACTATACTCACCCACAACAAAGCATGATGTGTTCTTTTTACTCATAGCTTTGTCCATTAAAGCTAATAGCATTCAGTATAAATAAGCTCTGAATAAGGTGTTTAATACACTAGCCATTTCTTATTAAACTCCTATTCTGCACTTTAATAAGTACAGGTAATATTATGCACCTCCAAACAATACTGTATATAAACACAGTTACCTACAATATTGTAACCCAGCTAAGTAAACCGGCACCATTAAAAATTAAAACTTTATATATAATAACCTATTATAAAACTGAATTTATACATAAAGTTTATTATATAAAAACAAACACTGTACGCAAACAGTCAACGCCATTTGTGCTAAATATCTCACTTCCCTACTTTTTAAATACATACCTCCACCAGCGGTATTGGCAGTTAACATTTTATAAGCTTGTGTACTAAGCACCTACCCGCTATCTTCTTGCTAATGCCTAGTTGTGAACCACCGGCAATAAGCATTTTATTAGTTTTACTGTTCTTAAAATTTGCTAACAAGCTTTGCGTTAGTCTCAAAAATAGGGTTTAGGCTTTAAAGTGGGTTTTATTAAAGTGGCCTCATTCACTAAAGCGCGTTGCGGCTTACAAATAAAAATGAAATACGTTTTACTAATAGCGGGTCTAGTAACTATACCAATATATTTATTTATACATTCATCAAACAGATGCGAGATTTTATGAAAAGAATATTAGCCTTAGCGTTAACATCATCCGTTATATTTTATGCCTCGCTCGCCCATGCAAACAAAACCGAAAAAGCCGTTTTAGCCGGAGGTTGCTTTTGGTGTATGGAAAGTGATTTTGAAAAGCTAGCAGGTGTAACCGATGTAATATCGGGTTTTACGGGAGGTAAACTTAAAAACCCAACTTATAACGGCAATCATCGTGGTCATTATGAAGCTGTAGAAATTACTTACGATCCTGCAATAGTTAGCTATAAAGCTATACTCGAGCATTACTGGGTAAACATTGATCCCTTTGATGCTAAAGGCCAATTTTGCGATAAAGGGCCAAGTTACTTAAGCGCTATTTTTGTAGCTAACGAGCAAGAGCGCAAATTAGCAGAACAATCTAAACAAGCAGTGAGCAAACAGTTCCTAAATAAAACCGTGGTTACCCCTATACTAAACACCAGTACCTTTTACCCAATTAAAGGCGATGAAAGTTACCATCAAGATTATTATAAAAACAATCCTATTCGCTACAATACCTATCGCTGGCGTTGTGGGCGCGACAACCGCCTAGAAGAAATTTGGGGCGATAAAGCAAGCCACTAAAGTACCCACAATAAAATACCTTACTCAATACTAGATTAACTAACAGGCTGCTTATATTAACCAGCCTGTTATACGTTTTTAAAATACGTGTAAGGTATTAAAACTTAAACGAGGCAGAAAATCTAACACTACGAGGCGTGCCTGGTTGCACCCAAGCGTCTGAAAATGAGCTGATATAATAAGTTTCATTAAATAAGTTATCTAGCTCCCCTGTTAGCGTTATTGAGTCTGATACGGCGTAACGCATAAATGCCCGAGCAGTTATATAACTTGGCAGTGTAAAGTCGGTACCAAAAAAGCCATTTCGATCTCCCACATAAAGTAAACCACCACCCAATTTTAGTGCTTTTCCATTCACTTCTGTCGACTTTACCAACTGTAAACTCAATTGATGCTGAGGAATATTTAACAGCGAGCTGCCTGCAGCTATATTTAGGCCAAAGTTGCTATCGTAAAATGAATTTTTGGTTGTTGCATCAACATAAGCATAAGACGCCCACAGGTTTAAGTTATTCGTTAGTTGACCATTTATATCAATTTCAAACCCTTTACTTTGCGCCTCCCCAATAGCGGCACTGGTAAATGCTGTTGGATCGTCTACTACCAACATATTTTGTTGCTCAACTTTAAATAAGGCTAAGGTGCCCACCAGCGCACCGTTATTTAAACTAACCTTAACGCCTACTTCCTTTGAAGTTGTTTGGTTTGGTTTAAAGCCGTTTCCCTGGGCGTCGGTACCCGAAAGCGGACGAAAGTTTTCACCATAAGCCGCATAAGCCGATATAAAGTCAGACACCGCATACACAGCCCCTAATTGCGGACTAATACGCGATTCTGTTTGTTTATACCCTGTATTAGTTAAACGATTATTAAGTGTTTGCTTAAAATCGTCTAAACGCGCGCCAAGACGTATATCTAGCTTATTGGTTAAACTTATTTGATCTTGTATAAATACGCCCAATGATTGCTGAATTTCAATACGATCAGTATGAGTGGTGGGTGCAGGTAGCGCATAAGCACCATACTCTGGGTTATATACATTAATATATTGATCGCCCTTTACCTGTAGTAAAAACTGATCGTTTTCAAATTTATCGGTATCAGCCCCTATAGTTAAACGATGCTCAAACCCTGCAAAATTAATATCGCCAGTAACTTCGCCGCGTAAAACCTTATAGTTTGCACTGTAATCTCGATAACGCCTAAAGCGATTAACCTCATCATTCACTACACCTGCAAAACCAGTTTCAGTGGCAAAACCGGTTAACTTAGTATCACGGTAATTAGCAGCAATTAATACACTCCAGTCGTCATTAATATCATGCTTAAGTTCAAGCTGATGGCCAATTACTTGTGCTGTAATAGGGCCATCACCCGGCTCACCTAAAAATCGGTTTGCAGGAATAACCCCAAGCTCACCATTTATTGCTAACACTCCTCTATCAAAAGGTATTGTTTGCTTACTGTATTCAAGTTCGTAAATCAGTTCACTATTGTCGTTAATATACCAAGCTACTGATGGGCTAACGCCTTGTTTGGTTTTTTTAATGGTGTCTCTAAAGCTATTTGAATCTTCATAAAAACCGATCAGTCTAATTGCAACATCATCAGAAACCCCAGTGGTGTAATCTATATCAGCCCTATAGGTATCCTCACTTGCAACAGCAAGTTTTAGTTCGCCTGCGGTATCAAATGTTGGCCGTTTAGTTATTAAGTTAACCACTCCGCCAGGTTCTCCCCGACCAAATAACGCAGCACGCGGCCCTTTTAGCACCTCAACCGAGGCAATACTTGACAGATCTCGCGTACCACCCAAGCCCCAGCCTATATTAAAGCCATTAACTAAGTAGTTACTCGAGAGGTTTTCATCTCCTGTAAAACCACGTAAAGCAAAATTATTTAACAGGCCACCAAAGTTATTTTGCCTAGCAACCGAAGCAGATAGATCCAATGCTTGGTTTAAATCCCATGCGCCAGCATTTTCAAGCGTTGCTAAATCGATTGTTTGCTCAGCTTGTGGTGTTTCTAAAGGCGTAAAGTTACTGCTGTATACATGGCGCGAGCCTATCACTGCAACCCTCTCTATAGCTGTATTAGCCTGATTAAATAGCGGTGGTTGCTCAAAGGCTGAGCTTGTTTGGCTGGTAAATAAGAAAACTAAACAAGCAGATAAATAAGTAAGCTTACGCTCTTTAAAATTGGTGTTCATTGTTAACCTTGTTAATTACATAACTAAAATTGAATTGCAGCCTAAAGCAGTAACTAGTGCTTAGTACTTATAGGCTGTTTGCAAAGCTTGGCATGTGAGGTAATGCCGCTTTTGTTGGATTACGTTTAAAGCATTGACGTTTATAAACGTGCTGTAGCTTATAAACTGGTTACACAAATTTACGGCCATAGCCGTGTGATTAGAATTAATTAACTTACAAAATGACATGCCTAGCGTGATCATCACCAGCGGCGTGTAATTAATACTAAATACCCAGGTACGTGCTCATATAAGCATTCGTGCGGTACGTATGATTTAAGGTGTAGCCGTAGGCTAAAATAAATTCGGTGTGTTTGGTTAAGTGCTATTGCTGCAAAGCGGCTTTATATTAAAGATAATACTGGGCGCCGCTTTTCGATAAAAGTCCAAAAAATTCAATAGATTAAATTGGCTTGTTCACCCTTGCTATTATCCATACTATATTGAGTAAACTAAAGCTGGCAGTCTTATACCATAAACGGTGCTTATTGCAATATTGGCATGAAGTTATTTATTAAAAATGGGACAGGCATAAAAATTAAAAATGGGACAGGCATATATTACCTGGTTTATTTAACCTCAAAGTTCGTCATCGTTATTTACTAATTCCCTCTCACTTCTACGCTCTATTAGTTTATATAATTTAAGTTATTAGTAGATATATGTTTAGTAAGGATATCAGGCAGGTAAAGTTAGTTTCAAAGGTGGTTTGTTAAAGTTGTTGTTTAAGTTATCGCTGAAGGTGTGGCGCTCACCCTGCACCTTTGTACCATTTAACATCGTTATTCGCGGCTTGCTGCTTTAATCGTTGTTTACTCCCTGCAAAGTTTGAATATTTATGCCTAAATCGTTGAATCGATTCAAGCCATTGTGCTTCTTCTATATTCAGAGTAACTAGCACTTTAGGAATTGCTTTATTTATATATCCTTTTTTGTTTGGAGAAATTTGACGACCACTCCAATCTACTAACTCTAGGTAATCTAGTAACGCAAAAGGTATAGTGTGTTTTATGTTGTTAGCGCAAAATGGCTTTAGCTGACTTGGTTGACTTTGATCTTGAACACTATCTTTTTGTTTTGAGCGGTTATTTGTTTGAACCGTATTTTTAGTAAAGGCTGTCAATTGCGCTATACGTTCTTGAATAGAAGTAAAATCACTGTCTTCTAACGTACCGGCCATGTTTGCTCTAATAGGATTTAAATCGACATAGGCCATGCAACTAAGCAATGCGGTTTCATCTAATAATGCTTGTGATTTATAGCGCCCTTCCCAGTACTTACCTGTGCAGCTATCTTCCTTATTTGCTTCACGGGCAATGTATTCATTTAGGTTTTTCATATACCAGCTTATGTCGTAAAGTCTTTCTCGCCATTTAGCTATAATTTCATTAAAGCAAACTAAACTCGCATTATCTAACTGCTCGCCTTTTAAGTAACTATCCACCAAAGCGTGGCCATTATAAAGCCTATACCAGCGTTCAATTACTTCACTATCTGCCCAATCTAGTGCCTGCTTTCTATTAACATTTACAACTAAGTGATAGTGATTACTCATAATTGCGTAAGCTGCAATCTCTATGGCAAACACACTACTTAACAACTTTATACGTTCTACTAGCCACTCTCTGCGGTGATCAAAGTTTTTACCTGTGTATTTATCATCACCACACAAAAAAGCTCGCCTAACGCATCTAGCTATTAAGTGATAATAAGATGTTGAGGCCAAATCAATGAGATTTTTTCTTGCGCGTGTCATAAAATACAAAACCAACAACCACTGGATATAATAACAGTAGTAGCTAATGTGAGTTTTGCAAATACTTTGTGCCTGTCCTTTTAAATCTTTTAAATCCTCTTTTTAAATCTCTTTAAAGCAAAAACATAAAATGATTAACAAAGTTATATATCAACTCAACGCCTGCAGCTTTAGTTTATTTTAAAATTATGTTTTGATGAATTAAAGTCAACCTTTATCCTTTTGCTCTTTTAATATCATTTAGAATAAAGTGGATACAAGCAAAAAAAATAATAAAGAGAACACAATGACAAAATTTAATAACAATAGCGTAGTAATATTAAGCGCAGTACGCACTGCTATCGGTGGCTTTGGTGGCAGCCTTAAAAACTTCACTCCCGCTCAGTTAGGCACTATGTGCGCCAAAGAAGCATTAGGTAGAGCCAATATTTCACCAAAGCAAGTTGGTTCATGTGTGGTAGGTAAAGTGATACATAACGGCCCTAAAGACGCGTATTTGTCGCGAGTTATTGGGCTAAATGCAGGGTTACCAATTAGCAGTCACGCGGTAACACTCAACCGCTTGTGTGGTTCGGGTTTAGAAGCCATTATACAAGCAGCACAACAAATTCAATTAGGTGATGTAAACGCAGCATTAGCAGGCGGAGCAGAAAGCATGAGTAGCTCAGGCTACACTCTAGCAAGTAATCGTTGGGGCCAAAAAATGGGTGATAGTACAGTAGTTGATGAGCTAACTACCACATTACAAGACCCATGGGACAACACCCCTATGGGCGTTACCGCTGAAAACATTGCAGAAAAATATAGCATTAGCCGCAAGCAACAAGACGCTTACGCAGCACAAAGCCATCATAAAGCGGCTAAAGCCATTACCGCAGGCTATTTTAAACAGCAAATAATGCCCATCGAAATTAAATCTCGTAACGGTAATCAAATTTTTGATACTGACGAGCATGTTCGTGCTGACACAACGGTCGAAAAACTCACCACCTTAAAACCCTACTTTAAACAAAATGGTACAGTCACCGCAGCTACCTCATCAGGTATTAATGATGGCGCAGCCATGTTAGTGCTTATGTCGGAGCAAAAGGCCAATGAACAAGGCTTAAAACCACTCGGTCGCCTAGTCGGTTATGCCAGAGCAGGTGTTGAGCCTTCATTAATGGGCACAGGGCCTATTCCTGCTGTGCAACAGGTGTTTGAAAAAACTGGATTAACTATTGATGACATGGACGTAATAGAATCAAACGAAGCCTTTGCCGCACAGGCATTATGCGTAGGCAATGAGTTAAACTTTCCTGAGCATAAAGTAAACCCCAATGGCGGAGCTATAGCACTTGGCCACCCTGTTGGCGCAACCGGTGCTATTTTATCAACCAAATGCCTGTACGAACTGAAACGCATTAACGGTAAATACGGCTTGGTCACTATGTGTATTGGTGGCGGACAAGGTATAGCTGCTATTTTTGAAGCGCTTTAGTTATAAAAGATTTTAAAAGAAATAGCGGCTAAAAATAAGCCGTTTTAATTTAGTAAAAATAAAGTTTTGATTAGTAAAGGACATAATTATTAAAGGACAGGCATAAACCTGTTAATTGCTTTATGCCTGTCCCTTTATTTTCCTAGTTAAAATGAGTTTATTAGCAAATAGCCTGGGGTATAGAATCATTCATATTCCTAACCCACCTAGGAAAATGGCTTAGAAAATATCAGGGTTTAATTTACGGCACTGTTAATTATTTTATGCCTGTCCCTTTATTTCTGTTACCTTTATTTCTGCTTTGTGACCATCTGGAAGACTGCTGTTGCGATGCTTTAATCCAAGTCATTATTTGGACTGATGCCAAACAGTCGTTTATATTCTCGGCTAAACTGGCTAGGGCTTTCATATCCTACTTGCAGGGCAATGTATGATATTTGCGCGTCATTGATTTTAATCAGCCGTCGCGCCTCCATTAATCGTAAGTTTTTTTGATACTGTAGCGGACTCAACTGAGTAATTTTCTTAAAGTGTTGGTGAAACCCTGAAACACTCATACCGCAGCGGCTTGCCAAGTCTGCAATAACCAAAGGTTCATCTAGATGTGCTTTCAGCCAATCGACTGCTTGAGCAATACGATGAATATGGCTGCCATTCGTTACCAGTTGGCGCAGCTTATCGCCTTGTTTTCCTGATAGTAATCGATAATAAATTTCTTGCTGTATTAAAGGAGATAGAAATTCAATATCATTTGGATAATTAAGTAACTCTATCAATCGATCAAACGATGGCATGATAGAGTCATCTAATTGCCATTTGATTCCAAAATAACCCTCTTCTATATGTTTTTTAGGTGGTATTTTAGCCAGAACGTCGCGAATCATTAGCAAATTTAATTTCATAGATAATACAACAACAGGATTGTCTAACGAAGCCTGTTTAATATGTATGTTCAATGGAGCGTCTACTGGACAAAACATCAGGTTAGTATTGTCAAACTTTACACAATCTGTTCCTAAGTAAACCTCGCGCTCGCCTTGTAAAACAATACATATACTAGGCTCTAGGACGTAACCGATTATTTTTTCTGGCCTGTCGGCACAATGAAATACTAAGTCTGGAATATCTGATTCGATGGTTTGGTTCTTAGGGATTAATCTAAGTAGTTGCTCAATGTTTGTTTTCTGCATCATATTTTACTTATTTTTAGAACCTGATTGACAGTACAAATTTTTATAGGATTAGGCAACACATTTGTAGGACTATTATAACGCATTATTAAGCTGTCCCTTATAATGATCGCATCACAAAATGAAAGTATTACACAGCTTAGGCAATAGCAGCCTGTGATCAGTTTGGGCATACAAGTCTTGTCGATGGTTCACTAAGTTTTTGATTTGGTGTTCTTTCAAGAACCAGATAAAAAGGGTTTTAATCCAGAACAGCTGTTTGTGATGGGTTATGCAGCGCGTTTCGATAGCGCGCCCTGAACATGGCAGCACAACAGTTAAAATTACCAATTACAGCTTCAATACATCTGCTCAAGTCGGTCTTGGTATGAAAGCCGATAATAGCTATAACTTAATATATATAGATCTGTCTGTTGAAGTATCACGTATTAACAATGTGCAATCACAAAATCTCATCTAACCTGTCCTTACTCTAATGCAACATTTAGTATTGATGTACGCTTACATGTTGCAGTTGTATAAATAATAGTTGTACTCAGTGAGTCACTATAAATGAACTTTTAATCCAAGGAATATTTATGAGCGAATATAAAGTAACCAATCCAGCAACTGGCAAAGTTGAAGCCAGCTACCCTACTGCAAATGAACAAGATATTCAGCAAGCCATCACAAAAGCTGATGATGCCTATAAAGAATGGCGTAACATCTCTCTTAGCGAGCGCAGCGCACTTCTGCACAAAATTGCAGATATCTATATTGAGCGTCAAGATGAGCTGGCAAACATGATCGCTGTAGAAATGGGCAAGCCTGTAGCCCAAGGTAAAGGAGAGCTCGCTCTAGTCGCTGAAATATATCGCTATTATGCAGACAACGCAGAACAGCTATTAGCACATAACCAAATCAATGTAGCCGAAGGCTCAGCTTTTGTAGAGAAACTGCCAGTAGGCGCATTGTTAGGAATTATGCCGTGGAACTATCCGCATTATCAAGTAGCACGCTTTGCAGCACCTAACTTTATGGCAGGCAATACAATTATTTTAAAGCATGCCCCGCAGTGCCCTAAAACGGCAGAAGTAATTGTCGAAATTCTTAAAGATGCCGGTTTACCAGATGGCGTATATAACAATGTATTTGCTACCAATGATCAAGCCGCAACTATCATCGAAGACAGCAGAATACAAGGCATCTCATTAACAGGTTCTGAGCGTGCAGGACAAGCAGTTGCTAAAATAGCAGGCGGCGCCCTTAAAAAGGTCGTTTTAGAGCTTGGCGGTTCAGATGCCTTTATCGTTGCAGCAGATGCTGATATTGAGCAAGCAGTAGCAGATGCCATCACCGGCCGCTTTGGCAATACTGGACAAGCTTGTAACGCCGCTAAGCGCCTAATTGTCGTTGAAGCCGTTTATGATAAGTTTGTACAAGGCTTTGCCGATGCGGTTCGTGAGATGACGTTGTCTGATCCATTAGATCAAACAACCTTTATCGGACCGATGTCCTCAAAAAGCGCTGCAGTCAATTTACAAAAGCAGTTAGATGAAGCAATAAAAGCTGGTGCCACCGTTCTAATTGAAGGCGGCATTGTCAAAGACAAGCCAGGCGCTTGGTTTGCTCCAGCAGTACTTACCAATGTCGATAACTCAATGGCTGTTTATAGCGAAGAACTATTTGGTCCTGTTGCTGTTATTTATAAAGCTCGTGATATCGCTGATGCGATCAAAATTGCCAACGATGTTCCATTTGGTCTTGGTGCGTCAATCCAGACTAAAGACTCAGAATTGGCAGCTGAGATTGCTGATCAGTTAGAAGTCGGCATGGTGACCATAAACGCACCTTCTGGTACTGAAGCCAACACCCCTTTTGGCGGTGTTAAGCGCTCAGGCTTCGGACGTGAACTTGGTACCCTTGGTATTACTGAATTCTTAAACTACAAATTGATTCGTAATAAAACCAGTGCATAGATTTAAAGTATAATTCTTATAAATAAATAACAAAAAGCCTAGCGTTAACATGCTAGGCTTTTTTGTTGCTCACTGACCCGTCCTGAAATAACTTTACGAACAAGGAGCTTATAAATAGACTTATCCATCTAAGAGCAAACATAGACTTTCAAATAACCACCAGCCCAAACTATAAATCTTCTAGAGATTAAGCTAGCTGACATTAAATTCCACAGCTTATTTTTAGTAAGATCGTGAAGTATTCAAAAATTTAGGCACTGTAAATTATTTTATGCCTGTCCCTTTATTTGTTTTAAATTCCACAGCTTATTTTTAGTAAGATCGTGAAGTATTCAAAAATTTTAGGCACTGTAAATTATTTTATGCCTGTCCCTTTATTTGTCTTAAAGAACATAATTGTTAGAATGCCCTCCTATTTCCCCATCAAGAGACACAATGGCAAATTTCAATACTCATCTTAATACTGCGCTAATCATCACAGGCTTAGCCTCAGCCACCTTATTATCTGCAGAACATATTGATTTAAAGGGCGCGCTCTGGTTATGGTTTTTAGGCTCAATCGGCGGTTTATTACCAGATATAGATTCAGATAACTCCACATCACTCGACACTGTTTTTAACTTATTTGCACTGAGCGCTGTATTACTGGTACTGCATTACATAACCACTGAGCTAATTATTAAAATTAGTTTTATCGAGTTAATTGTAGTGCCGTTATTGGTTTACGGATTTATGAAATATATTATTAGACCACTTTTTGAATGGATCACAGTACATAGAGGCAGTTGCCACTCTTTACTATTTATACTGCTATGCGCGCTATTAACAACACAAGTAACATGGGAACTGAATGATCAATCAACCCCACAAGCAGCCACCTTTGCCTGGTTAACGGGTGGGTTTATTTTACTCGGAGGATTAATTCATTTATTGCTGGATGAAATTTACAGTGTAGATTTAAGTAATGTCACAATTAAACGCTCTTTCGGGACCGCTCTAAAAATAGCTGACTTCGATAATAAATTAATTACATTGTCGTCAATTATTGCCATTGCAGGTTTAATATATGTCGCTCCCCCTACAAAACAAACTATCACAGCGTTAAGTGATTGGTCTCACTTTAGATTTCAATCTTTAAAAATTAGATTTTAAGCCCTCTATACACATAATGATACGTATAATAAAATCAACTGAATAACATTGACACCCACCCTAGTTTTTCAAAGTGATTAGCGTGGGTGTCATTATAATTTTATTCTTTGTGTTTGTTTCAATTACACTCATTCCACCTCGGAAAATAGTTTATAAAATACCAGGATTTATTTTACGGCACTGTTAATTTTATGCCTGTCCCTTTATTTCTTTAAACAACGTTATCCAAAGCAGAAAATAGCGATTGTTTGCGAGCTTAAAAAAGGGCCGCTTATTTATGCATTAGCTAAATACGACCACCTTACTTTATTCACCGTTAATCCTTGTGCTGTTGCTAAATACCGCCAGGCTTTTAAGCCCAGTGGCGCAAAAGATGACCCATCAGATGCCTTTCTACAAGTTGAAATTCTCACGTTACATATGGACAAGCTGTCTGTCATTGAGCCCGAGTCAGCTGCTATGCGTTCGCTGTCTCAGCTTGTTGAATATCGCCGAAGTTTAGTGCAAGACAGTGTCGATTTATCCAATAAAATAACAGCGACATTAAAAAATTATTACCCGCAGGCACTTGAATGGTTTAAAGAAAAGGACACGTATATATTCTGCGACTTCATTCAGAAATGGCCGTCACTCACTGCGGTTAAAAAAGCAAGAAAACAGACTTTACTCGACTTTTTTGAGAGTCATAACTCACACTATTGCGCGGTCAATAATGCACGACTAGACAGTATTAAAAATGCGATGCCATTAACTCTGGACGAAGGAGTAATTGTGCCTAATCAAATGCTCGTTGGAGTGCTTATCACGCAATTTAAAGTGTTATTAAAGGGCATTGAAAAGCTCGATAAAGCAATAAAATCGGCTTATAAAACCCACCAGGATAAAAAGATATTTGATAGCTTACCCGGTGCAGGCCCACAACTCGCCCCACGTTTACTTGTTGCTTTTGGGAGTAATCGTGCGCGTTATAATGATGCTGCAGAGCTTCAAAAGTACGCTGGTATAGCGCCTGTTATTGAGCGCAGTGGTCAAAAAATGTGGACTCATTGGCGTTATAGTTGCCCTACTTTTTTAAGGCAAACATTTGTGGAATGGGCAGGCTTTTCTATTCGTTATTCGTTTTGGGCTAAAGCGTATTATGAGCAACAAAAAGCCAAGGGTAAGCCGCATAACAGCATTATTAGATCACTGGCATTTAAATGGATAAGGATTGTATTTAGATGTTGGAAAACGAATACACCCTACGATGAATCGACGTATTTAGCGGCCTTAAAACGCAGAGGTTCACCACTTTTAAAATTTGCAATTAATAGCTAAATTTTACTAGTCGTCCACCTCAGGGCGTGTTGTTATAACCCGCTGATGTATAGGCTAAATTTTGAAAAATTTATTTGTTTCCGATAACTCTAATACGATGGAATCTTTCTTGAAAACATCAAATTCATTACCTGTTAACTTATCACTTAAAACTGCGACAATATACTGTCCTGTACTTCGGTTTGCATTTTGGAAAATATCAAAAACTTGGTTCACATCAACATCTTCAATGCTGTCATGAATTACAAATGTTGGCCGTTTTAACTTTTTCTCATTTACGAAATTGATATATGCCAAATCAAATGCACTCAGTTCGCCTTTCTTTTTTCCTCCTGTAGAGTTTGGTGATATACAAGCTATGTCAAACTCACATTTTTCCTTTTCAAGATTGAAGTTTAAATCGAAAATATATCTTTCATTATAAAAAGACTTACTTAAATCACCGAAATATTGATTAAATAGCTCAGTGTTATTATCAAGTTCAACAGTATTACTATTGATTTTATCAACTACTTTAGATTTAGTATCTTCTAGAAGCTCGATTGCTTCTTTAGTATCCTCTATTTTCTTTAATAGAGCGCTTGTACTAGCAATATTCTCTCTGATCGATGATAGGTCGTTATACATTCGTCCGATTGACTTTAGAGTGTCTGGTTCATTTATATTTTTAAACACACTTGCTTCTGTTTCCTGCATATGATTTATATCAAGTCGAACACTAGCTGACGTAGATTCAACACTATGCAACTCAGTTTCTATCAACTTAACTTTATTTGATAAAACTTTATTATGAAAAACAACCAATTCCCCATACGTTCTTTTTAACTCACCACTTATAGAAATCCCAGCTTCTGCATAGATATCAGATAGCTCTCTACCATTAACATTCGTTGCACTACTTTTAAGGTTTTCAATTGATTTAGTGAGATAATTTACTTTATTCTCTAATTTTGAATAAGATAATGTCAGATCAGATATTTCACTTTGCACTCTGACAAGTTCTTTAACATTAGTCTCCTGATTATCTTTAAAATCAAACTCTGATATTCTTTGCTTTAACAGTTCAGCCTCTGCTTCAAGAGGTTTAATCATTTTGACTAGAGAAGTTTCTTTATGAGGTTTTCTATATGCGGCTAAATGCTTTTTTTTAGTTGATACTTGATTGTTAATTGATGCTTTTTCTTTTAATAAATCTAACCCTGTAAACCCGAAAAGAAAAAGATAAACTTGATCGTATAAATCAGGCTTAGAATTTACATGTAAAAACCTTGTTGTGTTTTGCATTTTATCGTTGGTATTACGTATGAATTTATGGCTTAAATTCCGCACCGAAGGTTTATCGCTTTGTTGGCCAAATATTTGTGTTGATACTAGTTCTTTATATTTTTTACTATCTGTACTTTCACGGTTTATATAATAAAAAGCATCTTTTGTATTCGTTTTTAAATCCCTAGAAATAACATAAGGTTTATTATCAAAACCGAAAAACTCTAGTTCTACTAAAATGTCATTATTATCTAAGTAATTAGTTACTTCAGGAATAGTCTTTTTAAACTCAGGCTCTGTATAAATATCTTCACCGGAAGAAAGAAACAAATAATCGATTAATCTTGATGGTGTTGATTTACCTACACTATTACCACTTTTTGCACTCTTTGAGTCTGAATTAAGTATTAAATTCAGGCCTTCTTTGAATTGAATAGTTCTAAGTAATTCTTTGTTCTTAAATACATTTAATTTATGAAGTTGCATATATTAAAAATCCATTTTCGTTAAGGTCTAAGGCACCGATAATGTAAAGCCAATCTAAAGAAAAAGTGAATACCTCATAAGACATATCGAGCTTATCTTTTATTGCAGCGTACAGTTCTTCAATTCCTATTTCAGTAAAATCTGTTGAAGACAATTCATTTAAAATAGAGGCTCCAATATAAATTGGATTTAACATAGGGTCAGAATCAATTGTGATCATTAGGGTTTTCCAAAACAATACATTCTATTATTGAGTAGCTCGTAATCAGGGCTATTCCAAAGCTTATATCTTCATCATAGTAGCCTACCTGTAAATCAGAAGAGGCTTTTACAAATTCACTAGACAAAGACATAACCTTTTCCACAATATTGTCAGATTGTGCTTTTAGCTTGTTTAAATCAAACGGCTTAGAACTTATCCCAAAATCCGAAAGAGCATTTCTATAAAACAGTTTCATTTGTCTTTTTAATTTTGTGCTTCCGTTGTTAATGAGTTGGTTTAGTTGGGTTATAGAACTATCAATTAAAACAGAGTTATCAACGTACTCATCGACTAACCAGCGATGCGTTACTAAATCATTAAAATTTATTTTTATTTCAATTTCTGCAGGATCTCGATTTAAATTACATGATTCTGTATTTGAAGTAGCAATTATTTCAACCAACTTACCTAATATACTAGAACGAGCAACTCTATTTTCATTACTAATATTTACAGGGCCTAAGTTATCCTTAAAGGTGACACCTTTAGTCATATCAGCCTCGATTATCTATATTTACAGAGCCAGAATTATCTTGAAAATATTGTGATTTTTCACCCTGAATAATTTCATTATTATTCTCTGTTTTATTTATAGATAACCTTAAATCATTGTTCTCTTGTCTTATAGTTGTAATCTGTAAGTTAAGTTGTTTTATAGCTTTCAAGGCTTTTCCTTTAGCTAATGCTTGATAAATCGCAATAATTGCAGCGATTAACGACAAGATATAACCAATAAAACCAACAACTGGGTTTGATAAGAATGTTGTTAACTCATTCATGCTTAATTGAATCTCCATATTATTTAATTGCCCAAATCCGAAAGGGTTATAACGAGCCTGTAGATTAACTCGTTTTTTATTTGTTTTTATTGATTAATAAACCATAGCTGAGTTCCTATTTTGGTTCAATCGATTACTGTATTTTATGCAGAATATAAAGTGGGAGTTTGATGTTGTTTTAATTGGCATTTTAGAAGGTATTACTGGTGTTTAAGTGGCTTTATTGAGGTTAAAAGGGCTTACCCCTCTTAATGCATCGTGTTTTGCAGCTTTTCTATATTATGAACAAGGCAATACAGTTGCCATTGCGCATTCACTTTCGCTTGACCCCGTAAGGTCAACTTATTCATGCCTTTATTTACTGTAATGTTGCCGAACACCGGCTCAATACAACCAAGTCGCTTACTGTATTGTCGTCGACCGATTGGGCTATCTATTTTTACTTTCATTTTGTCTACATAGCTCAGTTTTTTGCGTGATTCATTATTGATAAACTGCACTTGTCGCCCTGTTTTAATGGGCGGCTTTCGCATGCATTGTTGCTGTAGCGGACACGTTTTACAGTCTTTTAAGTAACCGCAGAACCGGGTGTATTTTTGGTTATGGCTGTTTACATTTATACCGCTTCGCCACATGGCATTGCCTGCAGGGCAGCGGCATATTTGGGTTGTTTCATCATAATGAAAATCATCTGAGGTAAATAGTCGTGGTTTGCCTTTACTGCGTTTTAGTCTGCGCTTTTCTTGCTCCGTTTCGTATGTTTCGCTGGCTTTAAACAGCGGGTTTCTTTTTCTAAATTGGTTATCCGCAATATAGGTATCGAACCCGCTTTGCGCCATAAATTCAAGATTCACTTCGCTGTTAAACCCACTGTCTGCAGTGAATTTAATGGTGTGTTCACCTGCTCGTTTTTCTGTATTGAGTTTAACAAGCTGCTGTTTTAATTGTGCAATGGCTGGCTGTAAAGTTTGTTGTTCCCCCACTGATCCCCACGCTTGAGCTTGCAGGATAATTTGGTGTTTATCATCATTTATCGCGATACCGTTGTAGCCTTGAATTGTCCCTTTTGAGGTCGTCATTTTTGCACTATCGGGGTCGGTGATATTACTTTTAACAGGCTTGCCTTTACTGCCTGTTTTTTCTTTGTGAGTGGCTAAAAACTCAGTGATTTTATCTGCACTTTTATCCAGCTTTTCTTTTTGTTTTAAATCCTGAGTTATCAACTCTTCGCCTAGTCCATCTTGCGATTGGTGGCGTTCAATTATACGTTTGCTTGCGCGTTCTAGTTTTGCTTTTTTACGGCCTAACTCATCGAATGTGCCGCTCCACTCTTTACTCGCATTGGACTTTAATTTACACCCATCAATGGCAAACATGTTGCGGCCTATCAAGCCTTCTTCATCACATATCATCAGCACTTGCGTAAAAAGTGGCTCAATCTGTTCATGCATTTTAGCCACAAAACCCGCTATAGATGTGTAATGCGGCTGGATATCACCCGACACACTCATAAATAAAATATTATGCTCGCAAGCCTTTGCAATCCGACGGCTACTAATTAATCCATGTGCATAACCCAGTAAAATAATTTTTAGCATCACCGATGGTGGATACGCCGCAGCACCCGTTTTGTCGTTGTTATACCACGCGTCAAATCCCGATAAATCGAGCTTATTTTCGACAATATAACAAAGAGCATATTCAAATGTGCCTGGCAAAATTTGCTCAGCAAAATTGATAGAAATGAATTTATTTTGACAGGATAAGTCAGGCTTGTAGTTGGCCATAACGATTTACCGTGGGTGAATAATATCTATTAGATCACAGCGAACGGATGGGTTCAAGGTTAAAAAGCAATCAATTCAAAATAGTAAGATACGTTCCTAAAAAGAGTAATTCTACAGCCTCAACGCCCCAATAAGGGGCTAAAAATTGTTTGCTAAAATGTGTAGCGAAGCGAAACCGAGCAAACTGTTTTTAGTCCCGCTTGATTGGCTTATAGTTCGACCAAGCCACTTAATTTAAAAGTAACTGACTATTATATTAAGTGGAATATGCTTCTGTTGGTTACGAATATTGAATGACAAACATCCAATGTTTTTAACAAGACGTTCGAGCCAACAGAGCACCTCGATTTCAAAACGCATACTCAGGGATTGCCGACCAAGACTATCTATAAGACCTGCGAGAAACGAGATTTAAGCACATTCCGTCCTTAACTTTAACCGTAGGCGCTATAAAATGAAAGCATATAACGTTGATAATTTTGCTGTACTCATTGGCATAGATTGGGCCGATAAAAAACATGATATTTGTGAACACCCAACAGGCACTAATAAATACCATTACACCGTTATTAAACACACACCTGAAGCGTTGCATGAATGGGCTATGGATATTAAACAGCGTTATCCAGAGCAGAAAATAGCGATTGTTTGTGAGCTTAAAAAAGGCCCGCTTATTTATGCGTTAGCTAAATACGACCACCTTACTTTATTTACCGTTAATCCTTGTGCCGTTGCTAAATACCGCCAGGCTTTTACGCCCAGTGGCGCAAAAGATGACCCATCAGATGCCTTTGTACAAGTTGAAATTCTCACGTTACACATGAATAAGCTGTCTGTCATTGAGCCTGAGCCTGCAGCTATGCGAACGCTGTCTCAGCTTGTTGAATATCGCCGAAGTTTAGTGCAAGACAGTGTCGATTTATCCAATAAGATAACGGCGACATTAAAGAATTATTACCCGCAGGCACTTGAATGGTTTAAAGAAAAGGACACGTATATATTCTGCGACTTCATTCAGAAATGGCCGTCGCTCACTGCGGTTAAAAAAGCAAGAAAACAGACTTTACTCGACTTTTTTGAGAGTCATAACTCACACTATTGCACGGTCAATAATGCACGGCTAGACAGTATTAAAAATGCGATGCCATTAACTCTAGACGAAGGAGTCATTGTGCCCAATCAAATGCTCGTTGAAGTGCTTATCACCCAATTTAAAGTGTTATTAAAAGGTATTGAAAAGCTCGATAAAGCAATAAAATCGGCCTATAAAGCCCAGCAGGATAAAAAGATATTTGATAGCTTACCCGGCGCAGGTCCACAACTCGCGCCACGTTTACTTGTTGCTTTTGGGAGTAATCGTGCGCGTTATAATGATGCTGCAGAGCTTCAAAAATACGCTGGTATAGCGCCTGTTATTGAGCGCAGTGGTCAAAAGATGTGGACGCATTGGCGTTATAGTTGCCCCACTTTTTTAAGGCAAACATTTGTAGAATGGGCAGGCTTTTCTATTCGTTATTCATTTTGGGCTAAAGCGTATTATGAGCAACAAAAAGCCAAGGGTAAGCCGCACAACAGCATTATTAGATCACTGGCATTTAAATGGATAAGGATTGTATTTAGGTGTTGGAAAACAAATACACCCTACGATGAATCGACGTATTTAGCAGCATTAAAACGCAGAGGCTCACCACTTTTAAAATTTGCAATTAATAGCTAAATTTTACTAGTCGTCCACCTCAGGGCGTGTTGTTAGGCGTACTTAACCATATACTTTTTTATAAAAAGGTTTACGCCCTACAATATATATCTTGATATATATTTTTCTACCTTTTATAGCATCATCGCCCACACTGAAGTAATTTTGATCTTTAAAAGACATTTTTTTGCTGGAGTATGGTTCAATCTTATCATCACCTATATCAAGGGTTGGAGACTCAAAATACTCAAATTTTCTAAATGGCCACCAATTGGAACACAGATGTAATTCCCAATATTGTAAAATTATCGGTTTGGAAGATAGATTTCTAATAAATATAACATGCCCTTGGCTAGGCTGAGATGCAAAGCCATAACCAATATCCACACGAAATCGATTAGTCCAAATTTCCCATATTTTTAGACAAGCTAATATAGTTGATAAAATCGCTCCCCACCAAGCTATATAACTAACACCTGAATCTGGCATAATACTCCTTTGTACGCCTAACAGCTTATTGAACACCACTTTGGGGGTTTATAACACCCCAAAACGGCGTATATTACATGGCTCAATAGTTCCACTAAATAACTACAATGTAAACAAGTAATTACGTATGTTATAAAATCACCGTTGTTAAAATACCCCAAAACGACTTTTAATAATGTTATTGGACAAAATACAATCAACTGTCTATATATACAGTATCAGACTTAAATAATTGAATATCATTTATGAAATCTCTCTTTCTAACCATGATTAAAGATCATATGTATAGCAAGCGTTATGCAAAGAGCACTATTGAAGCTTATTTGTTTTGGATAGCTGCCTATATCCGCTTTAATAATATGCAACACCCAAGCTCTATGGGGGATACTCAAGTGGAATTATATTTAAATCATTTAGTAAACTCGCAAAATGTAGCGCAAGGCACACAAGCCCAGGCATTGAATGCGCTAAGTTTTCTATATAAAGAAATAATTAAAAGTCCTCTCTCATTATCATTAGATTTTGTAAAAAGTGAACGCCCTAGGAAATTACCCGTTGTGCTTACACAAACAGAAGTTTCAGCGTTATTTAAACACTGTATTACAAAGCATTATTTAGCGTGTGCACTACTTTATGGTAGCGGTATGCGGTTAATGGAGGTACTACGTTTGCGGATACAAGATATTGACTTTGATTATAACTGTGTTCGAATTTGGGATGGTAAAGGGGGCAAAAATCGTGTTGTAACGCTTGCAGGAGAACTGATACCACAAATACGAACACAAATTCAATTAGTCGATAATTATTTACAATTAGACCTAAATAACCCGCTGTTTTGTGGCGTGTATATGCCGCATTTATTACGTAAAAAATATCCAAATCATAACAAACAGCTGGGTTGGCAATATTTATTTCCATCTTATAAACTCAGTATTGATCCTGAGAGTAAACAGCTAAGGCGCCATCATATTGATGAAAAGCAATTACAGCGCGCTGTAAAAAAAGCGGCTTTTAATGCACACATTAATAAACACGTTACGCCACATACTTTGCGCCACTCATTCGCTACGCACTTACTGCAAAGCGGCGCTGATATACGCACAGTACAAACACAACTCGGGCACAGTGACGTTCGTACTACACAAATATATACCCATGTTTTACAGCAAGGCGCTAATGGTGTTATTAGCCCTTTTTCAAGATTATAAACGTCTCTATTTAAAACAAAAAAGCACAACCCACACGAGTTATGCTTTTTTAATTAATCTTAAACCAACTCATTTTACAAACGAATGCCGCCGTCTATTTCTACTACGCGACCGGTAAAAAAGTCGTTTTCGATAATATATTGTGCGGTATGGGCTATTTCTGCAGTTTCACCTAAACGCCCTACTGGAGTTACGCTAAGCATGCGCTCTTTAGCTTCTGGTTTCATTACGTCGGTCATTGCGGTGCTTATAACACCTGGTGCAATTGCGCCTACGCGAATACCAAAACGGCCAAGCTCTTTAGCCCATGTAGTAGTAAGCGCTACAACGCCTGCTTTAGAGGCTGCGTAGTTTGTTTGCCCTATGTTTCCGGCGCGCGCTACGCTCGACATATTAACAATAACGCCACCTTTGCCCGACTCAATCATATGGCTGGCGGCTTCGCGGCCTGCCAAAAACACGCCAGTAAGGTTTACGTCTATTACTGATTGAAATTGCTCAAGCGACATTTTTTTAACTACTTTGCCGTCTTTTGCTTTAATAAACATGCCATCGCGTAAAATACCGGCGTTGTTGATCAATACACCAATATGGCCAAAGTCGCTATTAATGGTGTTAAATACCGCTTCCATTTCGCTCTCGTTGGTAACGTTGGCAGCGTAGCCTTGTATACGCGTAGTTACGCCGTCAAGTTGACTTAATTGCTCGGTTGCTGTGTTAAGTGCATCTTGCGCCATATCGATTAGGGCAATGTTTGCGCCCATTTTTGCAAACTTTTGCGCCATAGCAAAACCCAAGCCTTGTGCGCCACCGGTTATTACTACCGTGTTATTTTTAATTTCCACGCGTTACCCCTACTTCGAAAATAATTTAAATATGGCACTAAAATCTTCAGTACCCGCACCTTGGTGCTGCAATGTAGCGTATAAGTCGTTGGCCATTGAACCCATTGGCGTGGCTGATTTACTTTGCTTTGCTGCTTCCATTGCCAAGCCTAGGTCTTTCGCCATTAGATCGACCATAAAGCCTGGTTTGTATTCGTTACTTGCAGGAGCCGACTCCATTACACCCGGACACGGGTTATATAATTCTAACGTCCAGTTACGCCCTGAGCTTGCGGTCATTATGTCGCTAAGCACTTTAGGATCTAGGCCATTATTTATACCCATTTGTAGTGCTTCGCTGGTGCCTGCCATTAAAATGCTCAACAGCATGTTATTACATATTTTTGCAACTTGCCCTGCGCCAATGTCGCCTGCATGAAAAATATTTTTGCCCATATCAACCAGCACAGCATTGGCTTTGTCGAACGCGGCTTTATCGCCGCCTACAATAAAGGTAAGTGTGCCGGCGGTTGCGCCTGCAACGCCACCCGATACCGGTGCATCTACAAAGCTAATACCTTGCTGTGCTAACTCTTTACCAACCACGCGCGCCGATTCGGCATCTATGGTTGAGCAATCAATAACTAAGGTGGTTTTGCTTAAGCTGTTAATTAGCCCGTTTTCACCCAAATAAAGCGCTTTAACATGCTTGCCAGCAGGCAACATGCTAATAAGTATGTCTACGTTGTTGGCACATTGCGTTGCATCTGCGGCTGCGTTTGCACCTTTGCTTTTTAGCTCGTTAACTGTATTTTGGTTTAAGTCGAACACACTTACTGTGTGCCCTGCTTTAATAAGGTTTGCCGCCATGGGCCCACCCATGTTGCCTAAACCAATAAATCCTATATTGAGTTTGCTCATAGCTTTAGCCTTGTTGTAATTGTTTAAGTGGGTGGTTATTGCCATAGCGATCTTCAAAAAAGCTATCTACCACTGAGCTTGGCACGTCGCTGAGTGTTTTGTATTGCCAGTTTGGCGCACCGTCTTTGTCGATTAACAATGCACGTACACCTTCTTGAAACTCACCCACTTCGCCGGCACGTACCGACATACCTAGCTCCATTCTAAAACACTCAGCAAGGCTTTTGCCTTTACTGGTTTTTAATTGGCGGCTTACTAACGCACAACTTAGCGGACAACCATGCTTAAGCGATTTTTGCGCCTTTAGTAGCCATTTGTCGTCTGTGTTTAAGTTTAAAATATAGTCAACCTGTTGTTGTAGCGTAGTAAACTCAGCGAGTTCTTGAATGGTTGCCAAATTTGCTTTGATATTACCTTTAGGTAAACGCCCTGATTGCTGATCTAAATCAGTTAACAGCGTAGTAAGTTTTTCGTGATTTAAGCTGGCCGTTTTACCCCACTTAATGCTGAGTAAACCCGCTAAAAGTGCATCGTATTTGTCTGCTTTTACATAGTGATCGGCAAGGGCAACAAAACGGGCATCGTCGCAATTTATAGACGCTGACGTAAGCCCTAAAAATAATCCAACACTGTGAGGCATTTTATGTAAAAAATAACTGCCGCCAACATCTGGGTATAAGCCAATAGTTTGCTCAGGCATTGCTATACGCGATGTTTCGGTTACTACGCGGTGGCTTGCACCGGCCATTAAGCCTAAACCGCCGCCCATTACAATACCGTTACCCCACACTAATAATGGCTTTTCGTAACAGTGAATTAAATAGTCAAGGCGATACTCTTGCGTAAAAAAATCCTCTACTAAGTCGCTTGCGCTGCCTTGAGCCATTGCGTGGTGCAAACTTACAACATCGCCGCCAGCACAAAAAGCTTTGTCGCCTGCGCCTTTTAATACCACCATGGCAATACTGCTGTCTTGCGCCCAAGCTTTTAGTTGCGGCTCTAATAGTTTGATCATTTCAAAATTAAGGGCGTTTAACGACTTTGGTGCATTTAGCGTAGCAAACGCTATTAAAGTACCGTTTGACGCGGTTGCCGTTTCGAATACGACTGCGTCATCTGCATGATTTAATAATGTTAAGCCGCTCATTAGCCGTTCACCCAATTTGCACGACGCTTTTCTAAAAAGGCACTTACACCTTCTTGCTGATCTTCGGTGTCAAATAAGGCCACAAATAACTCACGTTCTAGCGGTAAAATGCTCGCCATAGGCTGATGACGCCCTTTTTGAATCAATGTTTTACATGCTGCAACCGAAGACGGACTTTGATCGGCCACTTGGTTAGCTAGTTTAAGTGCTGCAGCAAAGCTTTCGCCTTGTGGAACAACTTCTTCAATTAAGCCAATTTGCAGTGCTTTGTCGGCTTTTAAGCGCTCGCCACATAAAATCATGCGTTTTGCCCAGCCTTCGCCTACTAACCATGCTAGGTTTTGTGTACCACCAGCGCACGGTAGTAAACCTACTTTAGCTTCAGGAAGCGCCATTTGTGCTTGCTCTTCAGCAATACGAATATCACACGCGAGTGCTACTTCTAAACCACCGCCCATAGCATAGCCATTAATAGCCGCAACCGACACGCCCCTAAAGTTACTAAGTGCTTCAAATGCTTCGCCAAATACGCGCGACATTTCGGCGGCTACGCCTTTATCGCCACCGGCAAACAAGTTTAAGTCGGCACCGGCACTAAAAAACTTTTCGCCTTCGCCGGTAAGCACTAGTGCATAAATATTTTTATTTTTGTTTAGCTTATTAACGGTGTTTTTTAAGGCAATTAATGTGTCTTTGGTCCAGGTATTTGCTGGCGGGTTTGACATAGTTAATATGGCTACATGACCTTCGGTCGTTAATTCAATGCTAGGATTAGACTTAGTATTTGACTCTGACATAAATAACTCCTTATAAAACTTCGCTAGCTGACTCTGCTAAAATACGACGCGCTATAATAACGCGCATAATTTCGTTAGTGCCTTCTAAAATTTGGTGTACACGTACATCACGTACATGGCGCTCTAATGGGTATTCTTTAATATAACCATAGCCACCATGAATTTGCAGGGCGTCGTTACATACGGTAAAGCCCACATCGGTTGCAAAACGTTTTGCCATAGCACAATACGTGGTTTTTTCGCTGTCGTTATTATCAAGCTTAAACGCAGCCAGCCTTACCATTTGGCGCGCGGCTACAAGCTCGGTGTTCATATCGGCAATTTTAAACTGCAGCGCTTGAAACGCGGCCAGTGGTTTACCAAACTGAGTGCGTTCTTTTAAATATTCGCGGGCCGTATTAAGCGCCGCTTGCGCTGTGCCAATTGAACAGGTTGCAATATTAATGCGCCCGCCATCAAGGCCTTGCATAGCAAATTTAAAACCTTCGCCTTCTGCACCTAATAAGTTATGCGCCGGAATACGCACATCTTCAAAACTAATTAAGCGTGTAGGTTGTGCGTTCCAGCCCATTTTTTCTTCGGCTTTACCGTATTCAACACCTTTAGCGTCGGCAGGTACTATAAAGGCCGAAATACCTTTAGGGCCATCGCATCCGGTGCGCGCCATAACGACTAATACTTCGGTTTCGCCCGCGCCCGAAATAAACATTTTTGAGCCGTTAATTACGTATTCGTCGCCATCGCGTACTGCTTTAGTTTTTAGCGATGCGGCGTCTGAACCTGAGCCTGGCTCGGTTAAACAATACGATGCCAGTAAATCGCCAGTAACCAGTTGTTCGCAGTATTTGTCTTTAGCGGCGTCAGAACCAAAGCTTGCTACCATCCAAGTGGCCATATTATGTATGGTTAACATGGCGGTAGTTGCTGTACAGCCCATAGCAAGTTGCTCAAAAATAATGCTTGAATCTAAGCGCGATAAGCCAAGGCCACCGGCTTCTTCTGGCGTGTAAAGGCCACAAAAACCTAGTTCGCCTGCCGCTTTAATCGTGTCTTTAGGGAAAATATGTTCGCGATCCCACTTAGCGGCGTACGGTGCGAGTTCTGAGTCAGCAAACTGACGTGCTGTTTGAGCAAATGCTTGCTGATCATCTGATAAATTAAAGTCCATATAGACCTCTTCAATTAGTTATGTGCTGTCTAGGTGATTAGTGAAGAGCAACGAAGGTAATAGGAGTTACCTTCGTGCCCTTCTTTATTATTAATTATGCTTTTTATAAACTATTTATTATGAGTAATTACTTTAAGTTAATGCTCATATTTGGACCCGACGCTATGTCGTCTTCAAACCAACGTGAAGTAATGGTTTTAGTTTCGGTATAAAAACGAATACCTTGCTTACCGTAAGTGTGAGTGTCGCCATAAAACGAGCCTTTCCAACCAGTAAACGAAAAGAACGGCAGTGGCACCGGAATTGGCACGTTAATACCTACTTGGCCTACTTCAATTTCGTGTTGGAACTTACGTGCAACTGCGCCGCTTGAGGTAAACAGCGATGTGCCGTTACCGTATGGGCTGTCGTTTATTAGGGCAATGGCTTCATCTAATGTATCTACAAACATACACGCCAGTACGGGACCAAAAATTTCTTCTTTATATAAGTCCATGTCTTTAGTTACATCGGTAAACAACGTTGGGCCTACCCAGTTACCTTGCTCGTAGCCTTCAACCGTAAAGTTTGAGCCGTCAATTAAACACTTAGCGCCTTGCTCTTTACCACCGGCAATAAGCGATAAAATACGTGCTTTTGCAGCCGGTGATGTTTGCGGACCATACGCTGCGCCTGCATCATCCCATACGCCTGGGCGTACACCTTCAAAACCCGCTTTAATTTCATCAACCCAGTCTTTTGCTTGGCCAACAAATACCGCAACCGAAATACCCATACAACGCTGACCAGCGGCACCAACCGACGCGCCAACTAAGTTATTTACCACATGCGATTTGCTGGCATCAGGCATAATAACCATGTGGTTTTTAGCACCCACACACGCTTGTACGCGTTTAAGATTTGCTGTGCCTTTTGAATAAATATAAGCGCCAACGCCACACGAGCCAACAAACGAAATAGCGCGTACTGCTTTGTCCTCTAGTATGCGATCTACTTGTGGTTTTGTACCATGTACTACTTGTAACACGCCTTTTGGCGCGCCAGCTTCCATAAATAACTCAGCTAAGCGCATTGGCGTAAGTGGATCTTGCTCAGACGGTTTTAAAATAAAGGTGTTACCACACACAATTGCCAGCGGAAACATCCATAATGGGATCATTGCCGGAAAGTTAAACGGCGTAATACCCGCACACACACCTAAGGGTTGCATGTAAGAATAAGTATCGATTTTACGCGCTACGTTTTCCATGGTTTCGCCCATCATTAATGACGGTGCGTTAGCCGCTTGCTCAACTACTTCAATACCACGCCATACATCGCCTTTAGCGTCTTCAAATGTTTTACCCAGCTCATGACAAATAATAGTGGCAAGCTCGTCGTGGTGCTCTTTTAATAGCGCAGCGTATTTCATCATAATGCGCGCGCGCTCAGTAATTGGCACATCTTTCCACGTTTTAAACGTTTCTGAAGCCGAGGCAATAGCTGCATCCATTTCTGCGTCTGTGGTGCAAGGTACTTGGGCTAGCACTTCTTGGTTGGCTGGGTTTATTACGTCAATAAGTTCTTTTGAGCTTGATTGAATAAATTCGCCATTAATCAGTAGTGGTACTTGGTGCATAATTAAATCCTGTTTTATAAGAGTGTTAGTGCAGCTTTATTATTATAATTAGCGCTGCATTGATTATTATTTTGTGATGAAAAATTAAAGTGTTTCTACTGCCATGGCCACGGCTTCACCGCCACCAATACATAAAGACGCTACGCCTTTTTTAAGGCCACGATTTTTAAGTGCATGAATAAGCGTTACTAAAATACGTGCGCCGCTTGCACCAATTGGATGGCCCAATGCACATGCACCGCCGTTTACGTTTACTTTGTTTTCATCTAGTTTAAGCTCGTTAATAGCAAGCATAGTAACCATGGCAAACGCTTCGTTAATTTCCCACAGGTCAACATCGGCTGTAGTCCAACCGGCTTTTTCTAGTACCTTGTTCATTGCGCCCACTGGCGCTACTGTAAATTCGCTTGGTTTTTGAGAATGCGTGCTGTGCGCTACAATTTTACAAAGCGGGGTTAAGCCCTGCTCTTTGGCTTTTGACTCGCTCATTAAAATAAGTGCTGCGCCACCGTCTGAAATTGACGATGAGTTAGCGGCTGTAATAGTGCCGTCTTTTTTAAATGCAGCACGCAGGCTCGGAATTTTTTCTGGGCGGGCATTACCTGGCTGCTCGTCAATCGCAACGGTAACGTCACCTTTGCGTGTTTGCATAGTGTGCGGTGCAACTTCGTTATTAAAGCTGCCGTTTTCAATTGCGGCTTTTGCTTTGGTAAGCGAGCTTAGTGCAAAGTTATCCATTTGTTCACGGCTTATACCGTATTCATCGGCGGTGTCTTGTGCAAAACAACCCATAGCTTTGTTGTCGTAAGCATCTTCAAGGCCATCGCTCATCATGTGATCTTTAATTTCGCCATGCCCCATGCGCATGCCGCCGCGAGCTTTGGGAATAAAGTACGGTGCATTACTCATACTTTCCATGCCACCAGCCACTGCTGAGTTTATAGAGCACGCTTTAATTAGATCATGTGCCAACATTGCCGCTTTTAAGCCAGAGCCACACACTTTATTTATAGTGGTAGCGCCCGTGCTAAGTGCTAGGCCTGCTTTTAACATTGCTTGACGAGCAGGCGCTTGGCCTACACCAGCAGGTAATACACAGCCCATAATTACTTCATCAATAGCATCTGTGCTTAGGCCTGTTTCTGCCAATGCACTAGCAATAGCGGTTGCCCCCAGCTCAGTTGATTGCGCATCATTAAGTGCGCCCATAAATCCACCCATAGGGGTGCGTTTTGCTGCTACAATAACAACGGCTTCAGTAGTCATAAAAAGGCTCCATTTAGTAATTGGCCCCGTGCAATTTAATGCGCTGAACCAAACAATTTATTTATAATCTGTTTACGAGCATACATAATATTTACGTTTACGCCAACGTAAATCTAAAATCAACTTTTAGTTGACTGTAAAAACTGTAAACTTATTTGTATTATGTTTCATTACACTTCAGTAAAAACGCCTACGCAGGCTTTAAAGCCTAACTTTAATGAAAGTTTACTCGCCATTTTCATTAGTCTAAAGTATTACACAAACATCTTGCTTTACCTTTACGTAAACTTCACTTATATTGGGGTTATTCGAATGAGGTAAAACACTATTATGAAACCAGATAATCAATCAAGCTTTGCAACGTCGGCCACTGTGCCTGCCAATAACGAACAAACTTTTAGTATTAGCGAACTCGCAAAGGAGTTTGACATTACCACCCGCTCTATCCGCTTTTATGAAGACCAAGGGCTTGTTACGCCAAGTAGAAATGGCCAAACCCGTATTTACTCTAAACGCGATAAAGTACGCTTAAAATTAATTTTACGTGGTAAACGCTTAGGTTTTACGCTGGCAGAAACAGGACGTTTGTTTGAACTTTACGACGCCGACAAATCAAGTGCTAAGCAGCTGGTAACTATGCTGGACCTTATTAGCGAGAAAAAAGCCGACCTATCACAACAAATGGACGACATTAAAGTTGTTCTTATGGAATTGGTAACAGCCGAGCGCCGTTGCCGCGACACACTTAATAAAATAGATGAGTAATACGCGGTATTAACTTAATCAATCACACAGGAATGAATCATGAGCACTATTTCACTATATAAAGAAATGAACTTTGGCCTTGGCGAAACCGCCGATATGATCCGCGGACATGTAAACAGCTTTGCCAGCCAAGAAATTGCCCCACTAGCCGAAAAAACTGACCTTGATAACGCTTTCCCAAATCAACTTTGGCCACAAATGGGCGAAATGGGTTTATTGGGAATGACAGTAGCTGAAGAATTTGGCGGTGCTGGTTTAGGTTATTTAGAGCATGTTATTGCCATGGAAGAAATTAGCCGTGCAAGTGCTTCTATTGGCCTAAGCTATGGTGCGCATTCAAACCTGTGTGTAAACCAAATTAATCGTAACGGCACGCAAGCCCAAAAAGAAAAATACTTGCCTAAGCTTATTAGCGGTGAGCACATTGGTGCCCTTGCTATGAGCGAGCCAAATGCGGGTTCAGACGTAGTTTCAATGAAACTTAAAGCCGAGAAAAAAGGTGATAAGTACATTTTAAACGGTAATAAAATGTGGATCACCAATGGTCCAGATGCGCATACTTTAGTTATTTACGCTAAAACCGATTTAACTGCCGGCGCAAAAGGTATTACTGCATTTATTGTAGAGAGCGACTTTCCTGGTTTTTCAACCGCGCAAAAGCTCGACAAACTTGGTATGCGTGGCTCAAATACCTGTGAACTGGTATTTGAAAACTGCGAAGTACCCGAAGAAAACATTTTAGGTAACTTAAACGAAGGCGTTAAGGTATTAATGAGCGGCCTAGACTACGAGCGCGTAGTACTTGCAGCAGGCCCACTGGGTATTATGCAAGCGTGTATGGATATTGTTGTACCTTATATTCATGAGCGCAAACAGTTTGATACGCCTATTGGTCAGTTTCAGTTAATTCAAGGTAAAGTAGCCGACATGTATACGCAAATGAACGCCGCACGCTCGTATGTATATACAGTGGCTCGCTCGTGTGATCGCGGTGAAACCACCCGTAAAGATGCTGCCGGTGCTATTTTATATGCAGCAGAGCTGGCAACTAAAATGGCGCTAGATGCCATTCAAATTTTAGGTGGCAATGGTTATATAAATGAATACGCAACGGGCCGCCTACTACGTGACGCCAAATTATATGAAATTGGTGCAGGTACCTCAGAAATACGCCGTATGCTAATTGGCCGCGAACTTTTCACTGAAAGCCGTTAAGGATTAAATAATGACGATTTTAACATCGAGCGTTAATCCTCACGATCCAACGTTTGTACAAAACCATAAAAATATGTCGGCGTTGGTAGATGATTTACGTAATAAAGTGGCAACCATTAGCCAAGGTGGCGGCGCTGCATTAAAAGAGCGCCACGAAGGCCGCGGTAAATTATTTGTACGCGACCGTATTAGCACTTTAATTGACGAAGGTTCGCCATTTTTAGAAATTTCGCAATTTGCCGCCTTTGGTGTTTACGAGCAAGAAATTGCGTGTGCCGGTGTAGTAGCAGGTATTGGCCGTGTTAAAGGTGTTGAATGCATGATTATTGCAAACGATGCCACGGTTAAAGGCGGTACTTACTTTCCGCTAACGGTTAAAAAGCATTTACGCGCGCAAGATATTGCTGAACGTTGCCATTTACCTTGCATTTATTTAGTTGATTCGGGCGGTGCAAACTTGCCAGAGCAAGATGATGTATTTCCAGATAAGCTGCATTTTGGCCGTATATTTTACAACCAAGCCCGTATGTCGGGTAAAGGTATTCCACAAATTGCTGTGGTTATGGGTTTATGTACCGCAGGCGGTGCCTATGTACCGGCCATGGCCGATGAAAGCATAATTGTAAAAGATCAAGGCACTATATTTTTAGCGGGTCCGCCTCTTGTTAAAGCTGCAACCGGTGAAGTAGTAACCGCCGAAGAGCTTGGTGGTGCCGACGTGCACTGTAAAACATCGGGGGTTGCCGATCATTACGCGCAAAATGACGAACATGCGTTGTCGATTGCGCGCCAATGTATAGCGCGTATTAATTACACCCGCCCTACTGCGCCGTTGCTAGAGGAAGTTAAAGCACCTCGTTATGATATTAACGAGCTTTACGGCATTGTTGGCACCGATCTTAAAAAGCCATTTGATGTACGCGAAGTAATAGCGCGCACAGTTGATGACTCATCGTTTGACGAATTTAAACGCTACTTTGGCGAAACCCTAGTAACGGGGTTTGCGAGTATTTATGGCCACCCAGTGGGCATAGTCGCTAACAACGGTATTTTGTTTAGTGAGTCGGCGCAAAAAGGCGCGCACTTTATTCAGCTATGTACGCAGCGCAACATTCCTTTAGTGTTTTTACAAAACGTAACCGGCTTTATGGTAGGTAAAAAATACGAAGCCGAAGGTATAGCTAAACACGGCGCTAAAATGGTTATGGCGGTATCGTGCGCCGATGTGCCTAAATTTACCGTACTGATTGGTGGCTCATATGGCGCAGGTAATTACGGCATGTGTGGCCGTGCATTTGAACCTACCATGATGTGGATGTGGCCCAATGCGCGTATTTCTGTAATGGGCGGCGAGCAAGCAGCCGGTGTAATGACGCAAGTTAAGCAAGACGGTTTAGCCCGTAAAGGCCAAAGCATGAACGAGCAAGAAGTAAGTGACTTTAAACAGCCAATTATTGATCAGTACGAAGAGCAAGGACATCCGTATTATGCCAGCGCCCGCTTATGGGATGACGGCATTATTGATCCTGCCGACACACGTAGCGTTTTAGGACTTGCCTTAAGTGCCGCTAGTAATGCACCAGTGCAAGAGTCAAAATTTGGCGTATTTAGAATGTAATCGGAGCGTAAAATGTCAGTTACTCTACAAATAACAAAATCAAATGTGGCGGTACTCGTTTTAAGCCGCCCAGAAAAACGCAATGCATTTAACAGCGAAGTCATTCAAGAGCTTATAAAATGTATTGAACATGCTAATACGCTCGATATTCGCGCCTTGGTGTTAAAAACTGAGGGCAAACATTTTTCAGCGGGTGCCGATTTAGCCTGGATGAAATCGATGGCAGATAACAATGTTAACGATAATTTAGCCGATTCAATGCAGTTAGCTAAATTAATGCAAGTGTTAGCAACAAGCCCGCACCCTACTATTTGTGCCGTGCAAGGCGCTGCGTTTGGCGGCGCTTTGGGTTTAATTGCCTGTTGCGACATTGCAATATGCCAAGACAATGCGCAATTTTGCCTAAGCGAAGTAAAGCTGGGGCTTATTCCTGCGGTTATTAGCCCTTATGTTATTAAAGCCATTGGTGAGCGTGCAGCGCGTAGATACTTTTTAACTGCTGAGGTGTTTGATGCGCATACCGCTAAGCAACTTGGGTTAATTCATCAAGTAACCGGTAATTTAGAATGTGCGCTCGACGCTATGCTGCAAACATTGATTGATAATGGCCCGGTTGCAGTAAAAGCGGCAAAAGCACTTATTAACGATGTAGCAAATAAAGAAATAACCGATGAGCTAATTGAGCTTACCGCTCATCGTATTGCCAAAATTCGTGTATCGGATGAAGGCCAAGAAGGCTTAAGCGCTTTTTTTGACAAACGTCCACCACAATGGCAACTGTAGGATCAATTATGAACGTAAATAAATTACAAAAAATACTCATTGCTAACCGTGGTGAAATAGCGTGCAGAATAATGCGCAGTGCTAAATTAATGGGCTTAACCACAGTTGCTGTGTATTCAGACGCTGATAAACACGCCCAGCACGTAAAAATGGCTGACGAAGCCTACCATATTGGCCCTGCGCCAAGTAAAGACTCGTATTTAGTTGCCGATAAAATACTGCAAGTAGCAAAAGACAGCGGCGCAGATTGTATTCACCCTGGTTATGGGTTTTTGTCTGAAAACAGCACGTTTGCCAACGCATGTGAAGCAAATAATATTGTATTTGTTGGACCACCAGCAAGCAGCATTGAAGCTATGGGCTCTAAAACGCGCGCTAAAGAAATTATGGCCGCGGCTAATGTGCCATTAGTACCTGGTTATTATGGCGACAAGCAAGATCCTGCTTTTTTACAAGCAGAGGCCGAAAAAATTGGCTACCCGGTACTGATCAAAGCAGCATTTGGTGGCGGTGGTAAAGGCATGCGCGTGGTAAATAATGCTAATGAATTTATTAGCGCACTTGAAGGCGCACAGCGTGAAGCCGTTGCTGGTTTTGGTAATGACCTTGTATTGCTAGAGCGTTACGTTAACCAACCACGCCACGTAGAAGTACAAGTGTTTGCCGATAACCACGGTAACTGTGTTTATTTAGGCGATCGTGACTGCTCGTTGCAACGTCGTCATCAAAAAGTAATTGAAGAAGCCCCTGCCCCGGGTTTATCAGACGAGTTGCGCAAAGAAATGGGTGAAGCCGCGGTGCGTTGCGCTCTTGCAATAAACTATCGCGGTGCAGGTACAGTTGAGTTTTTACTGTGTGGCGATGAGTTCTTCTTTATGGAAATGAACACGCGTCTGCAAGTAGAGCACCCGGTTACCGAAATGGTTACTGGTGTTGACTTAGTTACGTGGCAAATTAATATTGCCGGCGGGCAAACACTGCCATTCAAACAAGCTGATATTAAATTGCAAGGCCACAGCTTTGAAGCGCGTATTTACGCTGAAGACCCTGCTAATGAGTTTATTCCGTGCTCAGGCACAATTGAAGCACTTTATACTCCGCTAAACAGTGAGTTTGTGCGTATTGATACTGGCATTGCAGCCGGCGACGAAATTAGCCCATATTACGACCCCATGATAGCCAAGTTAATTGTGCATGATGATAATCGCGAACAAGCGCTGAGCCGTTTACAACACGCGCTTGAGCAATTTCACTTAGCGGGCTTTAGTACTAACATTGGCTTTTTACATAACTTAGCTGTGCACCCTAGCTTTAAACAAGGCGCGCCTAGCACTCACTTTATTGCCGAGCAAGGCGATTCGTTAGTGGCGGTTGATCAATCTCTGCGCCAAGCAAGCCAGCTTATTGCAGCCTTTACTTATTTAGAGCAGCTAGTTAGCACTCAAAAAGCGCCAAATACAAGCCCTTGGCAACAACTCAGTGGCTTTGCTCTAAATGCACCGCAAAGCGTTAAAATTGCGTTTGTTGATTTAACCCTTAATGCGGTTAAAACGAATAATGGCTACAGTATTACCCATAATGAGCACGTATTTAATGTTCAAGGCAGTTTAAATAATGGCCTTTGTAGTGTATTTATAAACGGCGAAAAACACACAGCCCACGTAAGTCGCGTTAATAGCGTGATCACCGTAATGCACAAAGCACTACAAACTCGCCTAGAGCTAGTAAATAAGCACTATATTAGCGATCACCAAAGTGATGCCCTGCCTTTAGCTGCGCCACTTAATGGTACGGTAGTAAAACACTTAGTTGAGCTGGGCAGTAGTATTACCAAAGGTGACCCTGTGGTTATTATTGAAGCGATGAAAATGGAATATACGCTCAACGCCCCGCACGATGGTATTTTACAAAGCTATTGTTTTGCCGAAGGTGAACTGGTAAGCCATGGCGCGTTACTGGCTATAGTTGAAGATACGACAGTTGCAAGTGACCCTGCTGAGGGAGGCGCATAATGAGCGTTTTTCCGCAAAAAGTGCGTATTGTTGAAGTAGGCGCGCGCGATGGCCTACAAAACGAAAAAGCAGTAACCACTGCCGACAAAGTAGCGCTTATTAACGCGCTTGCTGCTGCGGGTTTAAAAGACATTGAAGCCGGTGCGTTTGTATCCCCTAAATGGGTGCCGCAAATGGCAGACTCAGCTGATGTGATATCGGCTCTTAATTTGCCCGATGTAAACTTAAGTGCGTTAACCCCTAACTTAAAAGGCGCACAAGCTGCGCATGCCGCTGGAATTAAAGAATTTGCCATATTTACAGCGGCTAGCGAATCGTTTTGTCAAAAAAACATTAACTGCAGTATTGAGCAAAGTATTGAGCGTTTTAGCGACGTTATGGAGTTTGCCAAAGCGCATAACATTAAAGTACGCGGCTATGTAAGTTGTGTTTTAGGTTGCCCGTATGAAGGCGAAATAGACCCTCAAGCTGTACTTTATGTTAGCCAAAAGCTACTCGCACTGGGCTGTTATGAAATAAGCCTTGGCGATACCATAGGTGTAGGCACGGCTAAAAAGGTAACTGAGTTACTTACTTTGCTATTACAGCACATTGATAAGTCGCAGCTTGCAGTGCATTTTCACGACACTTACGGCCAAGCGCTCACAAATATTTACGCGGCACTAAACTTAGGTATAGCAACGGTTGACGCGGCAGTAGCAGGCCTTGGTGGTTGCCCTTACGCTAAAGGGGCGTCAGGAAATGTTGCCACCGAAGATGTAGTTTACTTACTGCAAGGGCTTGGCATTGAGCACGCAATTGATTTACAAAGGCTTAGTGATGCAGGATGGCAAATAACAAAAGCGCTTGGCAAACAACCCGTAAGTAAAGTGTCGATTGCATTGCATGCTAAATAACATCCCCAATAATTTTTATACAAAGTATTTATAAACTAACTAACTATCATATAGTTAGTTAAACAATTTAAGCACACAATGAGGAGTGACTCATGGCCGGATTTGATAAGGTAGTTTCTAGTTACGAAGCTGCAATGGCAGGATTAAAAGACGGCGATACCGTAATTGCCGGTGGTTTTGGTTTATGTGGTATTCCTGAGGGCTTAATTAAACAAATTAAGCAAATGAAAACCAAAGAGCTAACTGTGGTGTCTAATAACTGCGGTGTTGATGACTTTGGTTTGGGCATTTTATTACAAGACAAACAAATTAAAAAAGTAATTGCCTCATACGTTGGCGAAAATGCCCTATTTGAGCAACAGTTACTCAGTGGCGAAATTGACGTAGAGCTTACACCACAAGGCACTTTGGCAGAAAAAATGCGTGCTGGTGGTGCAGGTATTCCGGCGTTTTACACCGCAACAGGTTACGGTACGCCCGTTGCCGAAGGTAAAGATGTAAAAGAATTTAATGGTCGCCCTTATATTTTAGAAGAGTCGATAACCGGTGAATTTGCTATTGTTAAAGCATGGAAAGCCGACCGTTACGGAAATTTAGTGTTTCGCCACACTGCAATGAACTTTAACCCACTTGCCGCAACTGCTGGTAAAATTACGGTAGCCGAAGTAGAAGAAATTGTAGAGCCGGGTGAACTTGAGCCAAGCCAAATTCATACCCCTGGCATTTATGTAAACCGCGTTATTAAAGGCAACTTTGAAAAACGCATTGAGCGTGTTACTACACGAGATTAAGCAGGAGCATTAATATTATGGCATTATCACGTGAACAAGTTGCAATGCGCGTTGCACAAGAGCTAAAAGATGGCTATTACGTTAATTTAGGCATAGGAATTCCGACACTCGTCGCAAACTATGTTCCAGACGATATTGAAGTTATGTTACAGTCCGAAAATGGCTTGTTAGGCATGGGACCATACCCAACTAAAGCAGAGCTAGACGCCGATATGATTAACGCGGGTAAAGAAACCGTGACAGCTGCGAAAGGTGCAGCCATATTTAATAGTGCAGATAGTTTTGCCATGATACGCGGTGGTCATGTAGACTTAACAGTTCTGGGCGCTTTTGAGGTAGATCAAAACGGTAGCATAGCGTCGTGGATGATCCCTAAAAAGTTAATTAAAGGCATGGGCGGCGCAATGGACTTGGTTGCAGGCGCGCAAAATATTATTGTTACCATGACCCACGCCAGTAAGCATGGCGACTCAAAGCTATTAGAGGCCTGCACATTACCGCTTACCGGCGTTAATTGCGTTAAAAAAATAGTTACAGATTTAGCCGTACTAGAAGTTAAAGACGGCGCATTTCATCTGTTAGAGCGCGCTCCGGGCGTATCTGTAGATGAAATTATTAGTAAAACAGCAGGTAAATTACTTGTTGACGGTGAAGTACCAGAAATGGTGTTTTAAGCCCTAGGTTTAAACTTTACCTTGTACCGACCTCATTCCCAGTGCCAATGGCGCTGAGTTACCCAAAATCCCTCTAACGAGGGATTTTTTTTGCCTATTTTTCTAAGTTTTATTATTATTTTAAGAAGCTGAAATTTTACGCTAACTTGTAACTGCCCTGCACCACCTTGTTACCTTGTTGCACCATTATTGTGAACTTAATGCAGTAAAAGTTTCAACCTTCTGATATTATTGATTTTAATAATTGGTTCAGTTATTGCCTTATGTAGGCGACTCAAACAACTTTATATTGGAAAACATGCAAACTCCTATACGTGGTCTTCGCTCATTTTGCTTCGCGGCACGAAGTTTAAGCTTTAAGCATGCAGCAAATGAGCTGTATTTAACGCCTTCGGCTGTAAGCCATCAAATTAAACAACTAGAAGAACAACTTGGCATTGAGCTTTTTGTGCGTAAAACCCGCTCGATTAGTTTAACTACAGCTGGAAAGGACTTTTTTGAAGCTATATCGCCAATAGTTAGTACGCTTGAGAGCACAATTAATGAATTTAGCCAAATGCAGCAAAATACAAATTTAACGATTACCTTGCCTGAGTTTTTTGCAAGCGAGTTGCTAATGCCTAGATTGCGCGAATGGACGTCGGCGCACCCTAATATTAATTTACAAATGGATACGCTTAAAACCCGTAAAGAGCTAACCCGACATAGTGACTTATCAATAGTGCTGTCCTCGAATAAGCCAACCGAAGGTGTTGTAACAGAGCTGTTTAACTTAGAGTATATACCTGCTTGCAATAAAAATTTGTTAGCACAATGGAAGGATGATCATTGTAAAGCCCTTAATCAAGTGCCGCTTATATTACACAAAGCACGCCCTTGGGCATGGCATCAGTGGGCCGAGAAAGCTGGAATAGTTGACTTTTCACCAACCCAAATTATACAAATTGACAGCATGTTTGGTGTAGCACGAGCAGCGCAGCAAGGTATGGGTATTGCGCTTATTCCTCTGCCTATAAGCCAAAGCTGGCTAGACGAACTCTGGTTATATAAGCTATTCGAGCGCCCGCTAACCACTAAAGACAAGTACTATTTAGTGCAACACGAGCCAAGTAATGTAAATCATCCGCTTGATTTATTTGCTAAGTGGGTTATAGCTACTTTTAAAAATACACAAACCAAACCTATAGATTAATTTATTTCACTCATTGGGTGTATTTTTATCGTTTGTGATTAATGCTCAATAAATCTAAAGTTCACCTATCGAAAGTATTTCAGCTTAATTTAAGGTTTGATAATTAAGCTGGTAAAAGAATCTTATATTGTGTGTGTAAGATGTTGTCAGTGTAAAAAACGGTTCAAGTTAGGTGGTGACTTGGCTTGAACTGTTTTTATTTTTAGGCAATCCACATAATATTTACTAAAAATAAATTAGGCTTTAATACTGCTTTTTAGCTAAAGCCTTAATTAAAAAGCCCAGTAAAAGTTAAGTTTACTGGGCTTTTGTATATCTCACGTATTTTTAATCCCTTGGTATAAATTCAAGAACCGTAGCATTTATACAATAACGGTCTGTACCGCGTGGGCCTTCCCCGGGGAATAAATGCCCTAAGTGTATGCCAGTACTTTTAGAGCGCAGCTCAATGCGAGTCATTCCCCAGCTACTGTCGTCATGCTCAGTAACGCTACTTTTTATTGGATGCGTAAACGATAACCACCCAGTTCCAGAGTTAAACCTATCGCGGGTATCAAATAGCGGCTCGCCACTGAGCTTATCGACAAAGGTGCCATCGGGTGTATTTTTAAAAATTTTGTATTCTTTGCAATAAGCGCGATCGGTTTTTGAATTAAATGCAACTTTATAGGCTTCACTATCGCCTAGTTTAAATGCGCCAAGGGCTTTGTAAAACGCCTCTGGGCTTGCATAGCCTTGACGTCCGTATACTTCAGTGCCATTTTCTAAAAATAAAATAGTGGGGGTTGCCCAGGTTGCCGACTTAATGGTTAAACCTTGGAGTTGATCGGCGTGGCGAAAGCTCATAGCAATACTGCCTTTGTAGTCGTTCGCTACAGCGCTTTTAAATTTTTCACAGTATGGACAGTATTCGCGTGAGTCTAATACCACTATTTGTTTACCCATTAGTAAAGCGGAGTTATCTACTTGTTCGGGCGGTTTTTTGTTAAACACCACGCCAGTTGAGTGATCGGGACAATAGCCATTTTGATTTTTTTCTAAATAATTTTGATGATATTCTTCAGCTGCATAAAAAGTGTCAAGTGGCTTAATAATAGTGGCTATAGTGCCGTACTCTGCTTGCGTAAGCAGTTGTTGATATTGCGATTTAACTTGCTTTGCTACTTGCGCTTGTTCAGTGGTGGTAGTTAAAATAATTGAGCGATACTGAGTGCCTACATCGTTACCTTGGCGATTTTTTTGTGTTGGGTCGTGGCTTTCAAAGTAGTTTTCGAGTAGCTCCTTTGCGCTAATAATATTGCTGTTATAGGTAACTTGCACAACTTCGGCGTAATTGTCCTCGTCAAAGCGACGTGATTGACTGGTTATATTGCTGTAAGTGGCTTTAAAGCCGTTTCCATCGGCATAACCTGACTCAGCATCAATAACACCATTAAGTGCTTCGTAGCGTTTTTCAGCGCCCCAAAAGCAACCTGAGCCAAGTACTAGTGTTTCTACGTGCATAGTCGCTTGAACATTACTTTGCACTACTTTTTCCATTGATAAAGCAACACTGCTTGCACTAAATAAAATAGCAACGCTAGATAAATAAATTAAACCCTGATACGACATAAACTACCTCTTAAATAAATGCTAAGGCCGGTTACTGTTGCGAATGTATTTTTAACAAAAAATAGTAACAGGCTTTAATAAAGACCTTACCTGTTGAATTATTATTTCAACTTGGTAAGTAATTAAATACGAGTGAGCGGCTTATAAGGTTTATATTTTATCTCTTAATCCATTTTGCTGGTCGCAATGATGTAAATAAATCAATAGAACTATGTTAGCTTTGAAACATGTTGTATTAACAGGTTTGTTTTATGAGTTCGGCTCCTATAATTTATGCACTTAGTAACAATAGCTTATTGATAGATGCAGCACATTTAGACGCAAACAATGTATTAACTATACAAAAAAAAATTTGGGCTTTAGCTGCGCACTGTAAAAACACCGCAGAGTTTACCGACTTAGTTGCAGGAATGAATTCCCTCACCTTGTATTTAAAGTCATCGGCGGGCTTAACTAAATGGCTAGAGGCATTACCATTGTTATGGGATGAGCTTAAAAGCAGTACTTTTACTGGTAAACACCATTTAATAGAGACCCTATACGAGGGTGAAGATCTTGCTTATGTAGCCAGCTTTCATAATTTAAGTATTGATGAGGTAATTAGTATACATAGCAAAGCTCAGTATCACGTTTTGTTTTTAGGCTTTCAGCCCGGATTTGCCTATTTACATGGTTTAGATACACGCCTACATACCCCAAGGCGCGCTGAGCCTCGCATTAAAGTACCTAAAGGTGCGGTGGCTATTGGCGCTGCCCAAACCGGTATTTACCCTAGCGACACTCCCGGTGGCTGGCATATTATTGGCCATACCAATACCACATTATTTAATAGCTCTCATTCGCAACCTTGCTTAATGCAACCAGGCGATACCCTTGAGTTTGTAGCGCTAAAAAACCAAGGAGCAGGCGCATGATAAAAGTACTAAAACCAGGCGTACAACTCACTATTCAAGATTTTGGCCGAATTGGCTATCGTCATTTAGGAGTAAGTAAAGCTGGCAGCTTAGACCCCTGTGCACAATTAATAGCTAATCGACTCCTTGGTAATAACGACAACGATGCGGTGCTTGAAGTAACTGTGGGCTTATGTGAGCTTGAATTTAACTGCGATACTGTCATTGCCATCCAAGGCGCTGATTTACAGGCAAAGCTTGATGAACAGCCGATTTACCCAGGTTGGACATACGCTATTAAAAATAAACAAGTATTAAGCTTTGCCACAGGACGAGCGGGGTTAAGAGCATATATTGCAGTAAAAGACGGCGTGCAGTGCCCACTAATAATGGGCTCTCGAGCAACTGATTTAAATGCATGCTTTGGTGGGCTCGATGGCAAAGCACTCAGCAGTGGTGACTGCATTCCAATTAAGCCTTTTAATGGCCCTTTTATAAAAATGGGGGCTATTGCTCCACCGCAACGTAAAATTATCCGCTTGCACCCTAGCCCGTACGCAAAGTTATTAGGTAAAACACTTTTGCATAGCTTTACTTCGGGTAAATTTAAAGCCAGCCCTAACAGTAATAGAATGGGCGTAAGGTTAGTAAATAATACAGATAATCTGATGCACACACATTCATTACCTTCTGTGGCTGTAAACCCAGGGAGCATACAATTGCCCCCCAACGGAGAGCCCATAGTATTACTTAATGATGCCCAAACTACCGGTGGCTATCCGCTACTAGGTACAGTGATCAGTGCTGACTTACATCAATTTGCACAGTTTAGAGCAGCCGATAATATAGAATTTGAGTATGTAACCTTAGAGCAAGCACGCACAGCCCAACATAAACAAAATGCTCATTTATATCAGCTCAGTTTGGCACTAAATAATAGCAATAATAAAAAATAAAGAGGTTATGCTCGATTTAAAGGTAGATACCGTGTAATAAAAGTACAAATTCCTACGGCAGTAACCTTACTCGCCGTTAATATTATTTAATGTATAGCGTGGTGTTCAATGACTAAATCAACTTACCCTATGGCGTGCGTGTTAATTACCGGTTTTGCTCCTTTTGATGGCGAAACCATAAACCCCTCTTGGCAAGCAGTGCAAAAACTCGACGACCATATAATAATGAAGCATAGAGTATGCGCTATTGAATTATCGTGTGAGTTTAATACCTCTATTGCACAACTACACCACGCGATAGAAGCGCATAATCCGGCGATAGTTTTATGTGTTGGCCAAGGCGGTGGACGCAGCGAAATATCTATAGAGCGCATTGCGATTAATATAGACGACGCGCGCATTAGAGATAATGCCGGTAAGCAACCTATTGATACCCCAATTGCAAAAAATGGCCCCGATGCTTATTTTAGCAATTTACCAATAAAACGCATGTTAAGCACCTTACATGAAAGCGATATTCCGGCGGCCATTTCTAATACTGCCGGTACTTATGTGTGTAACCATGTGATGTATGGTTTGCTGCATTATATAAACGAAAACTATACAAAAATGAAAGGCGGCTTTATTCATATTCCTTATTTGCCAAGCCAAGCTGTGCACCACAATGGCGCACCAAGCATGAGTGAAGAAGTGGTAATAAATGCGCTAAAAGTAATGATAGCCGAAGCTTTGAGTAATGAGCGCGATGTAAAAATAGCAACCGGCACCACACATTAATCATTTTGGTGCAATACGGGCTATATTGGTGCATAAATTATTCTTATTATTTTGTAAATGCGGTGTGACTTACGTTATTAATTCTGCTAAAACAAAGGTGAGTCGCAGGGCTATTTTGCTTTGCAATACACATAAAAACAAGAATGAGGGGTAGTCTATGTGTTCAATTTTTGGGGTGTTAGATATTAAATCTGATCCCGCGCAGTTACGTACGCAAGCCATCGAAATGTCGAAGTTATTAAGGCACCGTGGCCCTGATTGGTCAGGTGTTTATGCATCGAAGAAAGCAGTTTTAGTACATGAACGCTTAGCTATTGTAGGGGTTTCTAGCGGTGCACAGCCTTTATATAATCCAGAAAAAACACATATTTTAGCGGTAAACGGTGAAATTTATAATCATAAAGAATTAGCGGCTAATTTAACCACCGATTTTATCTTTCAAACAGAATCTGACTGCGAAGTTATTTTAGCGCTTTACAAACAAAAAGGTGCCGACTTTTTAGATGACTTAAATGGCATTTTTGCCTTTTGTTTATACGATGAAGAAAATGACAGTTACCTTATTGGCCGCGATCATATTGGTATTATTCCGCTTTACACCGGACACGATGAACACGGTAACTTTTACGTGGCCTCAGAGCTAAAAGCCCTTTCACCAATTTGTAAGCACATTGAAGAATTTCCGCCTGGGCATTACCTAAGCAGTAAAGATGGCGAGCTTAAAGCTTATTACAAACGCGATTGGCAAAGCTTTGATGCCGTTAAAAATAACAGCGCAAAGGCCGAAGATGTTAAAAGCGCACTAGAGGCTGCCGTTAAACGCCAGCTTATGTGCGACGTGCCTTACGGCGTATTGCTCTCTGGTGGCTTAGACTCGTCGCTTATATCGGCTATAACCCAGCGTTTTGCGGCAAAACGAATTGAAGATAACGACGAAAGCGATGCATGGTGGCCTAAGTTGCATTCTTTTTCAGTTGGTCTTGAAGGCTCACCCGATTTAGCGGCGGCTAAAAAAGTAGCCGATATGATAGGCACTATTCATCACCCTATTATATTTACTATTGAGCAAGGTATTGATGCTCTGCGCGAAGTGATTTATCACATAGAGACCTACGATGTAACCACTATTCGCGCCTCTACGCCTATGTATTTAATGGCCCGACAAATTAAAGCCATGGGTATTAAAATGGTGCTATCTGGCGAAGGAGCAGATGAACTGTTTGGTGGCTATTTGTATTTTCATAAAGCGCCGAATGCACAAGAGTTTCATGAAGAGCTTAACCGTAAAGTATCTAAACTGCATATGTTTGATTGCCTACGTGCCAATAAGTCGATGGCAGCATGGGGAGTTGAAGCACGCGTACCATTTTTAGATAAAGAGTTTGTGGATGTGGCAATGCGTATTAACCCACAAGCTAAAATGTGTACAGAGGGCAAAATAGAAAAGCATATTTTACGTGAAGGCTTTGCAGGTTATTTACCAGAGGAAGTGTTGTGGCGTCAAAAAGAGCAGTTTTCAGACGGTGTAGGTTATAACTGGATTGATACCTTAAAAGAGTTTGTAAACGAGCAAGTAAGCGATCAAGAGCTTGCCAATGCAAAGTTTAAATACCCTATAAATACCCCCGACTCTAAAGAAGCATATTTTTACCGCGCTATTTTTGAGTCTCACTTTCCTGGTGATGCCGCCGCTAAATGTGTACCTTATGGCAAATCGGTAGCGTGTTCAACACCTGAAGCGCTGGCATGGGATGCGTCGTTTCAAAACAATGCTGACCCTTCTGGGCGTGCTGCGCTCATTCATAACGATGCGTATGCTAGCAAAAGCTAAGCGAATTTGTTTAGCGCCACACAAGCCAGCATGGCTTAAGTGGCGCTTTATAACACTCACATCGTCCCAAGCTGTTTTTTATAACCACACAGCTAACTTAGCCGGTTCAAGTGCTTTAATTGTTATTTATAAAAAGGGCTTAACCTCTAAATTAATGCAATATATTGCGTCAAAATCGAATCACCCTGCGACTGTATTTTTAAATAAAAATGAGATAACTAAACCTTATTGTAAAATTCGCTGGTTTAACCAAACAAGCGAAATTAAACGCTGTGGGCATGGCACTTTAGCCGCAGCTAACTTTTTACTTAATTATTTTTTTTATTGCCCACAGGTATTTATTACAGGATGTAATGAGCGTTTTAAAATAAAAATTAAAAGGCAACAAGCTCAGCTAGTATTAGCAAGTATTGAGTCGATAGAATCCCCCTGCTACCGTAAATTACAGCGAGTGTTTTCATTATCAATAAAAGCCGCGTACAGCAGTGCCAATAAAAACGGTTACACCTTGTTATTGTTCAATGCACAAGACGATTTAACACGCTTACATGTTGATTTTAAAGCCCTAAGCCAGCTGCATAAAAATGCGGTTATTGCGCTAACAGTACAAAATACCCAAGCACAAAATGCCACTGCACATTTTAGATACTTTGCCCCGCAGTTTGGTGTAAACGAAGATACTGCAACGGGTTCAGCAGTATCGGTTATTGCGCCATTATTATTTAGACTATACGGTTTAAATAAAGTTACGCTTATACAGCAATCACCTAATGGCGCGTTGTTAAACTATAAATTTAACAACAACCAAGTTGTTATTTACTAATAAATTATAGCGGCCTTAACAGGCATAATGCAAAGTAGTTATTATCGTCTTGCCATGTTTGCTCTAAACTTAAGTTTGCTTGTGCAGCAAGCTGTTTAAACGATTCTAGCGTGTACTTATGAGAGTTTTCGGTATGAATACTCTCACCTTGTTTAAAATTAATTTGTTGGTTATTAATTATTACTGCTTGATCGCAAAGGCTCACTAAGTGCATTTCTATACGGTTATGCTGCTCGTTATAACGTGATTCATGCTTAAAATTAGCTAAATTAAATGACCCATTTAGTTCGTTATTGATTCTTTGTAATAAGTTTTTATTAAATGCAGCGGTTACACCGAGTTTATCGTCGTATGCATCTAACAGCACTTGCCGCTGCTTTACCAAGTCAATCCCAATTAAAACATAGCCATTTACACCACATAAATGCTGAAAGTTTCTCATTATTTCAATGGCTTTAAGCGTGTTAAAATTACCTATGGTGGAGCCTGGGAAGTACACTAAATTAGTTTGGCTATCGAGGGCGGTTTCTTTAATAAGCTGCTTAACTATTGCGCTATCGGTAAAGTCGCCCAATAACGGCGATAAATGCGCTAATGAATAGTTAAGCATTTCTGTAGATATTTCGAACGGCACAAACGTTTTCACTTTGCTCATATGAGCTAATAAGTGGGCTATTTTTTTTCCTGAACCACAACCGGGCTCTATTATTGATAGATTTTCAGGTAGGATTTGTGCAATCTCTTTTGAGTGCCTTTCTAAAATAGCCAGCTCGGTACGGGTTACGTAATACTCTTGCAGCCTTGTTATTTGCTCAAATAGTGCTGCCCCTTTGTCGTCATAAAAATATTTACAGGGGAGTGATTTTTGTTGCTGAGTTAAGCCACTTATTACATCCGTTAAAAATTCACAGTTGCTTATAGTGGTATTTATATTGCACTGCTTTACTGTTGTCATTTGGCTCATATTTTATCCTTAGCGAGTCTTATACCACTACACATCCAGGCTTGATGGGGATAATAAAAGTTTCTGTAGGTTGTACGTAAATGATTTGCAGGAGTAAGCACACAACCGCCACGTAATACCGTTTGATTGCTCATAAACTTACCATTGTACTCTCCTGCCACGCCTGCAATTGGCTTAAAACCAGGGTAAGGTAAATAAGCACTGTTTGTCCATTGCCAGCAGCTATCTGTAAGCTGCCCAATAGCAGCGCTACTATCGGCCATATTTGGCAATAAAAGTGACGAATGTGTTGTATTGCTTGGTGCGTGTTGTTGGGCTGCATATTCCCATTCAAACTCTGTAGGCAGGCGTGCATTAACAAAACTTGCATAAGCGCTGGCCTCATAGTAACTAACATGACAAACCGGCGCGGCTAAGTTAAGGGGTAATAGTCCGTAATGGGTAAACTCAAACCACTCCCCGTTTATATAATACCAATACAATGGCTGTGTTAAATTATTAGCCTGTATATGTGCCCAGCCATCACTTAGCCAATGTTGCGGGTTGCTATAGCCAGAGCTATTAATAAAGGCTAAATACTCTGCATTAGTCACTAATCTATTAGCAAAGCTAAATGGATGAACCAGCACCGGGTGTTTCGGTTGTTCGTTATCGTAGGCAAATTGGTTTTCAGCATTGCTCCCTATATTTATAATTGCTTGGTCAAAGTTTATAAATTTTATAGCGGCACTGGATTGCTGGTTTGGTATTTGAGTTGGCTTTAGTGATTGGTACGCAGGAAATATTGGGTTAATAGAAAAGTTATACTTAATATCCATCAACATTAGCTCTTGGTGTTGTTGCTCATGATTTAGGCCAAGAGTAATTATTTGCTCTATTTCTGGGGTTATTGCAGTATTTAACACGCTAATAACGGCCTCATCAACATATCGTCTGTATGCTATTACGTCATCAAGACTCGGCCTCGATAGGCTTCCTCTGTTACCCCGCTTAAATTGCTCACCAATTCCGTTGTAGTAAGAATTAAATAATATTTTAAACTCAGGGTTAAATACTTTGTAATTACGGCTATGAATGCCAAGTAAAAATGTTTCAAAAAACCAACTGGTATGCCCAAGATGCCATTTACTTGGGCTTACATCGGCCATTACTTGTAATTGACAGTCTTCTGCACTTAACGCACTAATGAGTGATAGGCTATATTTACGTACCGATTTAAAATGATCACTAAGCTCATTTTTTCCAACTAAATGTTTAATATCATTAGTCATAGTCGCAATTTACTCCTTTAACTACTTTACTGTTAAAATATAACCTAATGTTAAATCATATACTAAGTATTCCTAGATTAAAGGTGCGGTTATATTAGGCACCTTTAATTAGCAGCTTATTAGTATTTACATACTTCGTGACAGTAATTATTTACCTATGTGTTTTTATAATTCTATTCTCGGATAATATGCGCTGATTTATAAGTGTTCTCGTATATGTATTAGGGCCTGTTGGCCTTTGCGGATTAAAATTTGTTCAAACTAGGGGCGATTTAATCGCGGCGCGAGATTTGTAACCTAGTGGGCTAAGTAAAAACCGAGCAAAGCTTCCGCGTCCTGCTCACGCCCCTTACCTACATCCATGTAGGCAACAAAGAGTCAATCGCTCCTAGGCAGAACCCTTCGGGCAGCGTATGTTTGGCATTGATGCTGCGTTATCGCCTATTTATGGGGAATAACCACACCACATAGGCTCTGCCTTGCCTTAATACCAAACACACTGCTGCAAATTTAACCTTGAAAGATCAACAGGCCCTAGTAAATAGTAAACTAATTTAACAAGTTAGAGAGTGTTTGTTTTTTATACTTAAAAGCAACAAATATCACCATTTTGACTATAATATCAGCAGTCTAAATACAAAATCATTTACATTTAGTATTTAACTCATACACTAGTAAAGTTAATGATCAAAAATCAGATTAGTTAGTCTTCTAATTATTTGTGTTTAAACTAATATAATTACAAGACTAATATAATTAATTACGACACTGGGTAACATCCAGGGTTAGAACAACAAATGAGGTATTGCATGAGCGAAGAGCATGACAAATATAGTATTGATAGTACGGACTATACCGTAGGTCAAGACAACGTACAAAAATGGGGGTTAGATATACATAACTCTGTTTTCGGCATAAGTGCTGGTCTGATTGTCATCTTTTTGATCGCTATTTTAGTTACCGATCCACAAACAGCTAAGTCTGCACTTGATAGTATAAAAACAGATATTATTAATAACTTTGACGCCTTATTTATGTGGGCTGCTAACTTTTTCGTTATTTTTTGTTTAGCACTAATTGTATCGCCTTACGGTAAAATACGTTTAGGGGGAGATGATGCAGTACCTACTCACTCTCGCCTATCATGGTTAGCTATGTTATTTGCTGCAGGTATGGGTATTGGCCTAATGTTTTGGGGTGTAGCAGAACCGCTTGCTTATTATACTGGCTGGTTTGAAACACCTTTAAATGTAGCTCCTAATACACCAGAGGCTGCAAAACTAGCAATGGGCGCAACTATGTTCCATTGGGGTCTGCATCCGTGGGCTATTTATGCAGTTGTCGCACTTTCACTTGCATTCTTTACTTATAACAAAGGCTTACCACTATCTATTCGTTCTATTTTTTATCCTATTTTAGGTGATAGAGCGTGGGGATGGCCTGGCCACCTTATCGACATTTTAGCTGTGCTTGCAACACTCTTTGGTCTTGCAACTTCACTAGGGTTAGGAGCACAACAAGCCTCTGCAGGTATAGATCATGTATTTGGTACCTCTGGCGGTGTTGGTTCACAAATTTTAGTTATTATTGGGGTTTCACTTTTAGCTATTATTTCGGTAGTTAGAGGGATTGATGGCGGAGTAAAAGTACTTAGTAATGCCAATATGTTAATTGCCTTGGTTTTACTTGTGTTTGTATTTTTAGTTGGCTTTGCTGTTGCTATAGGTAATGTTCCTACTACCATAATGGGCTATGTAGAAAATATTATTCCTTTAAGTAATCCTCATGGTCGTGAAGATGAAACCTGGATGCACGGCTGGACTGTATCGTACTGGGCGTGGTGGATTTCCTGGTCACCGTTTGTAGGTATGTTTATTGCGCGTGTTTCTCGTGGTCGTACTATACGTGAATTTTTAATTGCGGTATTACTAGTGCCTACTGCTGTTACTATTTTGTGGATGTCTATATACGGCGGTATTGCTATTGATCAGGTGGTTAATAATGTAGGTGAGCTAGGTACTAACGGCCTTACTGAAGTACCACTTGCTATGTTCCAAATGTTTGATGCATTACCTTTGTCTAACATTTTATCGTTTGTAGCGATTATTTTAGTATTGGTGTTTTTTATTACGTCATCGGATTCTGGTTCATTGGTAATTGATTCGATCACCGCTGGTGGCAAAATTGATGCACCTGTACCACAACGTATCTTTTGGGCTGTGACCCAAGGTGCGGTAGCTGCCGCACTACTTTGGATAGGTGGTACTGAAGCTATACAAGCGCTGCAAGCTGGCGCTATATCTGCCGGATTACCTTTTACTATTGTATTGTTGTTTATGTGTTTAAGCTTAGTGTTGGGCTTACGTACTGAACCTCGTACTAAAAAGTAACCGTACTTTTTACCCTTACTGGTAACTATAAAAAGTACTAATAAAAACGCCGCAAATTATGCGGCGTTTTTTATAGCTATAAAATAAAGTTTATATCCACAAATCATCTATCGGCGTATCTAAGCGATAATGATGACTCAGCTGCGCTTGTAACAACTCAGCTGTGGCCAATGCATCTGTTAAGGCATTATGATTATTATACGCAGGGAGTGAGTAGCGCTTACGACAATCGTTTAATCGTAACGAGCCTATTTTAGAGTTAAATAGCCGCCCTATTAAGCCCTGGCGTGCTGTTAATGCTCTTTTTTCAATATCCATAGTATCAACTAACGCAAACTCTATGCCTTCGTGCAGCCTAAGTAACAACGCATTATTTAAAAATGGCCGCTCTATTGCTGCATAATGTACCACCACTACTTTACCGCTTAGCGCGGCAAGCAATGGCTCAATAATACGATTAAAGTCTGGTGCATCATCAACCTCTGAGTGCGTAATACCATGAATGATTATAGATTCTTCATGTAAGTTTCTGCGCGGTTGTACTACCCAATGGCGGCTGTGCTTGCAGTATATTCGCTGTAAGTTAAAAGGCACTAAACCCACACTCACTATGTCATCTGCTTCGCTATCTAAGCCGGTGGTTTCAAAGTCCATCGCTACAAATGGCACATCAGCTATTGCGGCACCTGGCTGATTAAAAGCCGATGCATAAAACTGCTGTAACAATGCATTTTCACTGCCATTTGCTAATTGCTGATACCTAAGCGGCCAGTCAACTATTGCTTGCTTTTGCTTGCTCATAGAAAAATCACTTCACACTCGTATTAGAAATAAAGCTAAATTTTAGATAATTTTGCGCTTTTTCAAGAATCGCAAAAGCCTCTTTTAAATTACGCTGCTCAAACGGTGAAAGTTGATGCGGATCTAAATTATTGTCGGGTTCTTCACCTTGTTCTATTTGTAATGCTTGATGACGAATTCGCATCATAGCTATATATTCCAGTGCATCACGTAAATCTTGTGCTTTACCCTCGGGTAAGCTTTTTGCAGCAATTATATCCTCAAGGCGGTCAAACGAGTTTTGTTTTCGTGAACCAATCGCTAATGCATGCACCCGTATTACATCAGAAAGTGGTGCGGTACCACGGCGTTTTAAGTTCATTGAGTGCTTATGCTGGCCGTTATGCTCTAAAACAAATCCCTTAAAGAACCCTAGAGGCGGCGTTCGATTACGCGCATTAGCAGCCATATTTGCCAAAAACACCCTATTTGCTTTGCTTTGTTTAGCAACAAAGACTTTGAGCTCATCGGCCCATTTTGTTTTACCCCAAACGCCGTCCAAATCAAAAAATATAGAGCTGTGTAATAACGTTTGTGGCTTTGGTTTCGCTATCCAATCTGCAAATTGCTCAAACCACTGAGAGCGAGTTTTACGCCACTTTTTGAATGACGCCATAATTTCGCCATCACAATAGGTGTAGCCGCATTGTGCTAAACCATCGCAAACAAAGTCTGCAATATTTTGAAAGTATTCGTTATGCAACTCATCGTTGTAACTGTCATCTAAAATAAGCGCATTATCTTGATCCGTTACTATAAGTTGCTCATCGCGTGCCATGGAGCCTAAAGCAATAAAACAATAAGGCACGGGAGCTGGTCCATACTTTTCTTCAGCTAATATTAATAGCCTTTGCTTAAAAGTACGGCCAATCACTGCCATGGCTGTACCAACCATGTGAGAGTTTGCATCTTCGTTAACCATACGCACAAATACATTAGGTAACTGGCGGGCATAATGGGTTAAGTCTTCCACTGATTGCTGGGCCAAAATACCACGCACTAATAACAAGCTACTTTGCGACTCGTAACGTAAAATATCAGACAGTGATATTACCCCAATCGGCCTGCGTTTTTGCACTACCGGCAAATGATGTAGGCTGTCTCTTAACATAGCTAATACAGCTTCGAAAACGTAGGCATTAGCATCTAAAATCACTAAGTTAGTAGACATAATATGCTGTGCTTGAGTGTCAAACGACAGCCCTGGGGCAACCACTTTATTACGTAAATCTCGGTCGGTAATTATGCCAACTACTTGGCCATCATCTTCTTCCGGATCGTCGTTAACGGGCTTATTTATATCTGTAACCAGTACTGATGAAACCGCTTCTTCACTCATTAATTTGGCAACATCTTGCACCGTAGAAGTGGTTAATACTGTCACTACATCGCGATGAATAAGCGACTTTACTTTTGCTGTCGTTAAATCGTTACTATCGGCTTGCTCAACAATAGCTTGGTGCAAACGTACATTGCCGTCGGTTTCAAAGTAATCAGCAAATGCATCAAACTCATCGCAATAACGATTAAACAATTCAACATTAATACAATAAACCAACGTGTCTTCAAGTGCAGTGGCCGGAAAGCGCACTTTGCGGTTCATCAATAGGCCCATTTGGCCAAATATTCCACCCACAGCTAAACGATTATAAAGCTCGCCATTACGACGATACATTTCTACCGAGCCGCTTCTTATAACGTACAAGTCGGCAATATCTTGGCCTAACTGTAAAATTTCTGTTTGCGCTCTAAAGTATGCAACTTCAACTTGTTGCGCCAGCTCATTCAGTGCTTTAGTGGGTAAATCGTTAAAAGGAGGATGTTGTGCTAAAAACTGCGCTATTTCTATTTGTTCGGCTTGCATAGTTGCTTCCTACATAGCGATATTATGATGTGTTTTATACTAAGTTAGTGTAATTGGTATTACCTAAAGGCTAACATTATCAATCTTAGGTTAAAACATACAGTGGATACAAAAAAAGAGTCAATAAAGACTCTTTTTAAATTAATTTAATAAAATATTATTTACTACGCTGGGCTTGTTTTTTAGCGTTTTTAGCCTCTTTACGTTGCTGTAAAATAGCCTGAGCCTCATTACCAATATGGCCTTCGCCACGCGCTTGTGCAAGCTCTATTTGCTTTTGACGCTCAGCAAAACGTTCTCTCTGCTCATCACTTACATTATCAATACAATGATGACACGACACGCCTTCCATATATTCAGCTTTTAACTTTTCGTCTTCGGTGATCGGCATACGACACGCATGACATTGGTCATACGAGCCTTTTTGCAAGTCATGATTAACCGCTACGCGATTATCAAATACAAAACATTCGCCTTCCCACATGGTTTCATCTTTTGGTACTTCTTCAAGGTATTTTAAAATGCCGCCTTCAAGGTGATACACTTCATCAAAGCCCTGCTCTTTCATATACGCTGTTGATTTTTCACAGCGGATACCGCCAGTACAAAACATAGCTACTTTTTTATGCTTGCTTGGATCAAGGTTTTCTTTAGCCCACTGCGGAAATTCACGGAATGTTTTGGTGTTAGGATCAACCGCGTTTTGAAAAGTACCTATTTCAATTTCGTAATCGTTGCGGGTATCTATAAGTATCACATCTGGGTCTGAAATTAATGCATTCCATTCATTTGGCTTAACATAACTACCCACTACTTTTAGCGGATCGATGCCCTCAACCCCCATAGTCACAATTTCTTTTTTTAGTTTTACTTTAGTACGGTAAAATGGGCATTCGTCATCGTAAGATTCTTTAGTAACAATGTTATCAAGGCTTGGCTGTTGTTCAAGCCATTTGAGAAGATTATCTATGCCAGCACGTTTAGCTGAAACCGTACCATTAATACCCTCAGAGGCGATTAGTAAAGTACCGCGAACTTCATTTGCCTCCATTACATCTAGTAATGGTTTTCTAAGCGCTTCAAACTCAGGTAATGCTACAAATTTATACAGTGCACACACTATAAAGTGCTCGCTGGTTAAATTATCTTTATGAACAGCCGTCATATTTATTCCTATTTTGCTTTTTAATATATACCGAATCGTAAATCCGGCGCATCTTGGGCGCGTATTTTACGCATTTTGTGATTAAATGCAAAAATTAGCCTTATAATTTGCATTTTACTGTTAGCCATACGCCTCTGTGGGCTATAATGCGCCGATAGAATTAAAGATATAACTTGCTCATTTTGGAGAAACACACCTTGCACTTTACTGATCTTGGGATTGATAATCGCCTTGAAACACAACTAGCACATCAAGGGATCACCCAGCCTACCGACATTCAAGCACATGCAGTGCCTACAGCACTTGCAGGGCATGACATTTTCGCCCAGTCTAAAACAGGGTCAGGCAAAACCTTGGCGTTTTTATTACCCGCTGTTCAACGAGTAATGAAACAAAAAGCACTCAGTAAACGCGATCCTCGGGTACTTATTGTTGCTCCAACACGTGAGCTTGCTACGCAAGTATTTACACAATTGCGTTTATTAATCGCAGGTACAAACATTAAAGCCGTAAAAATACTCGGCGGCGAAAATTTTAATGACCAAATTAAAGCGCTGAGAAACGATCCGCAGTTTGTAGTTGCAACACCAGGTCGTCTAGCCGATCACCTTACAAAGCGTACGTTACAATTGAGCGGCCTTGAGCTGCTTATTTTTGATGAAGCAGACCGCATCCTAGATTTAGGCTTTACCGAACAGCTTAAAATGATAAATGACTTGGCCGACCATCGCCTGCGCCAAACATTATTGTTTTCGGCTACGCTGGATCATGCACAAGTAGATGCACTGTCGCGCAACTTATTAAAAAAGCCTAAGCAAATAATGCTCAGCGCTGCAAACGAGCAACATTCAGATATTAAACAAAGCTTGTACCTTGCTGATCATCTTGATCATAAAGAAGCCTTGCTTGAGCACTTTTTGAATCAAGACGATGTTGGCCAATGTATTATATTTACAGCTACCCGTGCAGATACCAGCCGTTTGAGCGAAGCGCTTTGCGCTAAAGGTTTTAAAGCACAGCCGTTAGCGGGTGATTTAGCACAAAATAAGCGCCTCGATATTATGGATGCGTTTAGCCGTGAAAACTTCAAAATATTAATAACCACAGATGTTGCGTCACGTGGCTTAGATTTACTCAGTGTTACCCATGTTATAAATTTTGATTTACCTAAACACGCTGAAGAATATGTTCACCGTATTGGGCGAACAGGTCGTGCTGGTTTTAAAGGCAGCGCACTGTCGTTAGTAGGCCCTAAAGATTGGCCAAGTTATTTAGCAATTAAAGCATTCTTAAATGATGAATTAAAGTTTGATAGCGTTGATGGCTTAAAAGCTAAATTTAAAGGGATTAAAGAAAAGAAACCAGTTACAGTTTTAGCCACAGAAAAAACAGTAGCAGCTAAAAAGCCAGTGTTTAAACGCAAAGCTAAGCCTAAAAAACCATCAGCTCCCATTAAAGCCCCTATTAATATTGATGGCGATACTCCTATGCGCCGCAGAAAAAAGCCTGAACAGGAATAATTATGAGTTACCTTGGAACCACACAAACCTTATTTGTAAAAGAAGTTAGTAACGAAGGTGCTTACCTAGACGGCCACGATTTAGGCGAAGTATTTTTACCAAAACAAGAAATAAAACATGAGCTTGAAGCTGGTGATAGCATTAGCGTATTTATATTTTTAGATAATGCTAATTTACCTACAGCAACAATTAAAAAGCCTCATGCACAAGTAGGTGAATATGCCCTACTGCGTGTTAAAGAAATTAATAGTATTGGTGCCTTTTTAGATTGGGGCTTAGAAAAAGATGTACTAGCGCCGTTTAATGAGCAAAAACCGCGTATGCAAGAAGGCCATTCGTATTTAGTGCGTTTGTACCTAGATAATGCCAGTAAGCGTATTTGTGCATCAAACAACTTTAATCGTTTTTTATCTAAAGATGAGCCGCAATATACTCATTTACAAGAAGTCGATTTGATCATAGCCGGCAAAACAGACATTGGTTACAAAGTCCTTATTGAAGAATCTCACTTTGGTGTTATTTTTTACAATATGGTATTTAAAAGCTTATTTGTAGGGCAAAAATTAAAAGGCTTTATTCAAAAAGTACGTGAAGATGGCAAAATTGACGTTGTTTTAGAGAAACCAGGTATGGCTAAAGTTAGTAACCTTGGCGATGTTATAATGGAGAAGCTAAAAGAGGAAGGTGGCGTTATTGCTTTAGGCGATAAGTCAGATCCTGAAACAATTAAGAAAATATTTTCGACCAGTAAAGCTAATTATAAAAAGGCAATTGGTGGATTATTTAAACTAGGATTGATAGAAATTGAAGCGAAATCCATTCGCTTAAAATAATATTTATTATTATGCGTTGAGTGTAGCCTAAGTGCTGCACTTTGCGCTTATAACTAACCTTTCACTACCCAATAATATATTTATACGGCAAAGTACATTGTGTATATTGCTTAGAGTAATTGAGTACGTCTTCTTTATTTTGTAAATTTAATGGCGCTAAACGAAACACTTTATCTTCACACTCTCGTTTAAGGCTATCATGGCTATCTACACATTCATTTGTAGATACATGCTGCTGACTTAATCTATCCTCATTTTTATAACAAAGGTGATATGCGTAATTTTGCATTGTTTGTTTAAAATCGAATATATTTACGGGATATACAGCAACAATATCCGTAACTGTGGTTACTCCATCATACACTTTACTAGAAAAAACATATTTGTTTACTGAAAATCCAGCAACAATAATCACTATAGAACCTAACATTAGTCTCAAAATAAAACCCTTACTGCATTTTGATTTTATTAATGTAACATAAAACAAACATCTCGCAAGGGTTCTGGCAATAAAGTCTGAATTTTTGTTAAATCATTCTATGGATTTATTAACATCTTCTAAAACAGCAACAGGATTGTCTGCTTGAGTAATTGGACGTCCGATCACCAAGTAATCGCTACCTGCATCTATAGCTTGTTTAGGAGTCATAATGCGTTTTTGATCGCCGGCATCACTTCCTACTGGGCGAATACCAGGCGTTACTAGCTTAAAGCCTGCGCCTAACTCTGCTTTTAATTGTTGTGCTTCTTGAGCAGAGCAAACAACACCATCAAGCCCCGCTTCTTTTGCCAGCTTCGCTAAATAAATAACTTGCTCTTGTGGTGTTTTTTCTACGCCTAAACGCTTTAACTCTGTCTCATCCATACTCGTTAGCACGGTAACAGCAATTAATAATGGGGCTTTATCGCCAAATGGAGCTAGTGCTTGTTTAGCTTTGCTCATCATCTCAAAGCCACCACTTGCATGTACATTAACCATCCATACACCCATTTTTGCCGCCGCAGTCACTGCTTTTGCCACTGTATTAGGAATATCATGAAATTTTAAATCTAAAAACACATCAAAACCTAAATCAATTAACTCTTTTACAAATGCAGGGCCAAAGTAAGTAAACATTTCTTTACCTACTTTAAGGCGACATGAATCGGGTGATAGCTGTTTTACAAAGTCTAAAGCGGCTTGCTGATCATCGTAATCGAGTGCAATAAGAATTTTTTTTGATTTTTCGAAAGGCATAACTATCCTACTTTATAGCGAAAGTGTTATTTGAAAACTAAAAGATTAAAATCCGTCTAGGCCCTTGCTTGGTACAGTAGTTTCCCAATGCTTGCAAGAAGGACAATTCCAATAAATTGTATAACTAGTAAAGCCACAATGCTGACATTGAAAGTCTGGTTTGGTGGCAATATAAGAGGTGACCAGTTTATCTATTTGGTCGAGCACATCTTTAGTGTTTTTATCTTGAGCGCCCATTAGTTGTAATAAAAAACTAAACCCGCGTATGGTTGGTTGGCGCTTTAAGCTATCAGTTAAAAATTCAAAAGCTTGCTCTGTATTACCTTGCTCTAATAAAGCTTGGCAATGTTGTATTTTTATTAGCACGCCACCTTTGTCGAGTAACTCACTGATCAGCTGATGAAATTGATGAGTTAAATTTAGATGCTTATAGCAATGTGCTAATTTGTCGACAAATAAGGGAGCAAAAAATGTAAATTGGCAAATTAATTCGCGCCAATAGTAAATTGCTTTTACGTAGTCTTCTTTAGTATATGCAGACAAACCAAGTTCATATAAAGGACGTATCGCTTTATGATTCAAACTAATGGCTTTGCGCATTAATGAGGGGTTATTATCACTTAACGCCAGCTCACAGTAAAAGTTAGCTATGGCTTTAAAGTGTTGTTCTTTTGAAAATAATTCACTATGCGCTTCAAACATATTAATCCCTTTTTGCCACTCTCGGGTTTGCGAATATAGAGTGATAATAGGATCTAATGCTTCACTGTGGTCCATTTTAACAAGCCAAACTAAATGCTCTTCGGCACTATCTAATAGCCCAGCCATAACATAATCTTCTGCTAATTCTAAACGACTGGCAGCAGCTTGTTGCTCATTTAAGCTTGGGTGTTTTAAAAGGAGTTCGTGAATTTTTATCGCGCGGTCTAGCTCACCTCTGCGGCGAAACATAGTTGCAAGCGTTGAATAATGTTCAACCGAGTCAGCTGCAACTTCTAGTAAATTAATTAAATGTTCAAGGCCTTGATCTTCTTCCCTGTCGAGTAAAAACTTTAAGCCTTTACTATATTCAGAGGTGATCTGCCGATTAAATTGATGAGCTTGATTTTTAGCACTGTTTTTTCCCATTATCCAGCCGTAACCGGCAGCCACAGGAAGTAGTAAAAATAACAGCTCAATCATAATTATGAGTCTTTATCAGCAGCAGGCTTTTTTTTATTTTGTTCAGGTGCTAACTGTTTTTTTAAACGATAATTTTGCCACTTAAGTTGTGAAAACAATTTAAAGCTTACAAAACAACCAATTACAACACCTAATAAAAAGCAAATACTTATTATAACGGCTAAAGGCAATGTATTGCTGGCTATAATATAGTTTATTTGTACTAATTGTGGATTTTGAGAACCCAATACAAATGCACTGATCAAGCAAAGTGCAACCAGAATAATTTTTAATACCTTAAACAAGTACCCTACTCCAATAAGTTAACTAGGCAATGCTCTCGTTTACACGATCACGTAATTCTTTACCTGGTTTAAAATGTGGTACATGTTTACCATCTAGCTCTACTGTTTCACCAGTCTTAGGGTTACGACCAGTACGTGGAGCACGGTAATGCAAAGAAAAACTACCAAAACCTCTGATCTCAATACGATCTGAAGAAGATAATGAGCCGGCCATTTGTTCAAGAATTTCTTTTACTGCATTCTCAACATCTTTCACTGGAACGTGTGCGTGTTGCTGTGCAAGTGTTTCTATCAGTTCTGACTTAGTCATAGCATTTCCTTAAAAGAAATAATGGAAGGGCATAAACTGCCCTTCCAATTGAAGACTGATTAATTAGTCTTTTTGTGCATTTGCGAAAGCAGCAGCCATTGCGTTTTCAAACACTGGCTCGTCTTTCTTAAGCTTTTCTATTACTTCTTTCTCTTCAGCTTCGAAAAGAGCTTTAACAGATAAGCTTAAAGTGCGGTTCTTGCGATCAACACCAACATATTTAACTTCAATTTCGTCGCCTACAGAAACAACAGTAGTTGCATCTTCAACGCGCTCTTGAGCGATATCAGCTACACGGATGTAACCTTCAACGCCTTCGATAAGTTCAATAGTTGCGCCTTTAGCATCAACTTCAGTCACTTTACCTTTAACAATAGCACCTTTTTTGTTTGCATCAAGGTAGTTATTGAATGGGTCAGCTTCGATTTGCTTAACACCTAGAGAGATACGTTCGCGCTCTGGGTCAACTTGCAATACGATAGCAGTGATTTCGTCGCCTTTCTTGAATTCACGTACAGCGTCTTCGCCAGGTGTATTCCAAGAAATGTCTGAAAGGTGTACAAGACCATCAATACCACCGTCAAGACCGATAAAGATACCGAAGTCAGTGATTGATTTGATCTTACCAGTAACTTGATCGCCTTTGTTTTGTAGACGAGCAAATTCCTGCCAAGGATTAGCAATACATTGCTTAAGACCAAGAGAAATACGACGACGTTCTTCGTCGATTTCAAGAACCATAACTTCAACGCTGTCGCCAAGGCTAACAACTTTTGAAGGATGGATGTTCTTGTTAGTCCAATCCATTTCAGAAACGTGAACTAAACCTTCAACGCCTTCTTCGATTTCCACGAAACAGCCGTAATCTGTAAGGTTAGTAACACGACCAGAAAGTTTAGAACCTTCTGGGTAACGACCAGCGATAGCTGCCCATGGATCTTCGCCAAGCTGTTTAAGGCCTAGAGATACACGAGTTTTATCTTTGTCGAATTTAAGAACTTTAACTGCGATTTCGTCGCCAACATTAACGATTTCTGAAGGGTGCTTAACACGCTTCCACGCCATATCAGTAATGTGTAGTAGACCATCAACACCACCAAGGTCAACGAATGCACCGTAGTCAGTAAGGTTCTTAACGATACCTTTAACTTCTTGGCCTTCAACAAGGTTAGCAAGAAGCTCTTCACGTTCTTGTGAGTTTTCAGATTCGATAACTGCACGACGTGAAACAACAACGTTGTTACGTTTTTGATCAAGCTTGATTACTTTAAATTCAAGCTCTTTGCCTTCAAGGTGAGTTGTGTCACGTACTGGACGAACATCAACAAGTGAACCAGGTAGGAAAGCACGGATTGAATCAACTTCAACTGTGAAACCGCCTTTAACTTTACCGTTGATAACACCAGTAACAGTTTCTTGCTCTTCACATGCTTTCTCAAGACGGATCCACGCTTCGTGACGCTTCGCTTTCTCACGAGAAAGGATAGTTTCACCGAAACCGTCTTCAATTGCATCTAGTGCAACATCTACTTCGTCGCCAACAGCAACTTCAAGTTCACCAGCAGCATTTTTGAACTGCTCAGCAGGGATAGCACTTTCTGATTTAAGACCAGCATCTACAAGTACAATGTTGTTCTCGATTGAGATTACTGTACCTTTAACGATAGAGCCTTGCTCTGCTTCAAAACCCTTTAAGCTTTCTTCAAATAACTGCGCAAAATTTTCTGACATACGAATATACGTCTCTATATATTATACCAATAAGCAACCATGCTGCATGGGGTTGTTAAAATAGCACTGGCATCCTGCTGGTGCATAAAATGTGTTTAGCTTCGTTTAGGAAGCCGACCTTCAGAGATAGCCGCATCCAATAAAGTTAATACCTTATCATATACTTGCTGTGCATTAAGCTCGCTAGTATCAAGCTCAATAGCATCCTCTGCAGGCACAAGTGGCGCAACGGCACGATTCATATCGCGATCATCACGCTCTTGAATGTCTTTTAATAGACCACTCAGTGTAACATTAAGACCGCGAGCATTCAACTCAACAAAACGTCGTTTGGCGCGTTCTTGTGCACTGGCGGTTAAAAATATTTTTAGCGGTGCATCTTTAAAAACCACAGTGCCCATATCGCGACCATCAGCAATTAGACCTCGTTCAGTTCTAAATGCGCGTTGGCGACGTAATAACGCTTCACGTACGCGAGGTAGTGCTGCTACTTTTGATGCTGCAGCGCCTACTTCTTCGTTACGGATTGTGGTGCTTACATCCTCACCTTCTAAAACAATCTTTCCTGCACTAGTTTGACTATCTACCAAAAACTGCACATCTAAGTTAGCAGCTAAGGGAACTAATGCATCTTCGTTATCTAATGCGATTTGATGGTGAAGTGCTGCTAGTGATAAAACGCGGTAAATTGCGCCACTATCAAGTACATCCCATCCCAACTTTTCGGCTAACAAGCGACAAACAGTTCCTTTACCTGAACCACTTGGGCCATCTACGGTGATCACGGGCATTAATAACGCCTGCATTTAAACCTCCTACAATGCACACCTAAGTAAACCGCAATATTATACGTCAGTTATTTAAATAGATCGCTATTAGTGTGTAACTTTTTATCAATTAACATCAAAAGCCTACTCACTAACTGATGCTAATACATTGAAAAATGTCGGAAATGTTTTATAAGTACACTTAGGATCATTAATCGTGATTGGCTTTCCACCAACGGCAACCATAGCAAAACACATGGCAATGCGATGGTCATCGTAAGTATCAATTGCCACATCGTTAAAGTGTTTAGGCGGGGTGATTTCTATAAAATCGTGCCCTTCTACAACCTCTGCGCCCACTTTTCTGAGCTCAGTTGCCATAGCGTGTAGTCTATCGGTTTCTTTTACGCGCCAATTATAAATATTACGAATAGCCGTTGGGCCTTTAGCGAAAAGTGCCACAGTGGCTAATGTCATTGCTGCATCCGGTATGGCATTGGCGTCAATATCTACGCCATTAAGCTCGCCTTTACGAACAACTAAACGCTCATCATACCAATCTATTTTAGCACCCACTTGTTCCATTACTTTAGCAAAGCCAATATCGCCTTGCACCGATTTAGCACCAACACCTTTAATTTCAATTTCGCCACCGGCAATTGCAGCTGCGGCTACAAAGTAAGATGCAGAAGACGCATCGCCTTCAACCATAATGCGATCAAGTGACTGGTACTGTTGACCACCTTTAACGGTAAAAGTTGCATAATTACTATGTTCAACTTCTACTCCAAAGCGTGCCATTACATCAAGGGTTATATCAATGTAGGGTTTAGATACTAAAGTGCCTTTAATCGTTATTTTGGTATCGCCGTTAAACAGTGGTGCAGCCATTAGTAATGCTGTTAAAAACTGGCTTGATATACTGCCGTCAATGGCAACTTCACCACCGTTAATTTGCCCACCTATAATTTTAAGCGGTGGGTAATCTTTATTTTTGCAGTAAGTAATATCACCGCCAAGTGCTTGCAGCGCATCGACCAAATGCCCTATTGGGCGCTCTTCCATGCGTGGCTCACCAATCAGTTCATATTCACCAGCAACTGCGGCAAGTACAGCCGTTAAAGGGCGGTAAGCCGTACCTGCATTACCTAAAAACAAAGGCTCTCTTGGGGTTTTAAATACCCCACCAACACCTTGTACAGTAGCAACTGTTCGCTCTGGGTTTAAACTAACGTTAACACCTAATAATTGTAATGCGCCTAACATATGGCGTATATCGTCGCTATCAAGTAAGTTTTCAACAACAGTAGTGCCATTCGCTAATGCCGCCAATAACAATATACGGTTTGATAAGCTTTTTGAACCTGGCAGAGTGACGCTGCCATTAACACGCGAAATAGGTTCTAAGCGTAATTGTTCCATTAGCTATTTTCCTTTGCAAAGGCAGCCATAAAGTCAACAAGCGCTTGCACTCCCTCAAGTGGCATTGCGTTGTAAATACTGGCACGCATTCCACCTACAATTCTATGGCCTTCGAGTGCTAGCAAGCCCGCTTCGTTTGATTGAGCAACAAATTTACTGTTTAAACTTTCGTCATTTAACCAAAAAGGGACGTTCATACGCGAGCGGCTATGCTTAACTACTTTATTAGAATAAAAATCAGAATTATCAATAAAATTATAAAGTAGTTCAGCTTTTGCAATATTTTGTGCTTCCATGGCTTTTACACCGCCATTTTGCTCAAGCCATTGGAATACTTCAGCCGCTAAATACCATGCAAATGTTGGTGGCGTATTAAACATACTGCCCTGCTTGGCCTCTAGTGCATAATCTAAAATACCTGGCTTAGGAAGTCCTTCACGTGCTAGTAATGTTTTACGTACAATAACGATTGCAATGCCAGAAGGGCCTATATTTTTTTGTGCGCCGGCGTAAATTAAATCAAATTGATTAACGTCAATTTCACGCGATAAAATAGTTGACGACATATCTGCGATAATTGGCGCTGTTGGATGACTCGGTACATCAAAAATCTCTAAGCCATCAACGGTTTCGTTAGGGCAATAGTGAATGTACGACGCATCTGCTGGTAATTGCCAGTCAGCCACTGCTTTAATCGAGAACTGACCATCGGTATCGTTACGTACATCAATAGCAGTAGTTTGGGTAAACTTATTTGCTTCATCCGTTGCACTTTTTGACCAAACGCCGTTTTCGCAGTAAACCGCTGATTTATTTTCCTGATGTAAATTTAATGGCACAGCACTAAATTGACCGCGACCGCCACCATGCATAAACAGCACTTCAAATTCATCGCTAATATTCATTAAACGACGCAGGCTCGCTTCACATTTTTTTGTGAGCGCTAAAAACTCTTTACTACGGTGACTCATTTCCATCACCGATACACCCAAACCTTGCCAATCTATAAATTCTTGTTGTGCTTTTTTCATTACTGCTGGCGGTAACATGGCCGGCCCCGCACAAAAGTTATACTTACTCATTACCTTTTCCTCATTCCAGTAATTAAAAAACTAAACACCCGATTACTATTTAATCAGGTTATACACATTAAATTAAAGCTATGATCATTAAGCAGGCTATATTCTCGCTTATAGAATTTAAGCTTTCATTACCTATAAGGCTGCATTAATGCAGCCAACAGAGCAATATAAAACAATTACTGAGAACAACTATATATATAAATTAACGTCTTGCAATTGAGTCTTTTTGCTATTGTAATAATTATTTTATTGCGCAGTATTATTAATATTAGTTTTATTCAACACGATTAAAAAAAGCGGCCAAGGCCGCTTTTTTAATCTCAATTATTCTGAAGGAGGATTATCATCCGCTACTTCATCAATAACCGTATCAACTGTTTCGACGTCTTCGATATCGATTAAGTCACTTTCGGTAACTTCAATCTCTTCTATACGTTGTAAACCAACTACTTGCTCTTCGTCAATAGTTCTGATCAAAATAACACCTTGCGTGTTACGTCCAACCGTAGAAACTTCATTAACGCGAGTTCGTACTAAGGTACCACGATTTGAAATAATCATTATTTCATCGTTATCGTCAACTTGTACAGCACCTACAACCGCACCGTTACGCTCACTTACTTTAATAGACACCACACCTTGAGTCGCACGACTCTTCGCTGGGTAGTCTTCAAGTAAAGTACGTTTACCGTAGCCGTTTTCAGTCACGGTTAAAATAGCACCATCTGTTTTAGGCACAATTAACGATACTACGCGTTGTCCTTCAGGCATTTTAATACCACGAACACCTGTAGCTGTACGGCCCATAGGACGAACACCTTTGAAGCGAATATCAGGATTACCTTCTTCATCTAATACTGGATTACCGTTTTCATCAACAACCGTTGTTTCTTCAGCTTCTTTAAAGCGTACTACTTTACCTGCATCGGTAAACAACATAATTTCGTTGCTGCCATCGGTAACATCAACACCAATTAGGCTATCGCCTTCATTTAGGTTAACCGCAATAATACCGCTTGCACGTTGACGACTGTATGCCGTTAGTGGTGTTTTCTTCACTGTACCAAATGCGGTTGCCATAAAGATGTATTTATCTTCTGCGTACTCGCGTACTGGCAATATAGCGGTAATACGCTCATCTGCCTCAAGTGGTAATAAGTTAACAATTGGTTTGCCGCGCGCTGCACGACTTGCAAGTGGTAACTGATACACTTTAAGCCAATATAAACGACCAGCCGTTGAGAAACACAATATAGTATCGTGCGTATTAGCAACTAATAAACGTTCAATGAAATCTTCATCTTTCATCTTAGTTGCCGATTTACCCTTACCACCACGACGCTGTGCTTCGTAATCAGACAGAGCCTGATACTTAACATAACCTTCGTGAGAAAGCGTTACTACTACGTTTTCTTCGGTAATTAAATCTTCAAGGCTAATATCGTGTGCTGCGGCGTTAATTTCAGTACGACGCTCATCACCATATTGCGCTTTAATTTCAACTAACTCATCGCGAATAACTTCCATTAAACGCTCTGGTGTTGCCAAAATATATAATAGCTCAGCAATTAAATCTAATAACGATTGGTATTCAGTTAGAATCTTTTCGTGTTCTAAACCCGTTAGCTTATGTAAGCGTAAATCTAGGATTGCTTGGGCTTGTTGCTCAGAAATAAAGTATTGACCATCGCGAATACCTAACTCAGCAGCCAACCAATCTGGGCGTGCAACGTTGTCTTCGCCTGCTTTATCAAGCATGGCTTTTACGTTACCTAATTCCCACGAGCGCGCTGTTAAAGCAACTTTTGCTTCAGCAGGTGTTGGTGAATTACGAATAAGCTCAATAATTGGGTCAATGTTTGCAAGTGCAATTGCTAAGCCTTCTAGCATATGTGCACGGTCACGCGCTTTGCGTAAATCAAAAACAGTACGACGAGTTACTACTTCACGGCGGTGAATAATAAACTCTTCAAGCATTTCTTTTAAATTAAAGCACTTAGGCTGGTTGTTAATTAACGCAACCATATTCATACCAAACACAGTTTGTAACTGCGTTTGCGCATATAAGTTATTTAAAATAACTTCGCCTACGTCACCACGTTTAATCTCAATAACGATACGCATACCGTCTTTATCTGATTCATCACGCAGCGCACTAATACCTTCAATTTTTTTATCTTTAACCAGCTCGGCAATTTTTTCAATTAGGCGCGCTTTGTTAACTTGATAAGGTATTTCGTGAACAATGATAGTTTCACGATGCGTTTTTTCATCTACTTCTATTTCAGCGCGGGCACGCATGTACACTTTACCACGGCCAGTTAAATAGGCTTGCTCTATGCCTTTTTTACCGTTGATAATTGCAGCAGTTGGAAAATCTGGGCCCGGGATATAATCCATTAACTCTAAAATAGATAATTCAGGGTTTTGAATGAGTGCTAAACAGCCATTTACCACTTCAGTTAAGTTATGAGGTGGAATGTTTGTTGCCATACCTACCGCAATACCCGATGAACCGTTTACTAATAAGTTAGGAACTCTGGTCGGTAAAACGTCAGGGATTTGCTCAGTGCCGTCGTAGTTAGGAACGAAATCAACCGTTTCTTTTTCAAGATCGGCTAATAATTCATGCGACATTTTTGCCATACGTACTTCTGTATAACGCATTGCCGCTGCTGAATCACCATCAACCGAACCGAAGTTACCTTGACCATCTACTAGCATATAACGCAGTGAGAATGGCTGTGCCATACGTACTATAGTGTCGTAAACAGCACTATCGCCGTGTGGGTGGTATTTACCGATTACGTCACCGACAACACGTGCCGATTTTTTGTAAGGCTTGTTCCAATCATTACTAAGCTCGTTCATTGCAAACAAAACGCGGCGGTGAACAGGTTTTAAGCCATCACGCACGTCTGGTAATGCACGTCCTACAATTACGCTCATTGCGTAATCTAAGTAGGAGTTTTTTAACTCGTCTTCAATATTGACTGGCAGAATGCCATGGGCGAGATCAGTCATTGATATCACATTCCTTCAGTATCAGCTCTTAAACACCCACTATTAGGTATCAAGAGAATTTGTTATTATTGCTAAAGAAACATGCTACCACAATTTATTTAGATTTACAGGCGCAAAACTTTGCGATTTACCAATTTAGCCCTATATAATGCCCCCAGATTGACGAGGAAGTATTTTATGACCGAACATCAAAATGTAGATCACGCAGAAATTGCAAAATTTGAGGCCATCGCAGAGCGGTGGTGGGATTTAGACGGGGAATTTAAACCGCTTCACGAAATAAACCCCTTACGTTTAGACTTTATAGCCAATAAAACTGGCGGTTTATTTGACAAAGAAACACTAGACGTAGGTTGTGGCGGCGGTATTTTAAGCCAAAGCATGGCGCGCATGGGGGCAAAGGTAACCGGCATAGATATGGGGCAAGAGCCTTTAACTGTTGCTAAATTACACAGCCTAGAGACAGGCGTACATGTAGAGTATATTAAAGTACCTGCTGAGCAATACGCATCCGAGCACCCTGCTCGCTTTGATGTAGTAACCTGTATGGAAATGCTGGAGCATGTACCCGATCCGGCTTCTATTATTCATGCTGTTGCAGAGCTTGCAAAACCCGGTGCTGATGTGTTTTTTTCAACACTTAATAAAACTCCTAAAGCCTATTTGTACGCCATTATTGGTGCAGAAAAGCTATTAAAAATGGTGCCTGAAGGTACTCACGATCACAAAAAGTTTATTAAACCAGCACAGTTAATTGCCTGGGCTGAACAAGCGGGTTTAAAAGTGCGCGCCAGTGCTGGGTTATCTTATAATCCATTATCTAAGCAGTACTCGCTTAATACCGACGTAAGCGTAAATTATATTCTGCATTTTGAGAAGTTAGCGTAATGGCCAGCTCTCAATCAACGTCACCTACTATAGAGTACGATGCTTTTTTATTTGACTTAGATGGCACTTTACTCGATACCGCTGATGACTTAGGTGCAGCTTTAAATACCGTGCTGCGTTCACAGCAATTAGATACAGTAAGTCGTGAGATATATCGCGCTGCTGCATCTAATGGCGCAGCAGCCTTGTTAGCAGTCGGCTTTAAAGATAAATGGGTTGAGCAACCACAAGCACAACTCGTTAAGCAATTAATTGACGCTTACGCGGCTAACATAGCCAAACACACCACGTGCTTTGCTGGTATTGAGCCACTACTTATCGAACTGGAGCGAAAAAACATCAAATGGGGGATCATGACTAACAAACCCGGATTTTTAACCGATCCTTTAGTGGCCGCGATCCCTGCTTTAAAAAATGCCTGTGTGGTTATTAGTGGCGATACTTTAGCTGAAGCTAAACCTTCGCCTTTACCTTTACTGCATTGTGCCAAGCTAATGGACGTTGCGCCAAATCGCTGCTTGTACATTGGCGATGCTTTGCGTGACATTCAAGCAGGTAAAGCGGCGGGTATGCACACCGCAACTGCTCTTTGGGGTTACGTGCCTAACTTAACCGAAGTTTTGAGCTGGCAGGCCGATTTTAATTGGCAAAGCCCTATTGAAGGTTTTAACCATATATAGTGCTATGTTAATTATTAAACACTATATATTGTGATTGTGTTAGTTTTCACACAAAGCCTGCTGATAAAAAAAGCAGTCAAAATATATTTTTAAAAAGCGTAAATTTAGTAGATCCTTAGTTGATTTTTGTAAATTTCAACTTAACCGAATGTTCGAAGGTTAATGCTTACTAACACAAATGTGTTATCCCGACGTTATCCACAATTAGGGGCAATTCTGTCCCTTGCAAAACAACGCGGACCACACTATCTTGTGATCTCTAATTTGAACAACACCAGATATTGTGGCTAAATGTTATTCAATAAAATCGCCTGAATTGGTGTAAACAATAATAAATGAATAGATACTCTGTTATTTTGGAGTATTAATCATTGGTCAAAATACTTAATTTCCAAGGAATACAGGCAAAACTATGAACCAACAGTTATCTGTAAGCAAACGTGACGGCCGTAAAGAGCCACTTGATCTTGACAAGATCCATCGCGTTATTGAATGGGCCGCCGAAGGGTTAAATAACGTTTCGGTTTCGCAAGTTGAATTAAAATCACACATTCAATTTTACGACGGTATTCGTACTAAAGATATTCACGAAACCATCATTAAAGCTGCAGCCGATCAGATTTCAAAAGAATCTCCTGATTATCAGTATTTGTCTGCACGTTTAGCTGTATTCCATTTACGTAAAAAAGCGTATGGCCAATTTGAGCCACCACGTTTATTTGATCATGTAACAAAAATGGTTGGCGACAAACGCTACGACGCTCATTTACTGGTAGATTATACAGAGCAAGAGCTTGACGAATTAGACGAATACCTAGATCACAGCCGCGACCTTAACTTTAGTTATGCTGCGGTTAAACAGCTTGAAGGTAAATACTTAGTTCAAAACCGTGTAACCGGTGAGATTTATGAAAGCGCACAGTTTTTATATATTTTAGTCGCTGCTAGCTTATTTGCTGACTATCCTCGCGACACACGTATTGCGTATATAAAACGTTTTTACGATGCGATTTCATTGTTTAAAATTTCATTACCTACGCCAATTATGGCAGGTGTGCGTACCCCAACACGCCAGTTTAGCTCGTGTGTATTAATTGAATGTGGCGACAGCCTTGATTCTATTAACGCTACCTCGTCTGCAATTGTTAAATACGTATCGCAACGTGCCGGCATTGGTATTAACGCAGGTCGTATTCGTGCACTGGGCAGCCATATTCGCAATGGCGAAGCGTATCATACGGGTTGTATTCCCTTTTATAAGCACTTTCAAACAGCGGTTAAAAGCTGTTCGCAAGGTGGTGTACGTGGCGGCGCAGCAACCTTGTTCTACCCGCTTTGGCATTTAGAAGTAGAAAACCTGTTAGTGCTTAAAAATAACCGCGGGGTTGATGACAACCGCGTGCGTCATTTAGATTACGGTGTGCAGTTTAATAAACTAATGTACTCGCGTTTAATTAAAGACGACTACATTACCTTGTTTAGCCCCTCTGATGTGCCAGGCCTTTACGATGCATTTTTTGAAGACCAAGACGAGTTTGACGCGCTTTACGTAAAATACGAACAAGACGAATCAATTCGTAAAAAACGCATTAAAGCCATTGAACTGTTCTCAATGTTTGCTCAAGAGCGTGCAAGTACCGGTCGTATTTACTTACAAAACGTTGACCACTGTAATACGCACAGCCCGTTCATTGCTAAAGTGGCACCTATTCGTCAATCTAATTTATGTTTAGAAATTGCATTACCAACTAAGCCGTTGGATAACGTAAACGACGAAGAAGGCGAAATTGCGCTATGTACACTTTCTGCGTTTAACTTAGGGGCTATTGAGTCACTAGATGAACTTGAAGAATTAGCTGAGCTTGCTGTACGCGCTTTAGATAACTTACTTGATTTTCAAGACTACCCTGTACCGGCTGCAAAAAATGCCACTATGGGTCGTCGTACTCTAGGAATAGGCGTAATTAACTACGCATACTACCTAGCTAAAAACGGTAAGCGTTATTCAGATGGCAGCGCAAATGCACTTACGCACAAAACATTTGAAGCAATTCAATACTACTTAATGAAAGCATCAAACGAGCTTGCTAAAGAACGTGGTGCATGTCCTAAGTTTAACGAAACAACCTACTCTCAAGGTATAATGCCAACAGATACGTACAAGCGAGATCTTGACAAAATTTGTGATGAGCCACTGCACCTTGATTGGGATGCATTACGTGCCAGCATTAAAGAGCACGGTATGCGTAACTCAACGGTAAGTGCGCTAATGCCATCAGAAACATCGTCGCAAATTTCTAACGCAACAAACGGTATTGAGCCACCACGTGGACATATTAGCGTTAAAGCGAGTAAAGACGGTATTTTAAAGCAAGTTGTACCTGAATATGAACGTTTAAAAGATAACTACGAGTTACTGTGGGATATTCCTTCAAACGATGGTTACTTACAACTTGTGGGTATAATGCAAAAATTTATTGACCAGTCTATTTCGGCCAATACAAATTATGATCCTGGTAAGTTTGAAGGCGGTCGTGTACCGATGAAAGTCTTATTAAAAGATTTGCTTAGCGCCTACAAACTGGGTGTTAAAACCTTGTACTATCACAATACCCGCGATGGTGCATCTGATGCACAAGAAGATACACCGGATCTTGAAGATGATGATTGCGCAGGCGGCGCATGTAAAATTTAATTTTTGAGTTTTTATTTTAAGCGGGCACTAAGCCCGCTTTATTCTGATAGTTTTTTGAGTGATAAACATGTCTTATACTACCTTTAGTCGTAAACATAATAACCAAATGGAAGAGCCAATGTTTTTTGGCCAAACCGTTAACGTATCTCGTTATGATCAACAAAAATACCCTATTTTTGAAAAACTAATTGAAAAGCAGCTTTCGTTTTTTTGGCGCCCAGAAGAAGTAGACGTAAGCAAAGACCGCTTAGACTTTCAAGCATTACCTGATCATGAAAAGCATATATTTTTAAGTAACTTAAAATATCAAACATTGCTTGATAGCGTACAAGGGCGTTCACCAAACGTGGCCCTACTGCCTATTGTATCGCTACCAGAGTTAGAAACATGGATAGAAACGTGGGCGTTTAGTGAAACGATTCACAGCCGCTCGTACACGCATATTATTCGTAATGTTACCCAAGCACCTGAACTTATTTTTGATGACATAGTTAGCAATGATAAAATTAGCGAACGTGCCGATGCGGTAACAAAATACTACGATGATTTAATTAACTCAGTGTCGCTTTACAATTTATACGGTGAAGGCAAACACGAGATTAACGGTAAATCTGTTGTTGTTAATTTATTTGAGCTGAAAAAGAAACTTTACCTGGCAATGATGTCGGTAAATATTTTAGAAGCGATTCGCTTTTATGTCAGCTTTGCATGTTCGTTTGCGTTTGCTGAGCGTGAATTGATGGAAGGTAACGCTAAAATAATCAAGCTTATTGCCCGCGACGAAGCACTACATTTATCTGGCACTCAGCATATTTTAAATATTATGCAAGACGGTAAAGACGATCCAGAAATGGCGATTGTTGCTGCGCAGTGCCGCGACGAAGCAATTAAAATGTTTGTTGATGCTGCAGAGCAAGAAAAAGAATGGGCCGAGTACTTATTCAAAGATGGCTCAATGATTGGCTTAAATAAACACATTTTATGTCAGTACGTTGAATACATTACCAATGCTCGAATGACAGCCATAGGTTTTCCTGCACAGTTTAAAAACAACAGTAACCCTATCCCATGGATAAACTCTTGGTTGGTGTCTGATAACGTGCAAGTAGCACCACAAGAAGCTGAAATTAGCTCCTACCTTGTTGGTCAAATAGACTCACAAGTTGATGCCTCTGAATTTGGTGACTTTGATTTATAATGACTGATCGACCTACTGCAAGCATTACGCTTGCAGAAACCAGCCAGTGCTTAGAGTTTAGTGCTGGCTGCCCTTCAATTTTACATTGCTTAGAATCCATGAAAATAGACGCAGCTTTTCAATGCCGAGAAGGTTATTGCGGCGCTTGTAGAGCAACTTTAGTGTCGGGTAAAGTTGATTATAACGAAGAGCCTCTAGCGTTTGTACGCGATGGTGAAATACTGTTGTGTTGCTGTAAACCTAATGGCGACATACATATTAAACTTTAACTTCAACTTCAACTTCAACTTCAACTTCATTTAAACCAAACAGTCTAAAACTCACCTTCTAATCAATTTCAAGTACTTTTAAACCACTTAGTTTAAAAGTACTTATTAGCCCTTTTTAAAAAGCATACCCATAAACTAAATTAATTACTTTTTATAAACACTTAATAATCAACATCTTAAAAATAAAATCACCAATTAATTTCTAAAACCAGCAAGGTTATACTATAACATCATTGAACCGTCGCTTTTGTAGTGTTATATTATATCACAACATAACAACCACGAACTTAAAGACTCATGACTAAGCTAACATTAATTTCCTCTGCAATTTTTTCTGTTTTATGCTCTCACTCTGCACTTGCTGCCACTGTTAATGGCAAAGTAATAGATGAAAAAAATCAACCTATTGAAAACGCTACTATTCATGTACACGGTAAATCTCAAAGCGTTAAAACTAACAAGCTTGGCGAGTTTACCATTGATATTGATGCGAGCGGCCAGCTGCATATTAGCAAAGATAACTATAGCGATTCACGCATTACGGTAACCGAGTCATCAAACAATATTGCAATTGCTTTAAAGCCAACCTCTATTGAAACCGTAGTTGTGTTTGCATCAGCCTTGCACAAAAGTAGCTTAGAAATGATTTCTCCGGTGAATGTACTGTCGGGTGATGAGCTAAGAAACAAGTCAAAACCAACGCTTGGCGAAACCCTAAAAGGCTTACCGGGCGTTAACGCGAGTTATTTTGGCCCTGTTTCATCAAGCCCAATTATTCGTGGTTTAGATGGCCCTCGTGTTAAAATTATGCAAAATGGCTTAGACAGCAGTGATGCATCGCGCATTGGTCCTGATCATGCTACTTCTAGCGACAGCTTAGCTGCTGAACAAATAGAAGTACTACGTGGTCCAAGTACTCTACTGTATGGCTCAGGTGCTATTGGTGGTGTGGTAAACGTAGTTGATAACCGCATTCCTACTAATAACATAGATAAACTAACCGGTGCGGTAGAATACAGTCACGATTCGGTATCCAACGCGAATACCTACGCTGCAAAGTTAGAGACGGGTTATAACAATTTTAACTTTCATTTTGATGGCACTAAACGCAGCGGCGATGACTATCAAACACCACGATTTAACCAGCTTCACGAAGATGGTGATGTTGAGAGTAAAGATTCTGTAGAAAACACCTTTATCGACAGTGAAACCGTTAACTTTGGTACTAGCTACGTAGGTGAGCATTTAACGGTTGGGTTTTCTTACGGTAAAATAAAAACGGATTATGGCATTCCAGGTGACGAACATTCTCATGCACACGACGAAGAGCCGGTTGCCGATGAAGATGAAGAAATCCCCGTTTACGCACATTTAGAGCAAGATCGCTGGCAAGGCCTATTAAGCTATGCGCTGCATAATAATTGGATTGAAACCATTAACTTGCGTTTAGGCTATACAGATTACTTACATAGTGAAATTGAAAATGGTGAAATAGGCACTACATTTAAAAACAAAACCACTGAAGCACGCTTAAACATAGAGCATAAGTTTGCCAATTGGCATGGCATGATTGGCTACCATTACAGCGACTCAGACTATGATGCCAACGGCGAAGAAGCATTTACGCCAGCCAGTATAACCACCACTAATGCTTTATATTTATTAGAAGAACGTGAGTTTGGTGATGTAACTGTTGAGTTAGGTGCGCGAGTTGAAGACTATAAAATAAAAAGCCAAATAGCAGCGCAACAGCATAGCCATGATGACACGCAAACAAGCAATGCTGAAGTACTTGACTACACTAAAAGCTTTACTAACCTAAGCGCTTCTATGGGTGCCATTTGGCAATATACCCCTGGATACAGTATAGCAATGAGCCTTTCACATTCAGAACGTGCCCCGCTCTCTGCAGAGCTATTATCTAATGGCTTACACATTGCAACTGGTACCTATGAGCTTGGCCTAGGCTATCATATTGAAGACGGTGAAGCGCATTTTGAACCCGAGAATATCAAACAAGAAACCTCAACCAATATTGATTTAGGTTTTAGACGCTTTAGCGGTGACTTTGGTTACTCTGTAAACTTTTTTTATAATGATATTAAAAACTTTTACTTTCAAGAAAATACTGGCTTAGTATTTGATGAAGAACATGGTTTAGAAGCGGCTGATAACGGCCACGACCATGGTGTGGCGGTGTATCAGTTTACCAGTAAAGACGCCGAGCTGTATGGCTTAGAGTTTGATGCGCATTATAAAGTTAACGCAAGCACCTTGGTTAAAGTATTTGGTGACTCTACGCGAGCAAAACTAAAGCAAGACGATGAAAACTTACCTCGTATCCCTGCTAATAAATTAGGCTCTGAGTTGCAATACACCTTAGGTAATTGGCAATTCGCATTAACCGGTACCCATTATTTTTCACAAAGCGATATTACCGCCTATGAGACTAAAACCGATGGTTATACTTTATTTGATGCACAAGCTAACTATCAGCTAGATTTAGGCAACCTTGATACACAACTGTATATCAACGTTGATAATATTACTGATGAGCTTGGCTTAGTACATAGCTCATTTATTAAAGACACCGCCCCATTACCAGGTAGAAACTTGCGCTTTGGTATTCGCGGCTACTTTTAACAATATACTTTAACTACCGCTAATCATTAATAAGCCCCCTTGCTATGCTGGGGCTTATTGCTTGCTAAAGTGCAGTTTTTTACATCTTCTTTATACATATTTCACTTTAAATACTTTTCACAAAAAGAAAAATGAGTGTAAATAAGCAGATAAAAAGTTAAATATACCGCTAGACACAAAAAAACCGCATTCAATTTAATGAATGCGGTTTTTTATTTATTGTTTAAGAAAACTTAAGCAATAATTTCGTGTAGCTCAACATCAAATACTAGTGTTGAGTAAGGTGCGATTGCAGCACCGGCACCACGTTCACCATAAGCAAGGTCATGAGGAACGTAAAGACGCCATTTAGTACCCGCTGGCATCATTTGTAATGCTTCAGTCCAGCCTTTGATCACGCCACCTACTGGGAATTCAGCAGGTTGACCGCGCTCGTATGAGCTATCAAAAACAGTACCGTTAATTAATGTACCGTGGTAATCAACACGTACAGTAGACTCAGCTGTTGGCTTATCGCCTTCACCTGTAGTAATTACTTCGTATTGAAGACCTGACTCAGTTACTGTGATTTCAGGACGTTTTGCATTTTCTTCTAGAAATGCAATGCCTTCAGCAGCAAGTACTTGTGATTCTTGCTCACGACGAGCTTGAATTTCTTCATTGATTTTTTCAAAAGCAGCTTGGATCTCAGGGATCTCAACTTGAAAAGCGCTACCTGCGTACGCATCTTTCATGCCTTCAAACACTGAATTTAGGTTTAAGCCTTCAAAAGGATTAGACTTAAGTTGCTCACCCATTTGTAAGCCAATACCGTAACTTGCTTTTTCAGCATCTGTAGTAAAATTATCTGACATAATGTGTTTTTCACGTTTTGTTAGTTAAAAGACGCGACTATGCTATCACAAAATAAACCCGCTTTGGGGCTAGTTTTTACTGTGTTTTACTTTAATTAGGCCAACAATATAGGTACTCACTGGTAAACTGCATAAAATTCCAGCAAGCAGCGCTAAAGTGAGTAATCCACTGGCGCCAAATAATAAAAACGGAATTACCACAAGCCCAACTAAACCTATAAATACTGAGCCAATAACCGGCCAAAATTTATCGTATTTAGTAATTAAATGAGCCACTAAAATATTAAAACCGAGGGCATAAACAAAGGCGGTAATAACAGGGTTATTTGGTTGCGCATCAAGTGCCATTTTGACTAATAAACTTATTGCACTTTGATATAAATAAGCAAACACAATCCATAATAAAACGTGTTTAACTAATTGCTGTGAGGTTGAAAGGTTAGTTGTTTTTGACATACAAGTTCCACAAAGCAAAAAACCGCCAATAAGGCGGTTTTTTTAAATAATGGTGGAGAGATAGGGATTTGAACCCTAGATGGGCTATAAACCCATGCCGGTTTTCAAGACCGGTGCATTCGACCACTCTGCCATCTCTCCGCACGGCGCGAATGATAGGGGGAAATGCCAAGTTTGTAAAGGCTTATAAAGCATAAAATCGTTAAAAATAATTTTATGCTTAAAATTAAAGCAATCTATTAAAATACCAAGGGTTATTAATTTAGCGACTGCTAAATTTAACAAAGGTGTTTATTTTAGTAATATTGCTTTGGCCTGCGTGCAATCCAAGAACAAAGCAAACACACAAATAAACTTAAAGTTAAAAATGTTACACTTTGAAATATTAAATCAAATCGATTTAAATCATCATTAGGCACTACTACAACCACAAATGCAGGCAATACGGTTAGTAATAACACATAACAACATATTTTAAATGCACGACCAAAGTCATAGCGTTTAGATTGTTGCATCCACCAGGTTAAAACAACTAATACAGCCATTGATGAGGCAACAATAAAATGTGCTTTACTGGTACTAATTGCAACATAAAGGGTTATTAAAGCGCCTATGGCGCCCCAAAAAGACCAGGCTAGCCAACTTTCTTTTTCACGTAAAAATAAATTTCCCATTAATTTCGTCTTCTTTATCTTTGTTTTTATTAAGACTTTCCATACTTTATCAAAAAACAATCGATTAAAAAACAAACTGCAGAAGGAGTTTTATAGATTACGCATCCTAGCACTTCTCACAGCTAAACTACTTAACATGAACTCTGGTTAAGATATTTACTAACAACTTTAATAATAATGATATTTAAACGTATTTTCTCTAGCCAGAGATTTTCAGTGGCCTATTACAAGTAAATTCAACGCAGTTAACGCTGAAAATAGCTGCTTGAGATAAATTTATTATCAAGAGTTCAGTTTCTTACACATCTACTTTAACATACAAGCGTTAATGGTGTATGAGTATAAGTAGGGCAAAAAGTTCATCTTATTTTATAAGTAGCTGAAAAAATCAGCAGTTTTATGACGAGGCGACTTTTTACACTCAACAGCAGGTGTGCCTAAATACAAATAGCCTACTATTTCGTCTTGCTCATTTAATTTTAATGCCTGTTTAACTGCAGGGCTTTGCGCAAAAAAACCAGTTCGCCAAATACCACTAAGCCCTTGAGCAAAAGCCGCTTGTTGCATAGCAAACACGCTACACCCTGCGCTTTGTATTTGCTCAATTCGAGGGACTTTTGGGTGTTCTTGATACTTTGCTATAGCAATAATAATCATAGGCGCGCGCAACGGGTGCTCTTTTGTGCGCTCAATCATTTTTTCGGCTTGTTGCTCTGCAATTGCACTTTGCTGAAAAATGTCGCCTAATTTATGGCGCGCATCACCCTCTACAACAATAAATTGCCAAGGTGCAATACAACCATGATCGGGAACACGCAGCGCAGCTTGCTGGATCACTGCGAGTTGCTCTTCATTAGGGCCTGGCTCTGTTAATTTGGCGTCAGATTGACGGGTCAATAATAATTCAATCGCGTTCATAACCATCTCTCAAAATAAAAGCTAGCATAGCATTGATTTAACATAGAAAAATAAAGCGCTGTAATATCAGTGCTCACTTTAGCAAGAATAATAGATAAACAGCCTAAGCTGTATATTTACAGGCGGGATAAACTTATACCCCGCCTTAATAGCGGGGTATAGTATGCAGTAGCTAATTGGTTATAACAAGCAGACTAACCTATTGGTTAAGCTGGGGTGTTATATCTCTCTGGCAATTTGCAGCGCTTCATAAATAGCACGTTTGGCATCAATTGCGGTGGCAAGCTTAGCCCCCCCAATAACATGCACTTTGGCGTTGTCGCTTTGATTTGCCAATACTTCATTATTAGAAACCTGACCAATACAGGCAATCACAGTATCTACAGCTAATACTTGCTTATCTCCTGCAACCGTAACGGTTAAACCATTTTTATCAAAACTATGGTACTGACAATCAGCAATTTGTTTAACGCTATGTTGTTTAGCTACTTGGCGATGTATCCAGCCTGTTGTTTTACCCAAATCACTACCAAAGCGCCCTGCACTGCGCTTTAACATATACAGTTGGCGATCATCTTTATGGGGTTTAGCTTCGCACTCAATACCCCACTGGCTTTTAAAGTCACTAATACTTTGCGACTTTTGCTCGCTTAAAAAAGCCACCATATCAAACCCGATTCCACCGGCGCCTAATATAGCAATTGATTTACCTAACTCTACTTCACCACGAATAACTTCATCGTAGGCAAATACGCGTTTACCATCACTGCATTCAATACTTGCCTCACGCGGCCTTACCCCTGTGGCAAATACAATGTCATCATAGTGTGCAAGCATGCTGTCGTTGTATGCTTTACCTAACTCAACCGTTACGTTTAAACGCTCAAGCTCATTAGTGTAATACGCTAAGGTATGATTAAAGTCTTCTTTTCCAGGTATTTGCATGGCTAAATTGAATTGGCCACCCATTTGCATTTTTTGATCAATCAGCGTTACCGTATGGCCTTTTTCTGCCAAATAACAACTTGATGATAAACCCGCAGGCCCTGCACCAACTACTAATACCTTTTTAGCTTTAGTGGTTTTTTCTAGTGGGTAGTCAAGTTCAAAAGCAGCTTGTGGGTTAACTAAACAAGTCGCACGTTTGCCTTTAAATACGTGATCCAAACATCCTTGGTTACACCCTATACAAATATTAATATGCTTTGATAACTGATTATTATATTTATTAAAAAACTCCGCATCAGCCAGTAATGGCCGCGCCATCGAAATTAAGTCGGCATCACCTGCGTTTAGTATTTCGTTAGCTATTTCTGGGGTGTTAATACGGTTTACCGCTATAACGGGTACTTTAATGACATCTTTTAAGCGTTTTGACGCTTCTTTAAACGCCCCTGGCGGAACCATACTAGCAATTGTAGGAATGCGCGCTTCGTGCCACCCTATTCCAGTATTAAAAATATCAACACCCGCTTTTTCAAGTTCAAGCGCTTGAATAGTTACTTCGTCAGGGGTCGAGCCATTAGGAATTAAATCCATAACCGACAGCCTAAAAATAATTAAAAACTGCTCCGATACCTTAGCCCTAACCGCTTTAACTATTTCAACGGCTAAACGCATTCTATTTTCTAAACTGCCACCAAACTCATCGTCTCGTTTATTAGTATACGGCGCCATAAACTCGTTAATTAAATACCCTTCAGAGCCCATTACTTCAACGCCATCGTAACCTGCTTTTTCAGCCATGTAGGCTGAATGTGCAAAGTCTTTAATGGTTTTTTTAATTGAGCTTAACGACATTGCCTTTGGCTTATAAGGACTAATAGGTGCTTTAATTGCGCTCGGAGCTTGATTAAAAGGGTGATACGCATAACGCCCGGCGTGAAGTAGTTGCAAACATATTTTGCCACCATGTTTATGTACTGCGTTGGTGTAAGCACGATGTTTAAAAACATCGTAATAACTATTAAAGGATGACGAAATAGGCGTTAATTTACCGCGTAAATTTGGGCTATAGCCCCCGGTAATTAACATGGCAGTACCACCTTTAGCACGTGCTTCGTAAAAGGCACGTAGGCGTTTGCGGTTGTGCCAACCTTCTTCAAGGCCGGTGTGCATTGAGCCCATTACTAAGCGGTTACGTAATTGTGTGTGTTTTAATTGTAATTGTTGTTCTAACATCCTGTGCCCCATTAACTGGTCTAACCTGTGTGCATTGATCAATTCTGCTTTAATACCGACCAATAAGCAATATCTGAACTTAGTATTTTAATAAACTGTTACACATTAGGCTAACAATACCCACTTTTCGGCTATTGCAAGCCTACTTTTTAAATTCCAAAAAACGAAATTGAAGTTTATTTTGATAAAAATGTGAATAGCAACAGTGGCATAATTAGCTTTATAAATACTTCGTTACGATTTAGCAGTTAAATTTATTTATATTCTGAGCTAAGATGCTTGTAATGTATTAGTTGTACCAAATTAAGGATCTATTTTGATTGCAAAAGTATTTAAAGGTATTTGGACTGGGATAAATTTTTCTCGTCGTTTAATACTAAACATTTTATTTTTATTACTGGTTATTGTTTTTATTGTGTCTCTTTCAAGTGACGGCGATAAAATAGTTGTAGAAAATGGCTCAGTACTTAGACTAAATCTAAACGGCCCTATTGTTGAAGAAAAAACCTACATAGATCCTATTGAAGCGGCAATTAGTGATGCTACTTCAAACGCTGAATCACCGGGTGAAATTTTACTTGATGACATAGTTGAGGTTATTAACGAAGCCGCAAAAGATGACCGTATCAGCGTAATACTGTTAGATTTACAAGAAATGCCAAAAGCGCATTTAAATAAATTAAAGCAAATTACCAAGGCACTTGAAGCATTTAAACAAACGGGTAAAAAAGTTATTGCCTCTGGTTATTACTATACTCAAGCTCAATACTATATTGCAGCACATGCAGATGAAGTTGCTATGCACCCTTATGGCAGTGTAGCAATTGAAGGCTTTGGTATGTACCCACTGTACTTTAAAGAAGCACTTGAAAAGTTAAAAGTAACGCAGCATATATTCCGTGTTGGTACGTTTAAATCGGCTGTTGAGCCATTTATTCGCAATGACATGTCGGATGCAGCTAAAGAAGCTAACCGCGTATGGTTAACTGCACTTTGGAATGAGTACAAACAAGATGTTGCTGCAGTACGTCCTTTTGATGAATCAAACTTTGACGAAACCATGGATGTATTTTTAGCAAAAATGACAGCCGCAAATGGCGACGCGGGCCAATATGCGCTTGATAATCAATGGGTCGACACATTAAAAACCAATCAACAAGTTCGCCAACAATTAATTGATTTAGTTGGCGCTGATGAAAAAGGCAAAACCTTTAAACAAGTTTCATTTCGTCAATATTTAAGCTTAGTTAAGCCCCCGGTTGTATTTGATAACCCAATGACAGAAAAAGTCGCGGTAGTTGTTGCTAGAGGTACAATTGTAGATGGTGAGCGCAAAGCCGGCGAAATTGGCGGCGACTCTACAGCGGCGCTACTACGTAATGCACGTTTAGATGACAAAGTTAAGGCCGTAGTACTGCGCATTGATTCGGGTGGCGGCAGTATGTTTGCCTCTGAAGTTATTCGCGCTGAAGTGTTAGCACTTAAAGCAGCAGGTAAGCCTGTTATTGCTTCAATGAGCTCTGTTGCAGCTTCTGGCGGTTATTGGATTGCTTCAGCAGCAAATGAAATTTGGGCTGCGCCAAGCACAATTACCGGCTCTATTGGCGTATTTGGCACCTTTATGACCTTTGAAAACACCTTATCTAACCTTGGTGTTTACTCGGATGGCGTGGCAACTACCGACATGGCTGGGTTTTCTATTACTCGCCCGCTTGATGACAAAATGGCGCAAGTAATTCAAATGAGTGTTGAGGAGGCCTACGGACGCTTTTTAGATGTGGTTGCAGATGCACGTAACATGACACCTGAGCAAGTTGATAATATAGCGCAAGGCCGTGTATGGATTGCAGCAAAAGCACAAGAGCTAGGCTTAATCGATAAACTCGGTGATAAGCAAGACGCGATTAAAGCGGCAGCAGCACTTGCTAAACTAAATCATTACGATGTGAAAACGATTAAACAAAGCTTGAGCCCGCAACAAAAAATGATTCAAGATATTTTGGGTAACGCATCAGTTAAGTCAATGCTTGGCAGTAACAACGCAACAACCTCGGTGCTTGCAACGCAAGCTAACTTACAAAGTGTGGTTAAGCGTTTAAGTAGCGAAATAGATAACCTTAAAGATTATAACGATCCACAAGGTGTTTATGCGCGCTGTTTAGCTTGCTCTGTCGCACAATAAAAGTGCATCTGCCTTTATAAGCAGTTGTATTTAAAGTTATACTAAGCCCAGTTATTTTACTGGGCTTTTTTATGAAACGTAAACGCATTTACATCGCTTATACTGGCGGTACAATTGGGATGAAAAAATCGAGTCGCGGCTATATTCCTGCAGAAGGGTTCTTAACTCAGACTGTGGTCAATAATGCAGAGTTTAACCGTGAAGAAATGCCACTTTTTGATATTCACGAGTATTGCCCTTTAATTGATTCCTCTGATATGACGCCAGCCCACTGGCAGTTAATAGCAGATGATATAAAAAACAAATATCAAGACTATGATGGCTTTGTTGTCCTCCATGGCACCGACACTATGGCGTATACCGCCGCCGCATTATCTTTTATGTTTGAAAATTTAACCAAGCCTGTAATCGTTACCGGCTCACAAATTCCCTTGTCGCAACTGCGCTCAGATGGGCAAGTAAATTTACTCAATGCCATGTACTTAGCAGCAAATTACCCTATTGCTGAAGTAAGCTTATTTTTTAATAATCAGTTGTTTCGTGGTAATCGTGCTACTAAAGCCCATGCCGATGGATTTGATGCATTTGCCTCGCCAAACCTTGAGCCTTTAGCACTTTCAGGAATTAATATTCAACTTATAAAAGGCCAATTAAGTCCCTATGTTGAAAACGATTTACAGGTAACCCCCATTACTACGCAGCCTATTGGGATACTGCATTTATATCCGGGCATTAGTACTGAAGTTGTGAAAAGTTTAGTAAACGGTAGCATTAAAGCATTGGTGTTATTAAGTTTTGGCGTAGGCAATGCACCACAAGATCCTGAGTTTTTAACTATTTTAGAGCAAGCCAGTAAGCGCGGCGTTATTATTATAAATTTAACTCAATGCATGAAAGGCCATGTAAATATGGGCGGCTATGCAACGGGTAACGCGCTACTTAATATAGGTGTGATCAGTGGTTACGATATGACTTTAGAGGCTTGCTTAACTAAGCTGCATTACTTATTAAGTCAAAACCTTGAAGTAGAGACAATTCGCCATTTAATGCAAGACAATTTACGCGGTGAGTTAACCCGTTAATTCAGCGGACTTAAATTAAAAAAGCACGCTAAATTTAGCGTGCTTTTTTGTAGTTTTAATAATTAACCTGAACTCTGGTTAAGAGATTTACTAACGTATTGAATCATCGTTATATTTAATTTTATTTTCTCTAGCCAGAGATTTTCAGTGAAAACAAGACGAATTTACGCGTCAATAGCTGCTTGAGATAAGTTTATTATCCGGAGCTCAGGTTGATTAACGTACTTTCGCGTCAATCTCAACTAGGTCTGTTAAATGACACACTTCACCTGTATGGGTTTTAACCCCATGCTCACCAAAGTAATCACGCTGGGCTTGTACTAAATGCCCATTACTTGGAGTGGTTAATGTAGCAAAGTAAGTTTGCGATGAGCTAAGCACCGGAAACGCTAAGCCTGTCATCATTGCTTGACCTGTTATTTTACGCAGTGCAAATACTTCTTTATCAAGGGTGTCAATAAATTCAACGCCTTGTGCAACACTGTCTAAATAATCAGCACGAATAATACAACCCGCACGCCATGTTTGCAGTGTTTTAGATAAATCTACTTTCCACTGATGCGTACGCGACGCGCCTTTAATTAAAGCCAAACCTTGGCGATAAGCAAGTAAGCTGGCTAAAGTAAATGCATCTTTAAGCTCAACTAAGTCAATTTCAACTTTAGTGGTTGCTCTATCGGCGTAAGTCATCTCTTGCGCAGCAGTTGTGTCATAAACATTCGTTAAATGACGTGCTTGCACTGCAGCCACTAAAGACGGTACCGCAATACCTAACTCTAATGCATTTTGTGCAGTCCATAAACCTGTGCCTTTAGCGCCTACTTTATTATCAATTAAGTCCACAAGTGGTACATTATTTTGATTTTCAAGTGACAATATGTGGCTAGAAATAGACAATAAGTAACTGTTTAAATGCTCTTGCGACCAGTCGTTAAAAATTTCTGCTACTTCTTTAGGTGAGCGCCCAGTGCCATGACGCAGCAATTGATACACTTCAGCAATAAGCTGCATTAGCGCATATTCAATGCCGTTATGAACCATTTTTACAAAATGACCACTGGCTGATTGGCCTACACGAGCGAAACACGATTCACCCTTATAACTTGCAGCAACCTTTGTAAACCATGGCTCGACACGCTCCCAACCACCTTCAGATCCGCTTGCCATCATAGCAGGACCATGACGAGCACCTTCTGCGCCGCCTGAAATCCCCATAGTGGCAAACTCAAATTTATTTTGGTATTTAAGCTTACGGTTAATACCGTCTTTATAATTACTGTTACCACAGTCAACTATAATATCGCTGCACTGTACACCTGCTTCTATGAGCTCACTGCATACAGCATCAACCAACTCGCCCGCAGGAACAAGCAACAAAATAGAACGCGGTGCTTCTAAACGTCTAACCATGTCTCCTAAATCAGAAACAATATGCAGCTTATCAGCTAAACCTTCTGACTTAGCGCAGCTCAATAACTCTTCACCCGCATGGGGGTTTTTGTCATAAGCGACCAGCGTTATGCCCTTTTCAATTAAGTTTAGGGCAAGGTTTTTCCCCATAACGCCTAACCCTACTAATGCAACTTGCATTTAGTGCCCTCCTCGGTAACAACTAATTGGTTAGTTAATTTAAATAAATACTTTGGCACGTGTATTATATCATGAGCAAAAAAATATACTTTTATTACAATGTAATTATATCAAACAACAGCGGACTCAGGGGGAGAAATAGTCGCTAGATTAAAAATTTATAGATCATTGACGCCCCCTGACACCGGTGTCATAATGATCGCACATTCATTTTGTATATAATAGTGGCAATACAATAAAAATTGTCCATAACTAAAACTTACCAGCTAATGGTAACTGCTTTATAAAACAAAATAACCGTCAATCTGCTTAAAATTAAGCATACAGGAGAATTAAATGCTAAGACGCACAAAAATAGTCGCGACACTAGGGCCTGCTACTGATAGAGATAACAACTTAGAAAAAATTATTTGCGCAGGTGCAAATGTCGTACGTTTAAACTTCTCACACGGTGTGGCACAAGATCATAAAGACCGTGCCCAAGCGGTACGCGAAATTGCTAAACGCTTAGGCAAACATATTGCTATTCTTGCTGACTTACAAGGCCCTAAAATTCGTGTTTCTACCTTTAAAGAAGGTAAAGTAACCCTTGCTGTTGGTGCCAAATTTACCCTTGATGCAAAAATGGGATTAGGCGAAGGCGATATTAACGCTGTTGGTATAGATTACAAAGAACTACCTAACGATGTAAGCGCTAATGATTTACTGCTGTTAAACGATGGCCTTATTCAGCTACGCGTTAACGAAGTTGTTGGCCACTTAGTACATTGTACTGTAACTGTTGGCGGTGTTTTATCTAACAATAAAGGGATTAACCGTTTAGGCGGTGGCTTAACTGCTCCTGCATTTACAGAAAAAGACAAAGAAGACTTACTTACTGCTGCAGAAATTGACGTTGATTATATAGCCGTTTCATTCCCACGCAGTGGCGATGATATGCGCTACGTACGCTCACTAGCAGAAGCCGCAGGTTCGAAAGCGCAGTTATTGGCAAAAATTGAACGTGCAGAAGCCGTTGAAACACAAGAAGCCGTTGATGATATTATTCTCGCGTCTGATGCGGTGATGGTTGCCCGTGGTGATTTAGGTGTTGAAATTGGTGATGCCGCGCTAATGGGCAAGCAAAAACTCATTATTCGCCGTGCGCGTTCATTAAACCGTACCGTTATTACTGCGACGCAAATGATGGAATCGATGATCGACAATCCAATGCCAACACGCGCTGAAGTAATGGATGTTGCCAACGCTGTGCTTGATGGTACTGATGCAGTGATGCTTTCGGCTGAAACAGCCGCTGGTGATTACCCTGAAGAAACTGTTGCTACTATGGCACGTGTTTGTTTAGGTGCTGAGTCGCAAAAAGAAACTCATGTTTCTAAACATCGTTTAGACAGTCGTTTTTCAAGTAACGCAGAATCTATCGCCCTTTCGGCTATGTATGCAGCAAACCACTTAGATTCAGTAAAAGCAATTGTAACTTTAACTGAATCCGGTAGTACGGCTAAGTTAATGTCGCGTATTAGCTCTGGGTTACCTATTTACTCGTTATCTCGCCACGCCAGTACACTAGGGCAAACTGCACTATACCGTGGTGTTTATCCAGTATTTTTTGATTCTACTAAAACTGAAAAAGACGGCATGGTTAAAGCGGCACTTGCAACACTTGTTGAACAAGGTGCTTTAGAGTCTGGTGATACTGTTATTATTACTCACGGTGACTCTATGGAAACTGTGGGCGCAACTAACACCATGAAAATTGTTACTGTAAGCTAATACTTAATACAGTAACTTAAATACAAAAAAGCGAGCTTAGCTCGCTTTTTTTGTATTTACCCTACAACAACTAACTGCAATATTAACTCGCTAATGCTGCTTTTACTTTATCGCGGTAGCTACGGCTCACTTTAAGCTCTTGGCCGTTTTCAAGTACTAATAAATATTCACCACTTACTTGAGTAACCAATTTACTGATTTGTTTAGTATTTACAATTGCACTGCGATGCACGCGTACAAACAACTGTGGATCAAGCTCTTGTTCAAGCTCTTTCATGGTTTTGCGTAATATATGTGTTTGCCCATCTTGGCAATGTAGACACATGTAATCACCCGCAGCATCAACCCATTGAATAGTAACAACTGGCACACGAATTATTTCGCCCTGCTCTTTTACGGCAAGCGACTCTGGATAACGTCTATCAGTTAATGTGTCGCCTGTGGCTAATTTTTTAAGTATTTCTTCGCAATTATTACCTGTGATCCCAGCGACAAAGCTTGCTAGTTTTTTCTTATGAGCGTTGTCTTGCTGCGTTTTTAAATAAGTATGCACTTTTTCTACCGCCTGCTTAAGTCTGTTGTCATCAACGGGTTTTAAAATATAATCTAAAGCATGTATTTCAAATGCTTTAACTGCAAACTGATCAAAAGCAGTAACAAAAACAATAGCTGGTAATACTCGCGTACTTTCGCTTAACGCGCGTGCAACTTCAAAGCCGTTCATGCCAGGCATTTGAATATCTAAAAAAATGAGATCTATTTTTTGACTTTTACATATTTCAATCGCATCTGCACCGGAACTACATTGTTTGATCACTTCAATGTCAGCAAATTCTTCAAGCCTTACAGCTAAGCCCCTACGTGCTAACGGCTCATCATCAACTATAAGTGTTTTTATTTTTATCATTACTTTACTGCCTTCTCAAACGGTACTCGCAGATTAACTTTTAATCCACTTGGCGTATTATGCGATAATACAAACGAATAATTATTTTCGTAGAGCGTTTTTAATCTATCCTTGGTATTTGCAACGCCTACACCTTGAGCATTTACCAACTGACCATTAATTAATTCTGTTCCAGGTCCATTATCACCTACTTCAAGTAATAATTCATTAGCAAACACTTGCGCCTTAATATCTATTACACCGCCCTCTACTAAGTGTGCAATTGCATACTTAATCGCATTTTCTATAATAGGTTGTAAAATCAAGCTCGGCACTAATGCCTGCTTTGCTTGCTCACTAATTTCTACATTTACTTTTAAGCGTTCATCAAACCGCACTCGCTCTATTTCTAAGTAAAGCATTAAGGCATGTAACTCTTGCTCTAGCGGCACTTTTTTAATTGGATCTGTGTTAAGTGTATAACGTAAAAAGTCGCTTAATTTTGACACCATTAAATTAGCATCTTTGTTCTCTTTTACCAAAATTAATGTAGAAATAGCATTGAGGGTATTAAATAAAAAGTGGGGATTTAACTGATACCTGAGCATTTTTAATTGAGCTTCGTGCGCCATAGTAGTGGCTTTTAGTGCTTTTTGACGCTCACTTTGTAATAGCTGGTAATACTTAACGCCAAAGTATAAACCACTCCAACATAAAATTATGTATACCGAATCTAAGCCTTGCTGCAGGTAGTAAAACCACTCTTCTGGCCGATAGCCATGGCGGTATATTTCCCATAAATTAAATTTTTGTACCACAGCCCATAAGGTGCCCGTTATATACGACGCACTAAATACAACCAGCATTAACACCCAGGGTGAGGCATGCCAAATTTTTCGGTAAATATAGCGCAGTGGCACTGTCATTAAACAGCCTGCGTAGGCATTTAATAAAATAACAAATACGTAAATATCGCGCATCTCAAATACTTTAGAGCCGATATAATTTACCAAGGCGTAACCAATCCAGCCTGCTACTTGCAAGAGCCAAAAAAAACGCTGTCTGTTATCAATCAAAGATTGCCAATTCAAAATAAATTATTACCCTGTGTATTTGTCACTATTATATCGAGTTATATAAACGCTTAGCACTACCAACTGTCTTGCTTTTTAAGAGCCTTACCGCAAACAGGTATTGATCGCATCGATTGGTACGCATAAAAAAGCGAAAGGAATAAACCTTTCGCTTTTAACGTATTTATTTACTAAATTATTGCTTAATTTAAATTAAGCAAGCTTATCAGATACCACTTTATAGGTTGGATCTTCAATTACATTAACTTGAACTAAATCGCGTGCTTTATGTAGCAATTGCGTACAGTCTTTACTTAAGTGTCGTAGGTGTAATTTTTTGCCTGCTTTTTTATATTTATCAGCTAAGCTATCAATTGCCTCAATGGCACTGTGATCGGCCACACGACTATATTTAAATTCGATAATAATATCGTCAGGGTCGCTTTTTACATCGAATAATTCAACAAAGTTTTTCACCGAACCAAAAAACAACGGCCCATGTAACTCATATACTTTAGCACCTTGTTCATCAATATAGTTGGTTGTGTATATATGCTTTGCATGCTGCCAAGCAAATACCAATGCCGATACAATCACACCCACACACACTGCAATGGCTAAGTCGGTAATAACGGTAACACCCGACACTAATACAATTACAAAGGCATCAGACAGTGGTACACGCTTCATCATTTTAAAGCTTGCCCATTCAAAAGTACCCAACACCACCATAAACATCACACCAACCAAAGCAGCCAGTGGGATCATTTCAATTAAACCTGAGGCAAAAATAATAAACGCGAGTAATATTAGCGCAGCACTAATGCCCGATAAACGCGAACGCCCACCTGAGTTAATATTGATCATTGACTGACCTATCATGGCACAACCACCCATAGCACCAAACATGCCACAGGTAATATTTGCAGCGCCTTGGCCTATACACTCTTTGTTACTATGCCCACGCGTTTCTGTAATTTCGTCAATTAGGCTAAGCGTTAATAAAGATTCAATTAAACCAATCGCTGCTAAAATAAGTGCATAAGGGAAAATAATAATAAAAGTATCTAGGGTAAATGGCACCATAGGAATATGAAATTCTGGTAAACCGCCAGCAATCGTTACCGCTTCATCGCCTGTCATCCCTTTTAGGAAATCAAGTACGGTGTGCGCTTCCAAATCAAAGCCAATTACAATGGCTGTAACCGTTACTATCGCAACTAATGACGATGGAATTGCTGTAGTTAATTTAGGTAAAAAGTGAATAATAGCCATGGTTAGTGCTACTAACCCCAACATAATAAACAATGGATTACCTGTCATCCATTGTTGACCACCCATGCCATCGGGAACTTTAAATTGCCCCAGCTGAGCTAAAAATATCACTATGGCTAAGCCGTTAACAAAGCCGAGCATTACTGGGTGCGGCACCATACGAATAAACTTTCCGAGCTTAAAAACTCCAGCAAGTATTTGCAGTATGCCCATTAGCAGCACAGTGGCAAATAAATATTCAACCCCATGATCAAACACTAAACTTACCATAACAACAGCTAAGGCACCGGTTGCGCCAGAAATCATACCAGGGCGACCACCGAAAATAGCCGTAATTAAACCAACGATAAACGCGGCATAGAGTCCAACTAAAGGTTCTACATTTGCAACAAAGGCAAACGCAACAGCTTCTGGGACCAAGGCTAATGCCACGGTTAATCCAGATAGGATATCGTTTTTAGCAGAGCTTGGCGCTTTGCTGAGTAAGTTAAACATTGAGTTCCTCAAGTGTTTTCATAGACGGGTAACAAAAAAAGCGCTGAATTCTATCAAAAAAGCACCCAGTTAACAATTGTCAATACTGCATTAACGCTAAGCAATAAGTACCTAGCGTTAATAGATATTTGGTTACAGAGGTAGAGCGGTACTGCGTTTAACGCAAGTCATGGTCACATTAGAATGTACTTCTTGAACGTACTCTAGGCTAAGCAAGTTATCACGTACAAAGTGCTCATAGCCCTCAATACCTTGTGAAATAATACGCAGCATAAAGTCCATGGTGCCGGCCATAGTGTAACATTCCGTTACTTGATCGTAACTCAATATTAGTTTTTCAAATTCAGCAAGGTTCTTTTTACCGTGGTTCGATAAACGCACATGAGCATAAACCAGCATATCAAAGCCCAATTTTTTCTCATCTAAGAGTGCAACTTTACTTTTTATGTAACCGTCTTGTTCTAGCTTAGCAATACGGCGCCAACAAGGAGATTGCGACAAACCTACTTTATCTGCTATTTCAGCGGTTGATAAACTAGCATCTTGCTGCAAAAGTGCCAAAATTTGGCGATCTACGTGATTTAGAGACATTTTATTTCTTATTTATCAGATAAACTGGCTAAATTATACATGCGTTTTAAAAAACAGTCTGCTTGTTTTTGGCAAAAAAATTATTTACTCAGCATTAACCAAACTGCCCACTTATAAAAGGATTGTTTTGTTTTTCGTAGCCTACGTTCGTGTCGCTGCCATGCCCTGCAAGTATGCGGGTATTATCGGGGAGCGTCATTATTTGCGTTTTAATTGAGGTAATTAACTGCTGAGCATCCCCTTTGGGGAAATCCGTGCGCCCTACTGAGCCTTTAAATATTACATCACCCACAATAACACACTGCTGTTGCGGCTGATAAAACACCACATGACCTGGAGTATGCCCAGGACAATGCTTTACGGTAAAGCTCAACTCCCCAACGCGTATTATATCGTCGTGTACTAGCCACTCATCTGGATAAAAAGCAGTAACCGCTGCAAAACCAAACATGTGTGCTTGCATTGGTAAGTTTTCAAACCAAAAGTGCTCATCTTTATGTGGCCCAATTATTTTCACATTATAGGTACTACGCAAGGCATCAGCGGCGCCAACATGATCTAAATGGCCATGCGTTAACCAAATTGCTGTTAACGTTAAATCGTGCTGTTTTAATGCCGCCACAATTTTGTTGCAATCGCCACCTGGGTCTACTACCACAGCTTGTTTGCTTTGCGAGCATGCAATAATGCGACAGTTTTGTGAAAAAGCAGTAACGGGTATTGTAATTATATGCATCTTAAATTTCTTTATCTTTTTGCTCAGCAAGTACAATGTCTTCTTCAAAAGACATTAATATTGGATATTTTAAATAAGCTTGATCGTAAAATGGGCTCTGCTCATACAACCAATTTAAACGCGCATCGGCATCTTTGGCAAATACCTTATCGTCATTAATCTTCTTATCGAACGCGAGCGCTAATTTAGGATTGTTTTTAAGCATTTGGCGAGCATAAGGAATTAATGCATAGTTTTCCATGTACTCAGTACGCTGAAAAATAGTATTAAATTCGCCCCACGCAAAAAATGAGTCAGGCGCTTCGGGGTGTAATAAATGCACCGCCAACTCGCCTGCTTTTTGCTGCGTGTTCACTTGATACCAGCCATTTAAATCAACATTAATTGCGGCAACATAATCAAAGTTTGCCGAGACTCTAAATCGCCCTTCAAAGGGGACTTTATCAAAAGTGTAATCTTTTACTTTCGCTACTTTTAATGGTTGAGTATTTACCCCTTCAAGCTGAGTAAGCTCCACACCATGCAATTTAAGTTTTTCTACAAGGTCGCTATACACTGGCGGAATAAAGAATGCTTTAGGTACTTCAACTGTATGCAGCACCTCTTTTTGCCAATAAATAGGAAGATTAGCGTAGTCTTGCTTGTTACCTAAATATTTAACCTCTACTTGCCCAGAAAGTGCATTTTGTTCTCGCGCGTAACTTATGCCTTTAAATTCTATTTCGTTTGCTTGTTCAGCATAGCCGCGCTTAACACTAAGTTGCTTAGGAATAAATGCTTGCTCTTTTTTTACCGCAGCTAATAATTCATTACTATGCTCTGCAAGTGCACTTATTGCGCCATCTAAAAACACATACGTCCCCAAAACTCGTTGTTTATAAGGTTTTAATGAATGGTTTTCAACGAGAATCGTCGGTAATGACTTTAAATCTCCCCAGCCGTTAGAGTACCTTGGCGTAGCCACCCAACCCGCTAGGCCACTTTTAAACTCGCGCTTGTCCATAACAAATACCAGTGGTCCTGGTATATGCCCTTGCGATACCAGCTTTTCATCTATTAAAGGTTTAAAAAGCTGATTGAGTGTATCTGATACCGCCGGCGACTCGCTAGCAAACACCGGATTGTAGCCATAGGTTACATCGTATTGATAATCTGCACCGTCGGTTACATGTACATCAATATACAAATTAGGGTTGTAGTCGTTAATTACTGTTAAAACACTTTTAATTTCTGGTGTATCGAGTTTAGTAAAATCACGATTTAAATTTAGATTATTGCCATTGGTTCTAAAGCCCATTTTTACCGGGCCGCGCTGATTAATACGATTAAATGCACTGCTGCGCTCGTGGCCATCTACGTTTAAAATAGGAATAAATAAAATATTAACGTTTTTTAAAATATCGCGGCGCTTACCTGTTGCTATATCTCTGAGCAACATAAACATGGCATCTTTACCGTCAATTTCTCCGCCATGAATACCCGCTTGAACAAAAATGGTCGGTTTAGTATCGTTTGCTATTTGACTGGCTTGAAAATACCCTTGCTCGCTGGCGATCAACATTTTTATAGCCCGTTTGCTATTGCTGTAACCAATTGTTTGAGCTTTAAATTGCGTTGGGTTCGCAGCAACCAGTCTGTCTACAAAGGCCATCGTATCGGCATAACTTGGTGAGGCTTCACCAGAGGATAGTTCAAAGTCAGTGGTCAGCGGACCTGCTTTTTGCATTAGGGATATGCTTTGCCCTTGCCATGGCAACAAAGGAGGTAAATGGCTGTCATACGCCACACTAGCTGATAAAACTAATAAACTTGCAAACATAAAATTCTCTAACAAACGCCTTAATTAAGTAAATTATATCAATTAAACATTTTTATATGATGAAAGTGCGGTGATTCAACAAAAAAAAGCAGCCAATAACATTTAGCACTTTGTTTGTGTTTGCTAATTCTTAAGGGGAGCAATAAATTTACTAAAATTCAATCTACTATGCAGTTTATACTAATGATAAAAGCACGTTGCATAATAATGACTATATGCCAGACACAAAAAAAGGAGCCATAGGCTCCTTTTTAATACTTATATAAAAAAGCTTAAGCGGCCGCTAGGCCTTCTTTTGCTTTTTCAACAAGCGCTGCGAATGCAACTTGGTCGTAAACAGCGATATCTGCAAGGATCTTACGATCGATTTCTACAGATGTCTTTTTAAGACCACTGATAAAACGGCTGTAAGACAGACCATTTTGACGTGAAGCAGCATTGATACGTGCAATCCATAATTGACGGAAAGTACGTTTCTTCGCACGACGGTCACGGTAAGCGTATTGACCCGCTTTAGTAACAGCCTGGAAAGCTACACGGTAAACACGTGAACGTGCTCCGTAATAACCTTTTGCTTGTTTTAAAACTTTTTTGTGACGTGCACGTGCGACAACGCCGCGTTTAACTCTTGCCATTTCTAAAAACCCCTATTAAGCGAACGGTAACATACGTGAAACTAGACCATGGTCATTTTTATGAACCATCATCTTAGGACGTAGGTGTAACTTACGCTTAGAAGTTTTCTTAGTCAGAATGTGACGAAGATGCGCTTGTTTACGCTTGAAACCGCCAGAAGCAGTCTTTTTGAAACGCTTAGCTGCGCCTCTGTGACTTTTTAGCTTATAAGCCATTGCAATAACTCCAAATTGTATTGCATTTAAATTAGTAAGCAGGCGTGAGATATATTGCTATAGCTCCACTTTCAGGCCTAACTTACTGCCATGTTCCGGTGAAAACCCAGCATAAATGCTGCAATCTTACTTTAAAACCGGTTAACTCAGGTGAATATTTACATATTACTTGCAGACCTGAGCTATTTTCGGTGCGTATTATCGCTTAAAAATTATTTTTTAGCAACAGGCGCCATCATCATAACCATTTGGCGACCTTCAACGCGATTAGGGAAAGACTCAACAACTGCAAGCTCCTCCAAATCGCCTTTGATACGGTTTAATAATTCTATACCAATTTCTTGGTGAGCCATTTCACGACCACGGAAGCGAATCGTAATTTTAGCTTTATCGCCAGCTTCTAAGAACTTACGTAAGTTGCGCAGCTTAACCTGATAATCGCCTTCATCCGTACCAGGACGGAATTTGATTTCTTTTATCTGGATTTGCTTTTGCTTCTTCTTCTGCTCTTTTAGTTCTTTGCTTTTTTCAAAGATGAACTTACCGTAGTCCATGATTCTACAAACAGGCGGCTCAGCGTTCGGGCTAATCTCTACAAGATCAACACCTGCTGCATCAGCCATAGTTTGCGCGTCTTTTAATGACTGAATTCCAGCTTGCTCGCCGTCAATGTCAATTAAGCGAACTTCTTGAGCTGTAATTTCTTCGTTAATACGATTTTTTTGGGCTGTTTGTTGCCCTTTCTTGCCGCCTCTAATAGTACGTTCCTCCAAGAATATCAATAATAGTAAGCGTGTAACTGGCTGTTTGTAAATGCCTTACACGCTCGATTTTTTATTGTCGACTTTTTATCTCTTCGCTAATTTTAGCTACAAAGTCATCAACATTAAATTTGCCAAGGTCTTCACCTGTGCGAGTACGTACTGCTACTTCTTGTTGTTCAACTTCTTTATCGCCAACAACAAGTAAGTAAGGAATACGCTTAAGTGTATGCTCTCGGATTTTAAAGCCAATCTTCTCATTTCTCAAGTCAGCAGTGGCTCTAATTCCAAGTTTATTTAATTTTTGTACAACTTCTTTAACATAATCGGCTTGTTTATCGGTAATATTCATAATTACCACTTGCTTTGGCGCAAGCCACGTAGGGAATAAACCAGCGTATTCTTCAGTTAAAATACCAATAAAGCGTTCTATCGAACCTAAAATAGCACGATGTATCATAACTGGGGTACGGCGTTCGTTATTTTCAGCAACATAAGTTGCGCCTAAACGACCCGGTAATGCAAAGTCTAGTTGCACTGTACCACATTGCCACGCTCTGTCTAAACAATCGTACAAAGTAAATTCAATTTTAGGGCCGTAAAATGCGCCTTCACCTGGTAGGTAATCAAATTCAATCTCGTTTAGTTTAAGCGCTTCGGCTAATGCAAGCTCTGCTTTATCCCACATATGGTCTTCACCAATACGTTGCTCTGGACGTGTTGAGAGCTTAACCACGATTTTTTCAAAACCGAATGTCTCATATGTATCATAAACCATCTTAATACACGCTGAAACCTCGTCCATTATCTGCTCTTCGGTACAGAAAATGTGCGCATCATCTTGGGTAAAGCCACGTACACGCATTAAGCCATGTAGTGCACCCGATGGCTCGTTACGATGGCAACAACCAAATTCAGCCATACGTAGTGGTAAATCGCGGTACGATTTTAAACCTTGATTAAATATTTGTACGTGGCCTGGGCAGTTCATTGGTTTAATCGCGTATTCGCGCTTTTCAGATACTGTGGTAAACATAGCATCTGCATATTTTTCCCAGTGACCTGATTTTTCCCATAACGAACGGTCCATCATCATTGGACCTTTTACTTCTTCGTAATCATATTCACGTAGCTTTTCACGTACAAACTCTTCAAGCTCACGGTAAATGCTCCAACCATCGTTGTGCCAAAATACCATGCCTGGCGCTTCTTCTTGCCAATGCCATAAATCAAGTGCTTTACCAATACGGCGGTGATCACGCTTTTCAGCTTCTTCAAGGCGTTTTAAATACGCTTTAAGTTGCTTTTTATCGCCCCACGCTGTGCCGTAAATGCGTTGTAGCATTTTGTTTTCTGAATCACCACGCCAATATGCACCCGCTACTTTCATTATTTTGAAGTTTTGGCAAAATTTCATGTTAGGTACGTGAGGGCCACGACACATGTCTACATATTCTTCGTGATGATATAACCCTGGACGGTCATCTTTAGCGATGTTTTCATCCAAAATTTCTATTTTGTATGTTTCGCCACGCGCTGCAAATACATCGCGTGCTTCTTGCCAGCTTACGGTTTTTTTAACTACATCGTAGTTTGTTTTAGCAAGTTGCAACATACGCTTTTCAATCGCGTCAAGATCATCTTGAGATAACGATTGTTCCATATCAATATCGTAATAAAAGCCGTTATCAATAGTAGGACCAATTGCCATTTTTGCATCTGGGAAAAGCTGTTTAACCGCATGCCCAATTAAGTGTGCACACGAGTGACGAATAATTTCTAAGCCGTCGTCGTCTTTTGCGGTGATGATTTCAAGGCGCGAATCTTCACTTATTAGGTCACATGCATCAACACGCTCGCCATTAACACGGCCAGCAATGGTCGCTTTAGCGAGCCCTGGGCCAATATCGTTGGCAACATCTAGCGTACTTACTGGGTTTTCAAAACTACGTTGACTTCCGTCAGGGAGAGTAATAACTGGCATTATAAATCCTTGCTACAGTGGTGACACCTACAATGTATCACGTGTATTTTTTAAATTAATTAAATGAGAATGACTCGACAACGCTCTTACGAATAAGCATTGACTATTTTTCGCCAAATTTAGCTAATGTAGATGCTGAGTCTGCTCAACTACAAAAAAGATATTGTCGCGTGCAACGCTACTAATTACAAGTTTAAAGCGGCTAAAACACCTGCTATTTTGTTATAAAGGCTAAATTAATAATGTTTTAGCGCCGATTTTATAACATCAATATAATAAATCTAATCGTCGTTAAATTTACAACAGACTTAAGTGCTTACTCTCGCAATTTAATAGATGTTGCGTATAATACTGGGTAATTAAGTTATATTAGAGAATAGACATGAGAACATGTGGTGTAGATATTACCGGTAGTGATGTACTACTTTGTATTTTAAGTAAAGATAATGACGTATTTGATATTCGCGACGTGCGCCAAACACGCTTTACCTTAGGTAACGGTAACGACACAGAAGTAATGCGCAAGTTTCAGTTTGATTTTGCCAAGCTAATGCAAGATTACCAAATTGATTCTGTAGCAATACGTCAACGTGCTCCAAAAGGTAAGTTTGCTGGTAGTGCTAATGGTTTTAAAATGGAAACCGCGATTCAGCTAATCGAAAACCTTGATGTAAAATTATTTACAACAACCGAAATTAAAGAGCAAGTTAAGCGCAACCCTATCCCTATTGATTTTGAGGATACCGGTCTTAAAAAATATCAAGAAAATGCTTTTGTAAACGCTTACGTTTATATTATGAAAAAAACTTACCGCAGCGACGAAATGTAACCTCATTTAGTAATTGCTAAAAGCGCGTACTTACAGTGTAAGGCGCGTTTTTTTTTGCTTTATTTTTACTTATTTCATTTTCAGCAACAAACCTAAGACATTAGTCTACCCCTCTTCCCTTTGTCGACAATATATGTTTATTTATCATTCAAGCTATTCATATCTACTGATACGGAGAATGACATGAATGTAACAACAAAAGCGGTTAAAGAAATAGAAAAAATAAACCCTATGCCGCTATTGCAGAGTTGTTTTAAAGGAATACAAAGCACCCCATTAACCAAGCAAACCATAGGTGACTACTTCGACAGCATTGTCGACAATGCCCCCGACGCATTAGCCGTGGTTGTACACCATCAAAATATACGCTTGAGCTATAAAGAGTTTCAACATCAAGTAAACCAATTAGCAATGGGCTTACTAGCACTGGGTATTAAGCCAGGTGAAAGAGTGGGCATTTGGTCGCCAAATAACATTCAATGGTGTTTAACTCAGTTCGCCACCGCTAAAATTGGCGCAATTATGGTATGTGTAAACCCAGCTTATCGCCCCAGCGAATTACAGTACGCTTTAAACAGCGTTGAGTGCACTACCTTAATTACCGCTTCAGAATTTAAAGGCAGCAACTATCTGCAAATGCTACAAAGTTTAGCGCCAGAGCTAGCAGAGTGCGAAAAAGGGCAGCTTAATGCCGCTGCTCTTCCCACGCTTAAAAACGTCATTAGAATTGGTGATGAAGCAAGCCCTGGTATGTTTTCATTCGCTGAAGTAACCGCACTTGCAACTCAAGAGCATAAACAGCAGTTAGATTCAGTAGCCGCTACTCTTAATTGCAATCAAGATATCAATATTCAATTTACGTCTGGCACCACTGGTAACCCCAAAGGCGCAACGCTTACTCACAAAAACATTTTAAATAATGCATTATTTGTTGGTGAAGCCATGCACATTACCAATAAAGATAAAATATGCATACCTGTGCCACTTTATCATTGCTTTGGTATGGTACTTGGCAGTTTAGTGTCTATGAGCAAAGGCGCTACAGCCGTTTATCCTGGGGATGCATTTGATCCGAAAACAACTCTCGAAGTAGTACAAAATGAGGGCTGTACAGCACTGCATGGTGTACCGACCATGTTTATTAGTGAGCTTGAATTAAGTAACTTTAATGATTACGACTTAAGTACATTACGCACTGGTGTAATGGCCGGCTCTACCTGCCCCGAGCAAGTAATGCGCAAAGTACAAACTTTAATGAATATGCACGAAGTAGTTATTGCATATGGCCAAACTGAATGCAGCCCTATTAATAATATTACTGAAACCGACTCATCTATTGAGCGCCAAGTAACGACAGTAGGCCGTGCATTAGCGCATACCGAAGTTAAAATAATTGATGAGCTAGGTAACATTCAACCCGTGGGGCTATCGGGTGAGGTATGTAGTCGCGGCGCAGGAATTATGCGTTGCTACTGGAACGATGAAGAAAAAACCAAAGCGACCATAGATCAAGATGGTTGGCTGCATTCTGGCGACTTAGGGGTAATGGATAGCGAAGGCTTTGTTAGTATTGTTGGCCGCATTAAAGACATGATAATTCGCGGCGGCGAAAATATTTATCCCCGTGAAATAGAAGAAGTGCTTTATACCTACCCAGGTGTTCAAGATGCCGCTATATTTGGTATTAGCGACGAAAAATACGGTGAAGAAGTATGCGCCTGGATCCAACCCAAAGAAGATGCACAACTAGATGAAGCACAAATACGGTTGTTTTTAAAAGACAAACTAGCTTATTTTAAAGTACCGCGCCATATTCGTTTTGTTGAAAATTACCCTATGACGGTAACCGGTAAACTGCAAAAGTTTAAAATGCGCGAACAAATGCAAGAAGAGTTAGCAGAAAAAGCGTTTTCATAATTATCAGTTTTAAAAAAGCACAGCCTGTTTTGGGCTGTGCTTTTATTATACCAAACGTGCACTAACTATAAATTAAGCATACGCTTTTTTAGCCTTTCTAAGTCAATCGCGTTGGAGCGCACGGTGAGCTTAATATGGCTATATTCATATTCTTCTTTAACGACACTCATGCTCGAGCGAATTTCACCCACTATACCTTTGGCGGTATAAGGAATAATAACCTCTTCTTCAATCATGTCGCTTTGTGCTGTATCAACAATGTATTTATGTAATTTAGCTATATCAGCTGGGTTACGTGTTGATGTCATCATAGCATCAGGAAATTCAGCCATTAATGCTTGTTGTTGCTCATCGCTAAGTTGGTCTGACTTGTTCAGTACTAACAGCTTTTTACTACCTTGTACGCCCACTTCTGCCAATACATTATGCACTACATCTAGTTGTGAGCGAAAAGACGCATCCGAGGCATCAACTACATATAACAACAGCGACGCATCATGTGCCTCGGCTAAAGTTGAATGAAATGAAGCCACTAAGTCATGCGGTAATTTTTTAATAAAGCCAACTGTATCGGATACCAATATGCGTGGTTGCGTTATTGGATACAAAGCACGCACTGTGGTGTCCAGCGTAGCAAAAAGTTTGTTTTCGCCCTCTACATCACTGCCCGTAATTGCGCGCATCATCGACGATTTACCCGCATTGGTATAACCAATCAAAGCAACCGAAAATAGCTCTGAGCGCTGTTCTCGTCTGTCCATCATTACATCTTGAACATTTACCAGTTCACGCTTTAACTCGGCTAATTGGTCGCGTACTTTACGACGGTTAAGCTCAAGCGTTGTCTCCCCTGCGCCCTTACCCATTTGGCGTTCTTTATCGCCGGTAGATGTTTCACGCAGACGCGGCGCTACATAGTTAAGGCGAGCAATTTCAACTTGTAATTTTGCTGTTTTAGTGCGCGCATGGCGGCTAAATATTTCAATAATTATGCCGGTGCGGTCAAATACTTCCACACCTAACTGGTTCTCAACATTACGTAGTTGAGAAGGCGTTAAGTCGCAGTCAAAAACGACAACATCGGCACAAGCAAAATATAAACCGTCTGATGGAATTTCTGACGGCATGTCGGATAATGGATCGTCATCAAGAAAGTTTTCATCCTCATCTGCAGCAGAACCTTTATTACCAGTAAGGTGCGCTATTTCAGCCAGTTTGCCTGAGCCAAGTACATTTACTTTTTGGGTAGAGCTTTGCTTTTGTGATTGTGTGCCAACGACTTTAAAGCCAAGAGTGGTAACTAGGCGTGCCAACTCTGCAAGCGACTCAGTTGCTTCATCGCCTTTAAAGTGAGGTGTACTAATAGAAATAAGTAATGCGTTAGGAAGTGATGCTTTTGCAGTTAGTTGCATAGTTTTTATGTTAATGCACCGCGAAGTGCAAACCTATTTTCATTCGAAAGTAGCCTGATCCTACGCTGTTATAGCTTGGCTTTATAGCGTTATAACTAACTTAAGCGGTTATTTAAATAAAACACCCCATAAATAGCTAAATTTATGGGGTGTTTTTAAGTACAGGCTCTCACAGCAATGAGCTGCAATTGCTCTAAACTAATTTAATTAAACCACGCCTTGCTCTATCATTGCATCGGCAACACGGCGAAAACCAGCAATATTAGCGCCAAGTAACAGGTTAGTAGGTTGGCCAAACTCTGCCGCTGTTTCGTTCGCAATATTAAAAATGTTTTTCATTATGTGTTGTAATTTTGCATCCACTTCTTCAAAAGTCCAGCTTTGCATACTGGCATTTTGCGCCATTTCTAATTGGCTGGTTGCAACACCGCCCGCATTAGCGGCTTTACCTGGGCCGTAAGCTATTTTGGCTTTAATAAAGCAGTCAATCGCGTCTTTGGTCGAAGGCATGTTTGCGCCTTCACTCACCAAAATACAGCCATTGCTTAACAGCACTTTTGCATCGGCTTGAGTTAACTCATTTTGAGTGGCACACGGGAACGCAGCATCGGCTTTAAAGCGCCACACTGCATGCCCATCTTCTGGATAATCTGCACGAGCAATATAAGTGGCTTCTGGGTAGCTTTCTTTATATTTACTTAAACAACCACGTTGCTGCTCTTTTAACTCTTTAATAAGTGTTAAATCTATACCCGCGTCATGAAATAACGTACCGCGAGAATCACTACAGGTAATTGGTTTTGCATTTAATTGATACAGTTTTTCCATCGCATATATAGCAACATTACCCGAGCCCGAAATTAAACAACGTTTTCCTGCTAAGCTATCGTCGCGGTTTTGCAGCATGTAGTTTGCAAAATACACTGCACCATAGCCAGTTGCTTCTTTACGAACTAACGAGCCACCCCACATTAAGCTTTTACCGGTTAATACGCCATCGTAACGCCCTGTTAAACGCTTGTATTGGCCAAATAAATAACCAATTTCGCGTGCACCAACACCAATATCCCCTGCAGGTACGTCGGTAGTTGGGCCAATGTGGCGGTATAACTCGTTCATAAATGATTGGCAAAAACGCATTATTTCACCGTCTGAGCGCCCTTTTGGATCAAAGTTAGCACCGCCTTTACCACCACCAATAGGTAGGCCGGTTAATGAGTTTTTAAACACTTGCTCAAAGCCCAAAAACTTAATAATACTGGCATTAACACTCGGGTGAAAACGCAAGCCCCCCTTATATGGGCCCAAGGTTGAGCTAAACTCAATGCGATAGCCTTTATTTACTTGAATATTACCTTCGTCATCAACCCAAGGTACACGAAACATTAGTTGACGCTCTGGCTCTACCATTCTTTCTATAATGGCTTCTTTTTGATAATTTGTAGTTTTTGCAAAAAGAGGCTCTAACGATTCTAGTACTTCTTCAACAGCTTGATAAAACTCACTTTGCGCAGGGCTCGTTTGCTTTAATTGAGCTATCGTACTATGTATATAATTCATAATTATTCTTCCGTGTAAGCTATTTTTAAAATTTGAGAATTTGGGTAAGTATGATTGAGTTTGTTTTTTGAATATAAGTCTATTTTAAAATCATAATTTTCATATACCTTACCATTAGAAAGAGTCGTGTTGCACGTCATTCAAGTTGAATTATTTTACTGTTGTTTAAAAATAAAACAGTGATGAGCCGCATTTTTATTCACTTTAACAATATAAAAATACAGTGCGCGGTTGCTAAAACTAAACAAACGGCTAAGGAAGGAGGTAATTGCTTGATATTTAAATGATCTCATTCAATTGCTAGTTTATTAAGCGGTATTGAACAATTTTAAAGTCGGTGTGCAATAAGTTGAAAAGTATTTAACTTAAAAACAACAAAACGCTAAAACAAGGGCTGTTTTAGCGTTTTGAAAGAGTAATGGCTTTGCCTTGCTTACTCAGCAGGGCTTTCTGGACGAACCTGCTGTTGTACACCCGTTAAAAATAAACGAAGTACCTGGTTGTTACATACACGGTAGTGCTTGTTATCTACTTTACGAGAAAAAGCGCTTAGCTCATGTTTACTCAAATTAAAGTCAACGAGTGCCAGCGTCGCAATTACATCTTCCGCTTTCATATTTAAGGCAATACGCAGCTTCATAAATATAATATTGTTATTTAGTTTACTCTCAGGAACAGGTTGTTCGCCTTCGCGCTTACCACGTTGAGTATTAATAAAACCATTTAAAAAAGTTGCAAACTCTGTATCACTTATTTCAGTGTAAGCTTCTTCGCCTTCTTTAGTTAACCAAGCAATTACTTGCTCTGTAGTAACCGTATGCTCAGCTGCAGCAAAAACATTTACCATAGCGGTGTCGGTTAAATTAAAAGTGTAGCGAATGCGGCGTAAAATATCGTTATTTGTCAAAGTAAATCCCAGAGTAGTAAATGCTAACCCAATGGTTAGTTATTGTTAGCTTGTAAATAAGCGCCCTAGTTTAACAGACTTGCCAATACTGCCCTATTAGTTTTTATTTAGTAGCGCACACGCTACCAATGGCGTTAATTACCCAACACCTTTGCAGGGTCAACTCTTGTTGCTTGCCACGCTGGGTAAATAGTAGCTAACGCCGCTAAAATAAAAGTAACAGCAACTGTTATCACAATATCTTGCCACACTAACTTACTGGGTAAAAACTCTATAAAATAAACCCCTTGGAGTGGGTTTGCGCCAAACAGCTGGCTAAGCCAAGTAAATAATTCGCTAATATTGATTGCCAGTACTACGCCAATTAAGCTGCCTAATACCACACCCACAAAAGCTTGCGTTAAACCCTGCATTACAAAGGTAGCTAAAATGGTACTGTCTTTTGCGCCCATGGTTTTTAAAATAGCAATATTGCCTTGTTTTTCGCGTACTTCCATTACCAAAGACGACACAATATTAAAACTCGCCACTGCTATAATTAAAAAAACCACAATATAAACTATGGTACGCACCATTTGTATATCTTGGTATAAGCTGCCTTGCGTTCTAAACCAGCTAGAAATGTATACATAGTCGTCTAGGGTTTGCCCCACCCGTAGCGCTATTTGGTGCGCGGTAAATACGTCATCAACGCTTAAGCGAAGCCCCGTTACTTGGCTTTCATCGTAACCTAATGTTTGCTGCGCTTTATTAAGGTGGATAAATGCAGCTGTGCTGTCTATTGGTCCACCCATTTCAACAATACCTGCAAGTAACAGCGTTACTCGCTTAGGCGCTAATAACGACTGCCCTTGCTGAGCTATTTGAGGAATAAGTAAGGTAATACTATCGCCCACGCTGGCATCGAGCTGGTTTACTATTTGTTTGCCTAAAATAACTTCATCAATACCAAGCTGGCTCACCAACTTGCCTTTGGTAAATTGATTAATAGCCGACACGCTCCCCTCCAATGAAGGCTCAACTCCGCGTATTTCTACTGCTTTTAATTGGCTTTTAAATTGCGCCATACCGTTAACGGCAATAAATGGCGCAGCGCCGGTTACATGATCTTGCTGTTGCAGCTGCTCAATTTTTTGTGGCCAATTAGCAATTGGCCTATTCGGCGCTACATATTCAACCTGTGGTACAACGCTTAATAAGCGATGCACTAATTGCTGCTCAAAGCCATTTATTACCGACAGCGCAACGATTAAAACCGCAACGCCCAATAAAATACCCACAGTAGATGCTTTAGCTATAAAGCTTACAAAACCATTTTTTTCATCTTTATGACCAGAATACGCTCTAAAGCGTTTACTTATAAACGCACTAAGCAACATGTTGCGACTCTTTAATTGTAAGTTTGCCATCATCTAAATACGCTATTTTACCGAGCTTGTCGGCCAGCTCTAAGTCATGAGTTACCACCACAAAGCTGGTATTTAAACTTTTATTAAGCTCATTTATTAAGTCGTATATTTTAATCGCGTTTTGTTTATCTAAATTACCGGTTGGCTCATCGGCAAGCACTAATGCCGGTTTAGTAACGAGCGCGCGCGCAATTGCCACTCGTTGGCGCTCACCGCCAGACAGTGCCGACGGCTTATGAGAGCTGCGATGCGCTAGGCCCACTTTTTCAAGCATTTCTAATGCAGCTACTTTCGCAGCTTTAGCACTTAGTCCTTTAATTAAAAGCGGCATGGCTACATTTTCTACCGCGCTAAATTCCATAAGTAAATGATGAAATTGATAAATAAAACCTAAGTTTTTATTTCTAAATGCCGCTTGCTCTGTACGAGAGAGCTTAGCCACTTCTTGATTTTTAATTTTAGCACTGCCCGAGGTTGCAGTATCGAGCGTACCGAGTATATGCAATAAGGTACTTTTACCCGAACCAGAGCTGCCCACTATCGCCAGCATTTCACCTTGTTGCAGGGCTAAATTAACCCCTTTTAATACTGCAACTTGGTTACTACCATCTTGATAAACTTTGTTTAAATTTTCACAACTAATAACTAAATCATTCATAACGCAATACCTCGGCTGGTTTTACTTTTGCGGCTTTGCGCGCAGGGTAAACAGTGGCTAAAAAGCTCATAGCAATACTCGAACAAGCGATAACAATTAGGCTTGGTACATCAAATTTTACCGGCAACTCTATACCTGCCATCAAATTTAACCCTACTAATGCTAATAACTCATTAATATATAAACTAAGTAATACACCTAAAAATGCCCCTACTGCGGTGCCAATCACGCCATTATAAAGCCCTTGCACCATAAACACTTTTTGTACTTGCGATGGTGTTAAACCCAAAGTTTGTAAAATAGCGACTTCGCCTTGTTTTTCACTTACCATCATAGTTAGCGCAGAGACAATATTAAATACCGCAACTAACACAATAAGCCCTAACAACATCGACATAATCCGCTTTTCCATTGCTACAGCAGCAAATAATGTGCCTTGGCTGCTGCGCCAATCTGTATAGGTATGATCTTTTAATATAAGTGTACTGGCTTGTATAAATTCATCTAATGCAAAGGGTTCATACAAAGAAATACTTAAATTAGGTGCGGTGTTTTGATCCAGCTTTAATACGCGTTGCAACGACGTACCACTGGTAAAGGCCAGTCCCATGTCAATTTCAGAGCCGGTTTCGTAAATGGCCGCTATTTTAAACAAACGTTGGCTAGGCATACGTCCAAGGGGTGTATAGGTAGAAGCATTTGGCATAATAACCCGCAGCTTATCTCCCAAGCCTACACCTAATTTACGGCTCAGGTAGCGGCTAATGGCAATGCTATAGTTTTTATTAAGTACTGTTTGCCAATTCCCTTGTACTATTTTATCGGTAATTTTATAAAGTGAGCCGTCATCGCCATACAAGCCTTGCAGCAACACACCGTGTAAATCTTTATTGGTTTGTAATATGGCTTCACCATGCTGATAAAGGCTTACAGTACTTACATAAGGAGATTGTTCAAGATCTGCTTTTAAACTACTCATTTGCGCTGCAGTACGCTTATTTGCTTGCACTTCAACGTGCGGAATAAGCCCAAGCATATTGGTTTTTAAGCTGCTTTCAAAGCCATTCATTACTGAGCTGACAGTAAATAATGCCATTAAGCCAATCGCAATACCGGCAATAGAAAAAAACGAGATAAATGAAATAAACGCATTCCCTTTTGAGGAGCGACTATATCTAAGTCCAATAAACAAACTAACCGGTTGAAACATATTGTTTTTAAACACTTATCCTAAAAATAGTAATTTATAATAACACGAATAATCCGTACTTGGGTATGCCACTAAATGTAATAAACATTTAAAAATCTGATACTTGGCTAAAATAAAAATTAAGTTATTAACCCGCTATTAAGTTTTTAGCCCTGCGACTAAATAATCAAGTAGCACCCTTACATTGGTTGCCACAAACTGGCGAGGCGGATACACCCCCCATACGCCTTCTTGCAGCGGCTGATAGGATGTTAAAATAGGCACTAGTTGCCCTGTTTTTAACTCGTTTTCAATGTAGTAATTGGGAAGCTGAATAATCCCTAAGCCTTTTTTAGCGCCATCTACCAACGCCCAGCCACTATTACAATGCAGTCGCCCAGCTATTTTAATATGCTTTTCGCGCCCGCCTTCGTTTACCCGCCAATAACGACTATTACCCACTAAACATTGATGATTTGTAAGTTCACCTAATGTATGTGGCTCGCCAAATCGGGTTAAATAGTCTGGGGCACAACACATAATAAAGCGTCGTGCACTTAAGCGCCGTGCTTTTAAGCTCGAGTCTTTTAAATGCCCCAGCCTAATAGCCAGATCAAAACCACCTTCTAATAAGTTTTCTTGCTCATTACTGAGCGTAGCAACAACTTCTACATCGGGGTGATCGTGCATAAAATTATGCACTATTGGCATAATAAAGCTTTCGCCATACATTACCGGGGCTGTTAGATTAATTTTACCTTTTGGCGTACTTTGCTGTTGCGCTAAACTTTGCGTGGCATCATCCATTGCATGTTGTAAATGCTTTATTTGGTGTAAAAACACCTCACCTTCTTTGGTCAAAACCACTTTACGCGTTGTGCGTGTTAGTAACTGTGTATTTAAGCGTTGTTCAAGCGCGCTAACATGGCGGCTAATATGCGCAACCGATAACCCAATTGCTTTGCCTGCGGCGGTAAAGCTACCCTCTTCACCTACCGCAATAAACTCGTCTATTCCATCCCATCGTGCCATTGTTACAGTTCTGAAAAAGTGTTTTAATAAAATTGAGATTATCATTATTTGAGAAACAAATACAATAGCTACATCACCCAAGCAAATTGGGTCTACAATTATTATCTACCCACTACAAAGGATAAGCACATGTCAGAATTTATTAAATCAAAAGCAGCTATTGCTTGGGGTCCAAATCAGCCACTTAGCGTTGAAGAAGTTGATGTGATGATGCCTAAAAAAGGCGAAGTAATGGTAAAAATTACCGCTACTGGTGTATGTCATACCGATGCATTTACATTATCGGGGGAAGATCCTGAAGGTATATTCCCTGCAATTTTAGGCCACGAAGGCGCTGGTGTTGTATATGCAATCGGCGAAGGCGTAACCAGCGTAGAAATTGGCGACCATGTTATACCTTTATACACTGCAGAATGTGGTGAATGTAAAATGTGTACCTCGGGCAAAACTAATCTATGTTCTGCTGTGCGCGAAACCCAAGGTAAAGGCTTAATGCCAGACGGTACAACACGTTTTTATAAAGACGGTCAGCCAATTTACCACTACATGGGTTGCTCAACTTTCTCGGAGTACACAGTACTGCCAGAAATCTCTTTAGCTAAAGTAAACAAAGAAGCGTCTTTAGAAGAAATATGCTTACTAGGCTGTGGCGTAACAACAGGTATGGGCGCAGTAACAAACACAGCTAAAGTAAAAGCGGGCGACACTGTGGCTATTTTCGGTTTAGGTGGCATAGGTTTATCAGCTATTATTGGCGCAAAAATGGCCGGTGCGAGTCGTATTATCGGTATCGATATAAACAACTCTAAATACGAGTTAGCAACCAAGCTTGGCGCAACCGATTTAATTAATCCAAAAGACTTCGACAAGCCAATTCAAGAGGTAATTGTTGAAATGACCGATGGCGGCGTTGACTACTCGTTTGAATGTATTGGTAATGTTGATGTTATGCGCTCAGCACTTGAGTGTTGTCATAAAGGTTGGGGGGAGTCGGTAATTATTGGTGTAGCAGGCGCTGGCCAAGAAATCTCTACTCGTCCATTCCAATTGGTTACTGGGCGTGTATGGCGTGGTAGCGCATTTGGTGGTGTTAAAGGCCGCTCACAACTACCTGAAATTGTAGAACGTTACATGGCTGGCGAGTTTGCACTAAATGACTTTATTACCCACACAATGGGTCTTGAAGATATTAATGAAGCATTTGATTTAATGCACCAAGGCAAAAGCATTCGTACCGTTATTCATTACTAAGCAATAAACCAATCGCTTGTATTCACTGTGTGGATATAAGCGGCTTTTGAGGATTATCATGTTAGAAAATATCTCAAGTGTAAAAGTAGCCGGTGGTTGGCATAAACAATATACGCACAGCGCTGTAAGCACTCATTGTACTATGCGTTTTGCCGTTTTTTTACCACCCGGCGCTAGCGAAAGCAATAAAGTACCAGTACTCTATTGGCTTTCAGGTTTAACCTGCACCGACGAAAACTTTATGCAAAAAGCAGGCGCATTCAAAAAAGCAGCTGAACTAGGTATTGCTATTGTGGCACCCGACACTAGCCCTCGTGGAGATAATGTTCCTAACGAAGACAGCTACGATTTTGCTCAAGGCGCTGGGTTTTATGTTAACGCGACACAAGCCCCTTACAACACTCACTTTAATATGTACGACTACGTAGTGAATGAATTACCTGCGCTTATAGAGCAGCACTTTCCAGTGACTAACACAAAAGCAATTAGTGGTCATTCAATGGGCGGCCATGGGGCGTTAATGATCGCCCTTAAAAACCCACAGGATTATGTTAGTGCCTCGGCATTTAGCCCTATAGTAAATCCTATTAATTGCCCATGGGGCGTTAAAGCGTTTACGGGTTATTTAGGAGCCGATAAAACGACGTGGGCACAATACGACACCTGCAAATTAATGGCTAAAGCTGAGCAAAATAATTACTTGCCAATGTTAGTGAGCCAAGGCGATGCCGATAACTTTTTAGACGAGCAATTAAAGCCACAAAATTTAGTGGCTGTTGCAAAGCAAAAAGATTACCCACTGACCCTAGAAATGCAAACCGGGTATGATCATAGTTACTTCTTTATCAGTAGCTTTATTGATCAGCACTTGGTATTTCATCATCAGTATTTGTCTGCATAATAATATTATTGTTTGCAGTAATAATGTGTAGAGCTATAACCCTCTACACATTATTTTAAACTATTAAAAAAACGTCCTTACTTGTATCAGTACTCACTCGCCTTTTATTACCCTACTTGCTGTGGCTCTACTCATAAGCTTATTTAGAGCATGCTGGCCTTGTAAAATAAAATCAAAGTTTAAATTTTAACGTTATACGGCGTTAAACAAAGCACATTACTCATGCACTTCCTCTTTTATAAACTCCTTAACAAAACCAATTAATTGCAGTAAAAATATAATCAAAAAAGGTAATGCACCAATAATCGCAACACTGCGGTTTAAAGGCTCGTTATTTTGAACCAATAATACGTAAGCACACAATCCCAATGCAAACGACCAAGCGTATAAACTCCAAGTATATGTTTTATTTGCGCCGCTTAATTGGCGTATAACCAAAACGGCAGAATCAGCAGAGGTTGCTACAAAAATAAGTAACAGTAATAAGCTAGACCAAATAAGTACGGCACCTTGGCAACCTAATTGCTCAAAAAATACAAATAAGCCTTGGGTATAATCTGCTTTTATTGCCTGTAAAATGCCACTTTGGTGCGCTTCATCCCAGGCTATAGCAGAGCCAGAAAACACGCTAAACCATACAATAGTAACCAGTGTAGGTACTAAAACAACACCTAAAATATATTGCCACACCGGGCGACCCTGACTTATTTTGGCTAAAAACACGCCCACAAATGGACCCCAAGCCAACCACCAAAAATAATAATTATAGGTCCAGCCATTCGCCCACTTTGGATCGTTTAGCTGGCTGGCAAGTTGCCATGTTCCTATAGAAATAAGCTGTAAATAATCCCAGGTGCCACCAATAGCTATATTTATAATGGGCTCAATAGGCACAATAAACAGCAGCCAAACCATAAGTGCTAATGCTAAAAGCATATTAAACTTACTGAGTGTTTGAATCCCTTTTTTAAGCCCCAAAGTTGCCGATAACGTATATAAAGCTACAATTAAACTAATAATTATAAACCCCGACAACAAAGCCGATTCAACACCTAACTTTACCGCCAAGCCTTTACGCAGTAATAAAGTAGAGTTTGCGATAGTGCCAACCACCCCAAAAAATATCGAGAATATAGCAATTAACTTAATGCCAAAGCCCAGCTTAATTTGCCAGTCTTTATTTATAACACCTTTAAACACACTTATAACCGGCGCGCTAATATCGCCTACTTTGCCGCTATTACTGCTAAGCCCGCCAAGTACCAAACCAAATACCGCGTAAAGTGCCCAAGCATGCGCCCCCCAATTAACTAAAGTTAATGCCAAGCCACTGGTGTGTGGATTAGGGTATAAACCCTGTTTTAAAGGTGAGTTTATAGTGTGTAGTGCAGGCTCTGCTACTCCCCAAAAAACGAGGCCCGAGCCCATACCTGCAGCAAAAAGCATAGAGAGCCAGCCAAATAAAGCAAATTCAACCTTTGCTTGCTCTCCACCTATTTTACGCCGCCCTAACGGGCTTATAGCAACGGCAATTACAATAAAGAGTAATAGGTTAACCAAAATAAAAAATGGCGAGCCCAAGTAGCTTAAAAGTCGGCTAATAACAGGCTGCAAATGAGCCGTAAGTAATGCCGGAAATAAAAATGCCACAACAGATAAGCTAACGCACAGTAGTAACGCGGTTTTTTCAAGTTTAGTGGCTGTATTAATTACTTTGTTTAAAGGCAAGTGGTTCACATAATTATCTTTTACTATAAGTAAAAGAATACGGATATTTAAAAGCGATATCAAACTAACTTTTTGGTAAAAAAGTAAAATAGTAATGTAACTATTACCAAGCCTCACAGAATAAAAGTAAAGATTAATCTAAATTACTGAATTTAAAATATTAAATAAATGGCTTACAGATTGCTAGCTAGTTATTAAGATTAACTAAAAAGGCAAGATCATGGAAATTGATTTACAGTGGCACGAAATCGTTGATAACCTGATTCACTTAGGCATAGCTTATTTACTTGCTTTGCCAATGGCCTACGACAGAGAGCGCAGCCAAGATGGGGCGGGGCTGCGTACCTTTCCGTTAGTAGCAGTGGCATCGTGTGGTTATGCGTTAATTGCATTGTCTGTTCTTGACTCCTCTGAAGCACAGTCAAAAATGTTGCAGGGGATCATTACCGGTATCGGCTTTATTGGCGGTGGCGCAATTTTAAAAAATAACCAATCTATCTCAGGTACCGCCACCGCGGCGAGCATTTGGAATATGGGTTTAATTGGTATTGCGGTGGCCTACAGCCGCTACGAAATAGCTATTTTACTAGCCATTATTAACTTTATAACATTGCGCTATATTAAAAAGTTTAAATAAGTTTTCAATTTTATATCTTCATAAAAACAAAAAAGGCGCTATAAAAGCGCCTTACCAAACAAGAATGTGTGCTTAAAACATGTCTTGATAGGGATTTTTTGTATTAAAAGCAATCGCTTTTTCAAAGCCAGGAAGGTGTATGCTTTGCTCATCTATTACAATGTCGTTATCATCGATTAAGCCATCACCAAAACGATAAATTAGTTGGTATTGACCTAAATCAGCTTGTGATTGATAGCTTTGCTGCGCTGCTTTTACAGCCACATTTTTATTAGCATAATCATTCATAACGCTTTTGCCATGGCGCTTGGCAAGCATTTGCAGTGTTATTTTTGCAGACAATACTGTAGCGGTAGCGTTGTTACCGCCAAAGCCTTTTGAGTTAATAAATGCAATATCCATATCACCGCAATCATAGTGGCTGTTTCTAATATCTAGATGATCAGCGTAAACATCGTCGGCTACTTTATCTATAGTCGTAATACCAGGCATAATATTGTGGCTAAATACACCTAATGCTATAGCTAACTGATCGCCACTTGCAGGAGCAATAGTATGGCCAACATACGCTTTTGGCGCAGTTACTTTCCAATTATCAATAGCAAAGGTTTGTGCCACTTTATGGTAAATTAATGACTCGGTTACGCGGTTTAACGGCGTACTTGAACCATGGGCTAATATAAAGCTGCGCTGTTGCAGGGCTTCTTTACCTAATAAGCTACTTGCCAATGCCGCCGATTTTGCCATAGTAATGTAGTTACCAGGCCCTGGTGAGGTAATTGACTTTTTAATCCCGTCGGCATTTACAAATACATCTGGCACACACCCCATAATGTCGGCGCCTAACTCTAGTGCTAGAGCATCATCCATTAAAATAGCTACTTGCGCGCCTTCACCTAACGTGAAGCCACAGTTTTCGCCAAATGGGCGGCTACTTTTACGATAGTCGGGCTCATCTGTATTACTTAGGTTATCTAAACGGCGCAAACCTTCAACGTTTGCCAGGGCGCTCATGTTACCAAAGCCTTCTATAACCTCTGGCGTAATAGCACATTCAACACTTGCTACCACAGCAACGCGGGTGCGCCCTGCTTGTATATCGTTAACCGCTGCGCGTAAGTTATATAAAAACGTAGCACATGCGCCCGATGTTGAAAACGTAGTACCTACGTTGCCCGTTACATATGCATTAATAAAGTCGGTCGACATAGTATTTAAACCCAGCGCTAATTGCTTAGTGCTTACGCGGTCGCCTTGCTGGCGAGCTTTAACTAAGCCGCCTAAACCTTTGTCATCCATTTGGCCAATAACCGACGCCGAATAAGTACCTATTTTGTCTGGCTCTACGCTATTCATTATATGTTGCCAATCAAGCCCGGTTGATTTTATTGCATCGGTAGCAGCAAAAATAGTCGCTTGCAAACCACGTGGCTGATAGCGGCTGTTATACATTACAGACGGATCAAACCCTGTAGGAAACTGCCCTGCCGATTTAATCGGGTTATCACGAGTTGAAGCGTGTTTAACATCTATATCTGCGGCAATAGTAACTTTAACTTTTTTACCTTCCAGCTGCTCTACCTGCCAGCTTGCAGGTATCGGTTGTGGTAAATCGCGAGCACGGGTTTCAAACACAATAGCGTTTTCGGCTGATGCATTAAGCGTCATTTTTTGCTGCCATGGTGTTGCGTCTGGATCAAAATGTTCGTTTTCAATTTTACGAATAAGCGTACCGGCAATTATTTGTTCACCAAAACGTGCTTCTATGTCGCTTTGCTCAACATTGTTACCTTGAGTGTCTTGTAGTTGATTATCAACAACACTAACTAAATTCATTAAGGTGGCGAGGCCTAAAAACGTTTCTTGGCGAGCTTGTGCATTTAAACTGTCTAACACAATACGGCGGTAACCTTGGTGAAAAGAAGTACGGCCAGCGGCATTAATGCCTCCCATGCCTACAATTACGGGTAATGCGGTCATAATTTACCTTTTAAAAAACGTGTTATAAGAATATGACACTAGTTTAAATGGATTACGCACCACGCTTTGTGCTTTAATAGCCAAATATTAAGCATAAAAGGCCAACCCTAACTGGTCGGAGCATCTATATGACTGATAAACAGAGTAACCCCCCATTAAATATAGCTATTGCTGTTTACCAACACTTATTAATAACGAGTTTAACCCTTCCTATAGAAATGTTGAGAGCGGGCGAAGCTTTTGCAAAAGGCCATATTAATAAACAAAATTTTAGGCCACTCGCTATTCATTTAGTTGCTAAAAACCATGAACCAATAAGTAATCGTACCGGCTTGGCAATCCTTCCCGATTGCGCCACCAGCAATACCCCCAATTGCGATTTAGTAATAGTGCCCGGTATTTGGCGAAACCCGCGCCCAGTTGTACGCACTAATCAAAATATAGTTACTTGGCTGGAACATAGTTTTACAAATGGCAGCCATATTATAGGTGTAGGCACTGGCAATTGTTTACTAGCAGAGGCAGGGTTACTTGACGGGCACCCTGCAACTACTCATTGGCATTACGCTAAACAATTTAGTCACGACTACCCCAAGGTACTGTTAAAGCCTGACTTTTTTATTACTCAATCCGAGCGACTCTATACTGTAGCCAGCCTAAACGCCCTAGCCGATGTAATGGTGCATATTATTAGCCAGTATTATGGCAAAGCTGCAGCGCAGCATGTTGAGCGCAATTTTTCCCACGAAATACGCAAACCCTACGAAGATCAGCGCTATCTTGAAGGCGCGGTTGATCGCCACCCCGATGAGTTAATTGCCCAAATTCAATTTTGGTTAAAAACCAACTTAGCAACAGAGCTTAATTTACAAGATGTGGCCGCGCAGTTTAATTTAAGCTATCGCTCTTTTACACGGCGCTTTAAAGCAGCTACCAACCAAAGCCCTATTGAGTATTGGCAACAGTTACGAGTAGAAGGCGCAAAAGAGCTGCTCGCTTCGTCAAATTTATCAATTCAAGAAGTAGCGTTAGAAGTTGGCTATAACGATCAAGGTCATTTAACGCGAATATTTAGAAAAATACTGAACCAAACACCCAGTGAGTATCGTAAAGTAGTGAGAAAAAAATTGTTTGGCTAATACTTTAAAAACAAGCCAGCCTACTGTAATAATATAAACCATTAACTAAAACACAAGGAAGTTGGAAATATGCATGTAAATTTTAGTGAGAATTTACTATTAGATCTTGAAACAGAGACTGATCTCAACACTAGACTAACTCGGTTGCTAGCCCTTATTCGTAAGCACCTTGATATGGACGTTGCTTTTATTTCTGAGTTTACAGACTCTAAACGTATATTTAAATTAGTTGATACCAAACGCCCTAACGACATTGTAAAAGTAGGTAATTTTGATCCCATAAACGAAACCTACTGTAATAAATTAGCCAATAATGAACTAGATAATATAATACCTGATACCAGTAAAAATAGTATAACCCGCGATATGCCGGTTACTAAAAAGCTTAATATTGGTGCTTATATTGGGGTGCCTATTACCTTATCCAACGGCGATATTTACGGTACATTTTGTTGCTACAACGAACAAAAAGACGACACATTAAACAAACGTGATCTGGCGTTTTTAAATTTAATTTCAGATCTGGCTTCGCAGCTTATTGATACGCAAATACAAAACAACGAAGCAAAGCAACGTATTAAATCTAACGTACTTAATATTATAAACACAAACAATATTGAAATTTACTACCAGCCTATATATAGCTTAAGCACAAATAAAATTTCGGGTTACGAATCCTTGTCTCGCTTTTTTGTTGAGCCCTACAGAACACCTAACATTTGGTTTGATGAAGCTGCACAGTTTGGTTTAGGTGAAGCCCTAGAAATGTTGGCAATTAACAATGTTTTAGGCAATATGAGTCATTTTAATAAAGATGTGTATGTGTCAATTAACACCTCACCAGAGCATATACTAAGTGGTGCCGTTGCTAATGCATTAGCTGCTATTTCTGATTGCAGTAATATAGTACTGGAGATAACTGAACACTCTCCTATTGCCAACTACGATGAAATGTTAACGGCACTCGCGCCGCTGCGTAAAAAAGGCATACGCTTAGCTATAGATGATGTTGGTGCGGGGTATTCTTCTTTTCAGCATATTTTGGAGCTACAAGCAGATATTATTAAACTTGACATTAGCCTTACCCGAAACATTAATAGCGATCGTCGTAAATATTTATTAGCTAAAGCGTTATGCGGATTTGCTAAAGATATTGGCTGTAATATTATTGCCGAAGGCATAGAAACACTAGAAGAAATAAACACCCTACGCAAACTAAATGTCGACAAGGTTCAGGGCTATTATTTAGGCCGCCCACAAGCACTTTGCGATGCTTTAGTGCATCAAAAATTAGTTTTAAGTTAGTTATAAACTTAATTATAAAAACGCCACTTTATAAGTGGCGCTCTGTTTCATTTTCGCTTTTGCGATAATAGCGTTTTGAATAAATTTTAACTTTAGTGTGCACGCCTTTACTTAAGCTTTTAAACTTAGCTTCAAGCACATCAACACCGTATAAAATACCGACCACCAGCACAGAAAGCTTAATAGCTGCGCCCAAGTTTTCGGTGGCTATCATTACACCAATAGATGCCAACACCCAAATGGTTGCTGCCGATGTTACTCCTACCACTGCGCCGTCTTTAGCTAGCATTACGCCTGCGCCCAAAAAACCAATACCAGTAATTATTTGCCCCACTACGCGAGAGTGGTCAATTACATCGCCTTGTAAATTAAACGCGGTCGATAAAAATAAATACGTACCTAAAGTAATTAACGCAGAAGTACGAATACCCACAGGTTTGCCACGTAATTGGCGTTCAATACCAATAATAGCGCCACAAAATGCCGCCGTACCAATTGCAGCCCATGAGTACGGAGCGACATCAAATAAATCAGGTAAAAACACGTAATTTCCTCGTTATTCATATATGAATAGTTTAATTTTATATTAACAATCTTTTGATTTAGCAATAGCCACTGCTGTTCTTAAGCGTTGGCTACCAAACGCCGACATTTTACTAAAGTCGCGGCGGGCAATAGGCACGTATTGGCAATCTATAGCCAATTGACTATCACTTCCTGGCTCACAAAACGGGTCATGAACATACACACAGTGCTCATCTAAATGCGTAACGCACACCCAATGCGGCGATTTTTTACCATCAAACCGATAAGTACTGATTAAGAGCAACACGCTAAAATTTTGCTTCAGCCAACGCTCAATGTCTTCAAGCTCAACATCTTTATTATTAAGCGGTATATTGGCAGCGGTTATGCCATTTACAAACTGCTGATGCACCGTTGCTAATACTACTTTTTTATTTTCACTGCGCACGCCATCTAAAAACAACGGCTCTAGGGTATTAACAATTACCTCGCTGTTAAAACCACGTTTATGTGCCGCCAGTGCTAAACCAAACGGATGGCAGCCGCCATGCCCAGAGGTCATAAAAATAGTAGTGCCCTCTCGCCATAACGACAACTCATGCGACTGAGTCAGTTCAGTGCTAGCATCTAAGCTCCCCATAGCCATTAACAACGCCGCAGGACCACAGGTAAACTCAGTAGTTTGCTGATACCAGGGTGTTAACCGTGCTAACTTCAGCTCACTGGTTTTACGAATGTTTTTTTGCATCCGTAGCGCATCGCTGTGATCGTCGTAATAATCGCTATACTGACCAAACACTCGATAACCTAAGCTTTTATACAAACCAATTGCGCTGACGTTATTTACTGCAACTTCTAAACGCAGGTAAATTCGCCCACGCTCTGCGGTGGCTTTTTCAAGTGCTGTAAGTAGCATTTTAGCAATGCCTTTGCCTTGCATGGTAGGTAATACCGCAAGCGAATAAAGACGCGCTAAGCGAGTGCCTTTATGGCACCAAATTAGGCCATAACCGCATAACGCATTATTTTGCTCGGCAACTAATAAAATACCGTGCTTAGCACTTAGCCAGCGCTTTAAACTGCGCGGGCTAAGCTTGTCGTTACTGAAGCAGGCATTTTCAAGTGCAGTGAGCGCAGTTAAATCACTGATAAGCGCTTGGCGAATAACCACTTGCTCAACCTGTTCATTAATCATACTCTCAACCATGGCTTTTGCCATTAACCACGCCCCCTCGCTTCAAGGCGTTGTTTAAACTCATCCATAATGATCATATAAAGCTCGTCGCCTAAATAGCCGTCTTCTACTTTGTGATCAATACTAGGGTTATCGTTTACTTCAAGTACGTAAGCACGCCCTTGATGTTCTTTTACATCAACGCCATATAAACCCTTACCCACTGTTTTACACGCTTTTAATGCTGCATCTAATACCGCTTTTGGTAATTCAAATGTAGGCAATGTTTCAAAGCCACCCGAAAAAAACCGTTTTGCATCGTGGTTATAAATTTGCCAATGGTTACGCGCCATTAAGTAACGACACGCGTAAATTGCACGGCCATTTAATACCCCTACTCGCCAATCGTATTCGGTGTACATATACTCTTGTGCAAGTACTAAAGCGCTAAATTCAAATAGCTCAGTTAACTTAGCTTCCAGCTCAGCACGGTTTGTTACTTTATATACCCCTTTTGAAAACGAGCCTTCTGGCATTTTCAATACTAACGGGTAGGTAAACGCGGCTTCTAACTGCTCAAGGGTGTCGCTTGACTGATCAGCCACAACCACTGTTTTTAAACTTGGTACTTTTTGATAGTTAAACGCATCGTGTAAATACACTTTATTACAACAACGTAAAATAGACTCCGCATCGTCAATAACCACTAAGCCTAAGCTTTGAGCTTTGCTAGCAAGGCGATATGTTGGATGATCAATTGCTGTAGTTTGACGAATAAATAACGCATCAAACTGGGCTATATTGTCTATCTCGTCAAAGCTTAATGCTTGGGCATTAATACCATGTTTAGCCGCTGCTTTAATAAACTTTGCTATTGCGTCTTTATCACTTGGTGGCACCTTTTCATTGTGATCAACAAGTATTGCCATGTCCCAGCGAAAACGACGTCGCTCTGCAGTAATGCGCCATTGCGTTTGGGTAAAGTTATTCAACTTAGCTACAAAATCGCTGTACTGTTGCTCATCTAATGAGGATAACGACCCTTGTTGTAATAAGCCTTGGTTATCAACAAATAAAATAGGCGCCGGATATTGTTTAAATACCGATTTAGCCGCTTTTGTTTGCTCATCGTTAGTGGCATTACCAAAGTATAGAGCGCCATCTATTTGGCCAACATTGTGCATAGGTGCTTGGCCGCTACGTAGAGCATTTATTGTTTTTACACTTGGTAATACTTGGTGCTTACGCGCCTCAGCGAGTAGCGAGCAATAGTAACCTTTGCTCAAGTATTGGCTTGAGTCACATAAGTTAATAATGCGAGTTTTAGGTTCATCACGTTTTGGATAGTCACGTAGGTAAGTATTAAACGTAATAACATTTTCGAATGATTGAGCAAGAGTTTGCTCGTTGTTATCAACCACAATTAAGGTTTTAAACACGACTTTTCCTAGTTAAGTCTAATTATAAAAGCATGCTTAATTTTTTATAATTAAGCATTAAAAATAGAAACACCCATCGTACTAAGTGGTGCATTGCGCGTGTCACTTAATAAGATGGGTGCTTTAGTTTAGGTAATCCTAAACCACATCTGCTTTATAAGGCCTTTTTGATAAACTAACAAACGAGATATTTTTAGCGTGAAGATGAAAATTATTGATGCAGGTCGGATAAGTGACGAAGCCACGCCATCCGACACATAATTTATGGGAACGGTAAGAGTTTATAACCTTAACTTGGCTCTTCGGATGGCTGAATATTATTGTGATGCGGCTTGATTGTCGGATGACGCTTCGCTTATCCGACCTAGGTTTAAACGATTTAGATAATCGCGGTGTGTAAATTTAAAGGATGTTTTTAAAGCGATTGAACCTAAGCCCTGAAAATTTCGAAAATTAACAAAAACCAAAAGCGGGCGGGTTTCCAAATGAAAACAACCTGCTAAAATTTTATAATAATATATTAAAGGCTACAAAAAACTAGACAATGCCTATACATAATTGGCTCCAGACATTGACGCGGTTAATCATCTATTTTGAAGAGCAATTAGACTGTGTTTTAGATATTTAATTTTTAGCTTAACACAAAAATTATGACCGAGTTCCAATATAACAAAGTTTCACTCTAGCAAATCTCTCGTTTCTTAGTTTCTATTATACAGGCAAAGAGAACATTGAGCGCTTATGTATACAGACTATTCCGTCTAATGCTGTGACAGCCAATAAACTATCATCTTCAAAAACTACACATCCAGGTCGCGGTGTCTGCTTTTCATTTATGAACTCCAGATGAGATGCAACCCATAATACTTGATCTAATTTTATAATTAAGCCTAGATGCCCAAAACACCGTTTCTATATCTTGATCTCATTTATTGATGTATTCCAATCTAAAACGCTCTCTGACATTTCAATTTTTGACCAATAAGAGTAGTTTACTTGGGCCTTTGCAGATTCGTAATAGTTATTAATATTTTCAATAAAAAGTTTCAATAATTTGACAGATTCAAGGTGCATTTTTATCATTAAAGTTGTTATGCTTTTACTAGTAGATTGCAGAACTTTAGCTTGTAAAATCACATCTCCAGAGTCAAAGTTATTAGTTATCTTATGGATAGTCACTCCTGAAAAATCAGGGTTTTTTATTAAATATGGTAAAGGAGTCGGCCCTCTACCTTCAGGTAGTAAAGATGGGTGTATATTGATTGCATATTTCACATTTGTATCAGGTACTAAGTAAGCATATTCAGCTACTATGAACAGTTCTGCACCTAAGGAGATCAAATCATTGAGCTCTATTAACTTAGGTCTGTGCTCATAAATAGCAATATCATTTTTTTCACATAACCTATCCATAATAGATGATTCATGCGCATGACTATTTTTATATACTCGCAATATTTGATGATTTTCATCTAATAAATACTTTAAACACGAAGAGAATAAATTGTTTCCGAAGTAAACTATTTTCATATGCTTTTTAATTCCAAAATAGTACCAAGGTTATAGCGATTAGTATTATCGCTATAGCCTTGGTACTATTTTATTTTACAAAAATACCTAACTTAAATACTAGCTGCGTAAATTACATTCAAATACCTAACCTTAATGTTTATGAGCCGCTTTTGGTCTTTTGTCGCGAGTCGATGAATGGCTATGAATAACTTTCCAATAACCATCGATCTTACGAAATAAGAAGGTTTGATAGCCTGTTTTATCAAACTCTTTACCTGAACTTTTAACTTTTCCCTGCACCGCACTATCAGCAATAGCCCAAGCAAATTCTTTCTCACTTCCTTCAAAAGTTACTTCTATATTAGAAAAGTCTAATTTTAGGTATTCCATTGCATCTTTCTCTGGTTCAACGTGATGATTAACTAAGCTGTCTAACCCTGAGTTTTGACCACCAGACTCTATATATCTAGCACCTTTAAAATTTAGAAAAGTTTTTCTAAATGGCGTACCATCACCATTTTCCCAACCAAGTTTAATACCCGAGATGATATCAATAATTGCTTGTTTATCTTGTGTGTTATGATTTTTATCATCATGAGCAATCGTAGAAAAACTCAGAACAAGTATCAGTATTGCTGCAGTATATCTTTTCATATTTCTTCCTTTATAGTGTTGGGTTAGTCTATAGCAGTGAGTATTTGATACTCTTCTGGTGTTAAGGTAGGTAGCTGTTTAATAAAAGCAACCATTGCCCACATACGCCTATCGTCATGGGTTTTCCCCCATGCTGGCATGCCAGATGCTTTAATACCGTGTTTGATAATCCAGAAATTCCTACGAGCTAGCTTGTCTTCATCTTCGTCGTGCGCATGATTTATATGCTCGTTACTCGATATAGTTAAGTTAGGTGGCGCCGGATATAAGCCTAAACTCATATCACTTTCACGCTGCTCTGGCTTTAGGTGACAACTAGAACACATATATTCATAATCACTTCCACCGGTTAGTAGTAATTCGGGTTCATTCAAATCAGGTACAATTATATCTTGTGAAGCCTTACTAATAGAGTTTTCTCTAGTTTCTGTTAATAGCCAATAAACAAGATCACTGTGCGGTTCATCAGCAGCAACATCAACAATACCGGAGTAAATAACAGTAGCTGCTGAAGCAAGACCTAAAACAACAAACAATAATAGTAATCTAATGATTTTCATACAATCCCCCTTGAGATACTAAGGTTTTAAGACGCCATATAACGTATCAGCACTTAAACATTTGCTAAATGACTCAATAAGATAGGTTAATGATTATGACCATCATCATCTTCCTTAGATTTTTTATGCTCTTCTTGCTTCATTTTACTGTGATCCATGTCTTTCATGTCATGTTTATCGATTTTCGACTGCTTCATGCATTTTTTCATTATGGCAATTGCAACAGGATCTTTCATATCCATTTTACTATGATTCACTTTGGTACAATCCGCCTTTTTTGCCTTCTTTACATGCATTGATGGGTTATGCGCTAGAGCTGATGTAGATAAGGTAATTGTTGGTATCAAAACTAAAGCTAATTTTGTTAAAATATTCATGGTTAACTCCTAGATTTATAAATTCTATTGAGGCCTGTTTAGGTGTATCAAAGCGATATTACTCTTCTTAACACTCAAATTTATCATAATAATTGCAGCTAAAATAAAGCCATATTATTAATAATAGTTAAGAGATCGCTGCTATTAACCCTTGAACTAAGTAATGCCTTACTGGCAAGATCGATTGCAATTATTCATTAATTTTTATTCCTAGCCTTTTATATTAAAATATAGAAGGAATATAAGCATGAGTATAAAAGTTCAACCTGTCATTGACATGACACAAACATGACAAAGCTGTAATCTTAATGTCGGATTGCTGCCTGGTTAGTATTTAATAATTTTAATTGCGGGAAGGTTGAAGTGCTTATTAAAACAAAGTTATGTGCTTATTCGTTCTAATCAGGTCACTCATTTGCAGCAAAAGCCATCTTAATCGTATAGGTTAGTGTGTTCACATTTTATATATCGTTTAGAATGTAAAATGCGCTATTAGAGTTCGCTGGCTTAAATGTTTCTCATAGATAAGATAAAGTCTGTGTGCTTTCAACACTCTGATTTACAAAAGTTAAATATTTATAACCATATAGAAAGCTCCTAGCGTTTTTCAATACAGTTGTGTTGAGCAAAAAAATAAACAGTATATCGAGGAGTTTAGTATGAAGCTATATGGTGGAATTGACTTACATTCAAATAATAATGTTATTGCTATCATTAATGAGCAAAGCGTTTAAATAATGACGTGTCTGTCATTTTGTCTTTTTTATCCCCTATAAAGACAAGCTAACAGAACTTGTTGTTGAATCAACATTTAATTGGTATTGGCTAGTTGATGCATTAATGGATGCAAAGTTTAAAATATATTTAGCGAATCTCGCTGCAATCCAACAACATTCAGGCTTAAAACATGCTGACGATCATAGTGATGTGCGCTGGTTGGGTGAAATGTTACGCTTAAATATACTCCCTGGAAATTACATATATCCACGCAAGCTTAGAGCTGTTCGTGACTTAATGCGTAAACGGATGGATATTGTCCAACAGCCCACTAAAAACTTATTATTACTGAACGCACAGTCATATTTAAATTGAGTTTAAAAAGTAAGAACACTTAGCTTTTAAATAAAAGTTCAAGAAAACGCAGCTGCCTGCTTGACCGGAACTTTCTAATGGGTGGCCCCCCTTTTATCGGTTATTTAAAGAGATCGCGTATATCCCTGATGTAATACCTACCAAATCAGTTACTGCAAAAAACGGGCACCACTACCTTCATGTATCGAAAACTGTAATACCATGCCGTGAAATTGTTATACGGTTCGCTATAATGATGCCAAGGTCAATAGTAGGATTGATTGGTTAACCTCTCCTGTTCGAGTATAAAAGCATCCGATTAAGCAGGTTCAGGCCAAGCGAATTCAGGACGCAACCCTTCATAAACCGGACGACCGTCGGATGGTTTGGGGTAGCCCTTTGATGTGTCGTAGAATGCGTGATATGTGGCCTTAGGAAACGTTGCTTCTTTGTAACCCATAACATTTGGCACGGCAACACGAATGCGTTTCTGTTTATCATCAAGCATTAGTGCAGCGCCACAATCAGTACAGCTACAAAGCTCAAGTGGTCCTTCTGGGTTGTCCTTATTGAACGGCTGACGCTTTATTTTTTCAGGGTGATCGGCAGACAGATCTGTGTATTTGAAGAACGCCACATGCGTACTCTGCTGGCCTGTCACGCCCTTACAAACATTACAGTGACAAACATGATTATCGATTGGCTCAGCTTTAGCTTTAATATGAACGTGTTCGCAGCCACCTGTATAAGAACTGGTCATAATCTCTTTCCTTTTATGCGTACCTGGTTGGACGCATCTTCAGTAAAATAAACAACGACAGAGTCTTAATGTAAGCCTCTACCGATGATAGTTACAACTTAACATCAGTCACATTCTGAACCGCCGATGTACGTCGATGTAAACCAGAGTTGCTCCCTGTATGTATTGATGCTTTCGATTGATAAGTGTAGTAGGTATAGCGTGTAATACAACTTATCGGTAGTAGAGTCGATGATGATAAATGTTTTATTAAAGATTTAATGTGGGATTTAAATATTTAACATAATCTTTAACATGACATCCACTTCATGTTTGAACCCAGCATGCTGAAATTGCAAATATTAAGATGGGTGTCTGCTTAATTATCCTGCAAAATATTATCGTGATGGTGCTTGATTGTCGGATGGCGCTTCGCTTATCCGACCTACGTTTAAATAATTCCATGCTTTTATAGCAATCACAATAAAACATTGAAGTAGGTCGGATAAGTGACGAAGCCACGCCATCCGACAATAAAATGAGGGGGAATAAATAAGTTTTGTGGTTTTTTAAATGAGCTTTGCTTACAACCAATATTTTATAAGATTTCTACAATGTCATAATCGTGCTTTACATCGGCAATGGTTAAACTTATGCCATCATCGAGTTGCTTATTTAATAACAGCTTACCTAAGGGCGCGCCGGGGGTTACAACGGCAATCGTTAAACCTTTAACCTCTACGGTTAATCCGCCTGCGCTTGGGCCTAAATAAAACCATTTTTGCTGCTCATTTGTATCCTCCAGACACACTAGCGAGCCAATGGCTATTTTACTGCTGGCTGGCTGATTAAATATGGGCTTAAATAATTCCATGCTTTTATAGCAATCGTTTACGCGCTGCGCTTGGCCTTGGGCTAAATAAGCGGCCTCTAACCCTAGGGTATCGTATTTATTTTCTGCTATGTTTTCTTCGTGCGTGGCGGTGTCGTGTGCTGTTTTAGCGGCCACTTTTGCGGTGGTAAGCTGCGCCTCTAGGGCAAACTTAAGGTGTTCAATAACGTGGGCTTTGTTCATGAGGTTTACACATACAGTAAAAATATTGCGAGCAGTTTAACATTGCTACGAGGGCTAACCACAATAGTTTAGCCCCTAAGCTTTGTTTATTTGTATGCTTTAAGCCTTTATGGCATATCCATGAGCGCTTGGCTTTGGCTATCTATTTTCACTTCGTAGTTTTTAGCACTTAATCCCATTAGCTCGGGCAAGGTGGCTGCAATGCAAATAGATGAAAATGTACCCACAACAATGCCACTAAATAACGCAATAGCAAAGCCTTGCAGCGGTGAACCAGCTAATAGCCACACACTTGCTACTGTGGCTAAGGTAGTGCCTGAGGTAATTATGGTACGCGTTAGGGTACTTTTAATCGCACTATTTATAATGCTGGATACGCTAATACTGGCATTTAATTTAACTCTTAATAACTCACGTACTCTGTCGCCAACAATAATAGAGTCATTAAGTGAGTAGCCTATAATTGCCAATAAACTGGCTAAAACGGTTAAGTTAAACTCAAGCTGTAATAGCGAAAACAAACCCAGCACCAATATTAGGTCGTGTGTTAAGGCAACTACCGAGCCAAGGGCTAAACGCCATTCAAACCTTATCGCTAAATACAGCATTACTGCAACCATAGCAGCTAATAATGCCAAACAGCCTTGCTCAAATAGCTCATCACCCACCTGCGAGCCAATATAAGCCGATGATAATACCGTGGCGTTTATATCGGTGCTTTGTGTTACCGCACTTTGCCAATCGTTGCTGTTATTATTCGCAGATTGGTTAATAGCCGGCGCTTCTCTTAATTGAAAATGGTTATTCCCTTGTGCTGTTAGCTCAAACTCACCGCTGTGGTTTTTAGCTATAAAAGTTTTAAGCTGCTCTAGCTCAATACTTTGGCTAGTCGTAAATTCTGTTAAGTAACCACCGGTAAAATCTAGGCCAAAATTAAGCCCTTTTTGCGCCAAGGTTACTACCGATAGCAATACTAATACTGTACTTAAAACCAAGCCCATAAAACGCATGCGTGTGCCGGTTTCGCCTTTTAAAAAATAATTAAGCATCTGTACTTACTCCGCTTTTTTTACCCAATTTTAAATACAAACTTTGGCTCAACACTTTCGATACATACACGCCAGTAAACATACTGGTTACTAAACCCAGCGCCAAAGTAATTGCAAAGCCTTTCACTGGCCCATAACCTATACCGTATAAAATAAGTGCAGTGATCATAGTGGTAATATTGGCATCAAAAATAGTGCCAAATGCTTGCTTATACCCTTGCTCAATAGCTTGATAAGGCGCGCGGCCTTTACGGCGCTCTTCTTTTATACGTTCAAATATTATTACGTTGGTATCTACTGCCATACCTATGGTTAGCACCAATCCGGCAATACCGGGAAGCGTAAGCACTACCCCTGGCAATAACGACATTAAGCCCACTAACGAGGTTAAATTTAAAATAAGTGCTACGTTTGCAATTAAGCCTAACCGTCTGTACCACATAGCCATAAATGCCAAAGTAATACCCATACCTAACATTAGGGCGGCTAAGCCGTTACTTATATTCTCGCTGCCTAAGCTTGGCCCTATGGTTTGTTCGTGCACTATAGTAACCGGCGCACTTAACGAGCCTGCACGTAGCAGTAGCGCTAAGTCGGCCGCGGCTTGTGGGCTTTGCATATTGGTTATGCTAAAACGCGAACTTAAGTGTTGAGCAATATTGGCTACATTAATAACTTCGCTCTTTTTAACTACCTCTCCTTTTGCATTTTGAGAATACTCTGAATAAACCGTTGCCATAGGTTTACCTATATTAGCTTTAGAAAATGCCGACATAGCATCGCCGCCTTGGCTATCAAGGCTTAACTGCACTAGTGGTTTGCTCCAATCGTCGCGCCCAGCATGAGCGTTATTAATATGCTCACCGGTAAAAATTGGCACTGGGTCAAGTTTTATAGTCCCCCCCGACTGTAAATTAAAGGTTTGCCCACCCACAGCTTTTAATTGGTAAAACCCCAGTGATGCCGTTGCGCCAATAATGCGTTTCGCCTCGGTAGGATCTTGCACTCCGGGTAATTCTATACGAATGCGCTGCTTACCTTGGCGCTGCGTTACCGCTTCGGTTATGCCCAGCTCTTCAATTCGCGAACGCAGAGTTGTGAGGGTTTGGCTCATTACTTCTTTATCAAACGCGCTACGCCCTTGCTCTGAGTAACTAAATTGCGCCGTTTTAACTGTGCCATTATTGTTTGTTACTACTGCTAAGTTAGCAAAGCGGCTTTGTAGCTCTTTAATAACAGAGGGTAATTTATCAGCTGCATTAGGTAGAGCATTTATTACAAACCCGGTTTGAGTTTGCAGCGCTTTTACCCCATGTGCCTTTTGCTTAATTATGATTGATTTAGCTTGCTGATACGCACTCACTAATTGCTCATCAATGGCTTTATCTAAATCTACATCGAGTACAAATAGCACCCCACCGTTTAAATCTAGGCCTAATTTTATTGGCGAAAGTCCAAAGCTTTGTAACCAGTTTGGGCTGGTAGCTCGCTCCACAATTTTAGTCTGAGTATTAGCATATTGCGCTTTTATAGCCGCTTGGGCCTGGGCACTTTTTGTAGGCTCGTTAAGCAGCACACTTATTGTTGCTTGCGACTCATGCGCTTGCGCCACATTTAAGCCTTGCTCATTTAAAAATGTAACTAGCGTATTGGTGCTCGGGGGTGTTTGTATTTCGCTGTGTGGGGCTGCGCTAACATACAACCATGACTGGTTTGGATATAAGTTAGGTAACGCACTCATTGCCAATAGCAGTAATACCACCAACATAGCAAAGGTGCTTAATTTAAACTTAGCCATAAACGGCTTTTTATTTTTTTTAAAACTCAACATTTTTATTCCTTACTATCAGCAACTAGCTGATAAGCGCTTTTAAAAAGCACAATTAATCTGCAAGCTAAAACTTTAAAAGTTAAAGCCTATTAATTATTAAATAAGGAAATTAAGCGTGGTGAGTGTTGGTAGCCCTGTAAAGTAAGTTGGCTTCTTTCCAGCCACTAATACGAGACTTTTTACTATTAGAAACAACCGTGTACCAAGGTAGTGCCGTGCTTATAGCTTTAGGTTGTAAATAAAACTGCCTTGCAAGCGTATGAATAAAAAACTCATAAATAACATCGTATTCAGGCTCTGTTTGCGCACTAAATAAAAACAACGATGAATTACTGGCAGTTAGCCTAGGTTGCAGTGCGTCAAACGCTGTTTTATCAGGCTTAGTTTGTTGTTTAGCATGCAATACTTTAACTAATGTAGAGCGATGACTTATGTCTAATAATGTAGTATCTAATGAGAAATTTCCTGCTGAAAAAGCAGTAGATATTAAAGTAGAATTTGCAGTGTTTAAATCTTGTTTAACTGGCGCGGCTTCGCTACATGCACTAAAAAGTGCAGTAATAAGTAAAAATGCAGTTAAAAACAAACGAAATTTAAACATTAATTTTCAAACTTTAATTAAGGGTTACTAGTATATAAGGGCAGCTATTTAAAATACAATAGTCTAATTAAGAATTTAGCTTGATACAAAATTAAATCCACAGCAATTTATACCCACTATAAAAACCGAGATCACTCATGCGCTCTAAACAAAGCTCAGTAAAACGCCCCGATGCAATGAACCTGCGCCAAAGTATAAAAACACTTTGGCCGTATATAACACAATTTAAAGGGCGAGTTTTTATTGCAGCTATGGCGTTGGTAGGCGCTAAAGGCGCTACTTTACTTATGCCGTGGGCACTAAAAGAAATTATTGATAGCGTTGATAAATCTATTCACCCAGTGCTTTTTATTCCTACCCTACTGCTTATTATGTATGGTGCGCTGCGCTTTGCCAGTGTATTTTTAGGTGAAATACGCGATGCGGTTTTTTCGCGAGTTACCGAGCATGCCATGCGCGACATAGGCCTAAAAGTGTTTAAGCATTTGCATTCGCTTGAACTGGCTTTTCATTTAGATAGGCAAACCGGTGGCATAAGCCGCGACATAGAGCGTGGCACCAGCGGTTTGAGCTTTTTAATGCGATTTTTAATGTTTAACATTGTCCCTACTCTATTTGAAATTCTTACCGTGGCATTAATTTTTGGCACTTTGTTTTCTATCTGGTTTGCGCTTATAACCCTACTTGCCGTTGCCATATATATTACCTTTACAGTAACCGTAACTCAGTGGCGAAATCGCTTTATTCGCGAAGCTAACACCGCCGACAACTTAAGTAATACCCGTGCTATCGACAGCTTACTAAACTACGAAACAGTAAAATACTTTAACAATGAAGAGTTTGAAGCCAGCACCTACGACACCTTTTTAGCGCGCTGGGAAAAAGCCCGATTAAAAAACCGCATGTCGTTATTGGCACTAAACTCTGGGCAGGCGTTAATTATAGCCAGCGCCATCACCGCACTTATGTGGCTAGGCTCAAGCGAAGTAGTAACCGGTACACTTAGCATTGGTGAACTCGTAATGATAAACGCCTATATGATCCAACTGTTTTTACCGCTTAACTTTTTAGGCTTTGTATATCGCGAAATAAGACGTGCCCTTACCGACCTTGAAAACATGCTTGGTCTGCTCAACAAAAAACCACAAATTACCGACACCCCTGCATCACAGCTACTAACACTTACAAAAGGTGAAGTGAGCTTTAACAATGTAAGCTTTAGTTACGATGCTAGCCGCCCTATTCTTAATAATGTTAGTTTTAGTGTTAAACCCGGTACTAAAGTAGCAATAGTCGGAGCAAGTGGCGCAGGAAAAAGCTCATTAGCTAGGCTCTTGTATCGTTTTTATGAGGTGTCGTCGGGTAATATCACTATAGATAAGCAACCTATAAACACCGTAACTTTGCACAGTTTACGCCAAGCTATAGCCATAGTGCCGCAAGATACCGTGCTATTTAATACCTCAATACGCGAAAACATTGCTTATGGCAGGCCAACAGCCAGCGAGGCCGAAATAGATCAAGCCATTGCTATGGCGCATTTAACAGCGTTTATAAACAGCCTTGATAAAGGCGATAAAACCTTAGTAGGCGAGCGTGGTTTAAAAGTGTCGGGCGGCGAAAAACAACGCATAGCCATTGCCCGCGCAATCTTAAAAAAATCGCCTATTTTAATTTTTGACGAAGCCACCTCAGCCCTTGACTCGCATGCCGAGCAAGCTATTTTAACGGCTATGCGCGCTGTCACACAAAACCATACCAGCATAGTAATTGCCCATCGCTTATCAACCATAATTGATGCCGATAATATTTTAGTATTGCATAAAGGCGAGCTACTTGAACAAGGCACACATTCTGAGTTGCTAGCCCTTAACGGCCAATATGCACAAATGTGGCAATTGCAGCAAGAACAAGCAAAAAACACATAAACCATTAAAATTGCTCGTATAAAGGCTTTATTTGCTATTTTATCGACCTCTAGGGTGATTCACCTCAAAAGGTTTGTTTAGCAGCCTCTTATAAACAACAATTACTAAAATAACCTGAACCTAGGTTAAGATAATATTTACAATAACAAAAATATTAATTAAACAGAGTGAAAGCTCAGGGGAACATAATGAAAAAGAGTTTAATTGCAGCTGCATTAGCTGCCATATTTATTACCGGCTGTTCAGAGCCACAAACAACAAAAACACAAGTACAACCAGCACCTACTGCACCAATAGCCGCAACAACAGAAAAAGCAGAGCTGGGTAGTTTTGGTGTTGATTTAGCTGCACGTAACGAAGCGGTTAAACCAGGCGACGACTTTTTTATGTACGCCAGTGGCACTTGGTATGACAATTACAGCATGCCTGCTGATAAAACCCGCTATGGCGCATTTTCGGCATTGGCCGAGCGCAGCGAAGACCGCGTTAAAGTAATTATTGAAGAAATTGCCGCGCGTAAAGATTTAAATGCCGATGAAAAACTAGTAGCCGACTTTTACAACGCCTACATGGACACCGCAACACTTAATAAGCTAGGCGTAACACCAATTAAGCCGCTTTTAACACAAATAAGTGAAATATCATCAACCGACGACTTAGCCAAAATGTTTGGTCAGTCTTGGTTAACCGGTGTTAAAGCTCCGCTTGGTGGTGGCATGTGGTTTAACCGCTTAGATCCTAATAAATACGAAATGTCGTTAGGTGCTGGCGGTTTAGGCTTACCCGATCGTTCATACTACCTTGAAGACTCAGAGCGTTTTGTTAATACGCGTAGCGCCTATGTGGCACATATTGCCGACATGCTTAAATTTGCCAATGCAGATAACGCCAATGAGCGCGCACAGGCAATTTTAGATCTAGAAACCAAAATTGCACAAGGCCATTGGCCACGCGAAAAGCGTCGTAACCGCGACCTTACATTAAATCAAATTAAACGCGACGAGCTAAGCACTGCCTACCCTGACTTTAATTGGGATGCATATTTTGCTCAAACAGGCTACAAAGTACCGCAGTTAAATGTATCGCAGCCCGAGCCAATAAAAGCCATGATTGAATTAATCAATCAAGAAGACTTAGCTGTATGGAAAGATTATTTAACCTACCACGCAATAAGTGGTAACGCTAACTTACTATCTGAAGATATTTTTAATACCAACTTTGCATTTTTTGGTAAAGAGTTAAATGGTCAGCAAGAGCCGCGTCCACGTTGGAAACGCGCTATAGATGAAATGTCGAGTACCAATTCACTTGGTTTTGCTATTGGTAAAATATACGTAGCACGTTATTTTCCTGAATCGTCAAAACAACAAATGTCTGAACTGGTAGAAAACTTACGTACCGCATTGGGTGAACGTATTGATAACCTAGAGTGGATGGGCGCAGAAACCAAAGTTAATGCGCGCGCTAAACTGGCTGCATTTGTACCAAAAATTGGTTACCCCGATGTATGGCAGTCGTACGAAGGTTTAGCTATTAGCAACAACGACTTAATCGGCAACGTAAAAAACATGCGTGAGTTTTTTCAAGCCGAAAGCGTTGCAAAAGAGCTGCAAAAAACAGATCGTAACCGTTGGGGTATGACACCACAGCGCGTTAACGCTTACTACAACAGTTCATTTAACGAAATTGTATTTCCGGCGGCAATTTTACAACCACCATTTTTCGATCCAAATGCCGACGCAGCAGTAAACTACGGCGGCATTGGCGCAGTAATTGGCCACGAAATGGGCCATGGTTTTGACGACCAAGGTTCTAAGTCAGACGAAAACGGGATCCAACGTAACTGGTGGACTGATGCCGATCGCGCCGCATTTGACGCAAAAGCCGACCAGTTAGCAGCGCAGTACAATAAGTATGAGCCAATCGAAGATAACTTTGTTAACGGGCGTAATAGCCTAGGTGAAAACATTGGTGATGTGGGTGGTTTAGCCATGGCTTATCATGCCTACAAACTGAGCCTAAACGGTAAAGAAGCACCGGTTATTGACGGTGTTACTGGAGATCAGCGTTTCTTTCTTGCTTGGGCACAAGTATGGAAAGAAAAACGCACCGAGCAAAGCATGTTAAATCAGCTGCGCGGTGGCACGCATGCGCCGGGTCGCTTTAGAGCACAAGCCCCGCGTAACCACGACGCATGGTACAAAGCATTTAATGTAAAACCAGGCGATGAGCTGTATCTTCCTGAAGATCAACGCGTACGCATTTGGTAATAAAGCGCTAAATTGCAATTAAATATAACCCGCCATTGCGGGTTATATTTTTTCTGCTCAGTTATATTTATAGCCCTTAGTATAAAACTCAACTCATCCTATTTAATAGTTACTAGCCCTACCCCACTTTTACCTTTAAACTATGCCCCTGAAAATTATTTTAATACTTATATTTAAAGGCGAAACGCAGATGGGAAGAGCTTACCAAAACAAAAAAGATTCAATGGCTAAAACTGCGGGTGCTAAAACTAAAGTTTATTCTAAGTACGGTAAAGAAATTTATATTTGTGCTAAAAATGGCGGTACCGATCCAGACGGTAACTTATCGCTACGTCGTTTAATTGAGCGCGCTAAAAAAGACCAAGTTCCGGCGCACGTTATTGACCGCGCAATAGACAAAGCAAAAGGCGGCGGCGGTGAAGACTACGTAGCCACACGTTACGAAGGTTACGGCCCGGGTAACTGTATGATTATTGTTGACTGTTTAACCGACAATAATAAACGTACCTTTGCTGATGTACGTGTTTGCTTTACTAAAGCTAACGCTAAAATTGGTGCACAGAACTCGGTTTCGCATTTATTTGATCACCTTGCAATTTTTGTATTTGACGGTGATGACGACGAAACAGTACTTGAAGCACTAATGATGGCTGATGTTGATGTAACCGACGTAGAAGTTGAAAACGGCAAGGTAACTGTATTTGCACCACATACTGAGTACAACAATACTCGCACAGCACTTGAAGAAATGGGCGTGACTGAATTTGACGAAGATTTAATTTCGTTTGTACCACAAATAGCAGCGCCTATTGAAGGCGAAGATGTTGAGGTTATGGAGCGCTTTTTAGCTATGCTAGAAGATTGCGACGACGTACAAAACGTTTACCACAACGCAGAGTTTTAAGCGTTAAAAATAAAACGTGATCAAAGGCCAACTTAGTTTGGCCTTTTTGTTTTTGTAAAATGGATTAGTTAATTTTGAATACCCTTGAACAACTACGCAGCGGTGCTTTAAGTGGCGCTCGCCGCTTACAATTGGTGGAAGACCTCACTGATTTCCCAAAAGAAATTTTTACCCTTGCCGACACCCTAGAAGTACTCGACTTATCTAATAATAACCTGAGTGATTTACCCGCAGAGTTTGCCAGTTTAACCCGCCTTAAACGGGTGTTTTTATCGTTTAATCAGTTTAAGCATATACCTGCTGTTTTAGCGCAATGCCCAGCACTTATTATGATCGCTTTTAAAGGCAATCAAATTAGTGAGTTTGCCCAGCATAGCCTGCCGCTTACAACACAGTGGTTAATATTAACCGACAACCGTATTGAGCAATTACCCGAGTCATTCGGCGAGCTTAAACAGCTGCGCAAACTTGCTTTAGCGGGTAACCGGTTACGCACTTTGCCAAGCAGTATGCAGCAGTGTACAAACTTAGAATTAGTGCGCTTATCAGCCAATAACTTAACGCACCTAGGTAACTGGTTATTTGAATTACCAAAACTTACTTGGCTCGCCTTTGCTGGTAACACCTTTAATAAAGCGCAGTGCCTAACAAAAAGTAGTTTAGAGAATAAGCCACTGAATGATTACACATTACAGCAGGTTATTGGCCAAGGCGCCTCTGGCGTTATTCACCTTGCAAAAGCAGCAGATAAAGCGGTAGCTATTAAGTTGTTTAAAGGCGCAATAACCAGCGATGGTTATCCGCTTGATGAAGTTAATTGCTGCTTGCAGGCAAATGAACATGCCAATTTAATTAAGGTACTTGCCTATATAGAGCAAGACAAGCAACTTGGTTTAGTAATGGAGCTAATAGATAATAGCTTTAGCAATTTAGGATTACCGCCAAGCTTGCAAACGTGCACTCGCGACACCTTCGCAGATGGCTGTAATTATAGTAGCCAAGCTATTTATAAAATTGTGCAACAAATGGCCAGTACCCTACAACATTTGCATGCAAATAAAGTAAGCCATGGCGATGTGTATGCGCATAACACTATGGTAAACCAAGACGCAGATGTGTTATTTGGCGATTTTGGTGCAGCAACTAATTTAGCTATGTTGGGTGAATATCAGCGCCAGCAAATGCAATTAATTGAAGTACGCGCGCTAGGTTGTTTAATTGATGATTTACTAAGTGTTTGCAGCGACAATAATGCAATAGCCGTTAAGCTTGCGCAACTAGCTAAGCAATGCATGACAACTGATATTATACAGCGCCCCACACTTTCGCAGTTAAGCACACAGCTAACTACACAGTTGTAAAATGTCGTAAACTTATAAATGGCACAAAAAAACCACGCTATGCGTGGTTTTTAACGTTATTTATATAATCTAAAATTATAAAAACTTACCTAACGCTTTAACTTGATCTAACATCCGGTTTGAAAAACCCCATTCGTTATCGTACCAAGCCATTACTTTAACCAGCTTACCATTCGCTCTGGTTTGCGTTGAATCAAACACACAAGACGCTGGGTTATGGTTAAAATCAATAGAAACAAGCGGCAGCTCATTATATTGTAAAATGTCTTTCATTGAGCCCGTTGACGCTTCTTTCATAATTGCATTAATTTCTTCAATGCTGGTATCGCGCTTAGCAATAAACGTAAAATCAACCAAAGATACGTTAATTGTAGGCACACGTACCGACATACCATCTAACTTGCCTGCAAGTTCTGGTAGCACTAAGCCAACAGCTGCAGCTGCGCCGGTTTTAGTTGGGATCATCGACTGCGTTGCACTGCGTGCACGGTATAGATCAGGATGATATACATCCGATAAGTTTTGATCGTTGGTATATGCATGAATTGTGGTCATGCTGCCTTGATCAATGCCTACCGTGTCGTTAATTGCTTTAGCAATCGGTGCTAAACAGTTAGTAGTACACGAAGCGTTTGAAATAATTTGGCTTTGTGCATTAAGTACTTCGCTGTTAACGCCATGCACTACGGTTGCATCCATATCTTTGCCCGGTGCCGAAACAATTACTTTTTTAGCGCCAGCAGTAATATGCTTAGCGGCTGCTTCGCGCGTAGTAAACAAACCGGTACACTCTAAAACAATATCAACATCGAGTGCTTTCCACGGTAAATTTGCTGGGTCGCGCTCTTGCGTTAAAGTAATAACATCGTCGCCAATTAGCATAGTGTTATCGGCTAGCGTTACTTTATGTGAAAATTGTCCGTGTACTGAGTCAAATTGCGTAAGATGAGCATTAACATTAGCTGGGGCTAAATCGTTAATTGCAACAATTTTAATCTCATTATTTTGTGCCGACTCGTAAAGTGCACGCAATACATTGCGACCTATACGGCCATAGCCATTAATTGCTACGTTAATCATTTTTGACTCCTATTTACTTCACAAGCTTGTCGAGCAAGCGCTTCAATAGCTTGCCAGTCTTTATTTTCAATTAGTTGTTTATCTAACATCCACGTACCACCCACACAAATAACATTATTTAGTGCTAAGTAGTTAGGTGCAGTAGCGAGCGTTATGCCGCCCGTTGGGCAAAATGTAATATCGGGTAATGGCCCACCGATCGATTTAAGCATGGCGGTTCCGCCTGCTGCTTCTGCCGGAAAAAACTTTAAATACTTAAAACCGTACGACGCTAGTTTCATAACTTCGCTTGGCGTAGCAGCGCCTGGTAAAAACGGGATATCGCTCGTTTTTATCAATTCAAGTAGCTCGTCACTAACCCCTGGGCTCACCATAAAGTCAGCGCCTGCAGCTACTGATGCATCAAAGCTTGCTTTATCAACTACCGTACCTGTGCCTACATAGGCCTCAGGTACAGCTGCTTTCATTAGTTTTACTGCTTCTGCCGCAATGGGCGTGCGCAAAGTAATTTCCAGCGCTTTTAAGCCACCGTTATATAAGGCTCTAGCAAGTGGCGCTGCATCTTCTAATTTTTCGATTACCACTACTGGCACAACTGGCGCCGATGCTAATATTTTTTCAATACTCATTACGTGTTCCTCATTACCCACAATGGCTGACTATTCTTCAATTCCGAAAGCACTCGCACCTAAATCGGCGCTGCTTACGATATTTCTAAATCCGGTAAATAACTCTCGGCCTGTGCCAAAGGTTAAGCTTGGTAGGCTTAATTGCAGTTCACGTTTAGCAAGCTCTTCATCGCTAACATGTACTTTTAATATGCCGTTTGGCGCATCTAAAGTAACTAAATCACCTTCATGAATTTTAGCAATTATGCCGCCTTCAACTGCCTCTGGCGCTAAGTGAATCGCCGCAGGTACTTTACCCGATGCGCCCGACATACGACCGTCAGTTACAATAGCCACTTTAAAGCCTTGATCTTGTAGCGTTGCCATTACAGGCGTTAATTTATGTAGCTCTGGCATACCTTTAGCTTTAGGGCCTTGCTCTTTTAGCACTGCAATAAAGTCTTGGTTTAGTTCGCCGCGGCTATAAGCATCTTGTAATTCACCTTGCGAGCTAAATACTTTAGCTGGGGCGGTAACTACTTGGTGTTCAATTGCTACTGCCGATACTTTAATAACCGCTTTGCCTAAGTTACCTGTAAGCAGTTGTAAACCACCTTGCTTACTAAACGGATTACTCACTGGGCGAAGTACATCTTCATCGTGTGAGTTATCAGGGCAAGCTACCCATTTAATTTTGCTTGGGCCGGTTGCATCACTCATTATTAAGCTATTGTCTTTATCAAGACGAGGCTCGGTCATGTAAGGTGCTAAGCCATCGCCTAGCATAGTTTTAACGTCGGTATGTAAGTAGCCTGCGCTGGCAAGTTCGCGCATTAAAAAGCCCATACCGCCTGCTGCTTGAAAATGATTTACATCAGCAGAACCATTAGGGTAAATACGCGTTAATAGTGGAACCTCAGCTGATAAATCAGACATATCTTTCCACGTTATTTGAATACCTGCCGCTTTGGCAATAGCCACAATGTGAATGGCGTGGTTTGTAGAGCCACCAGTAGATAGCAAACCAACCAAACCATTTACTATGGTTTTTTCGCTGATCACATCTGCTAAACACGGGCTGTCTTTATCGTCGGTTAATTGCTTAAGCATGGTTTCTACCGCATTACCGGTTAAGCCATCGCGAAGCTCTGTGTATGGGTTAATAAACGAGCTACCCGGAAGGTGTAAGCCCATTATTTCCATTAACATTTGATTAGAGTTAGCAGTACCGTAAAAAGTACAGGTACCAGCACTGTGGTAAGACGCGCTTTCGGCTTCTAGCAAGTCTTCGCGGCTTACTAAACCTTGCGCAAACTTTTGACGAATACGGGCTTTTTCTTTATTTGGAATGCCTGACTGCATTGGTCCTGCCGGTAAAAAGAACACCGGTAAATGGCCAAACGACAGTGCACCAATTAATAATCCTGGGACTATTTTGTCGCATACGCCTAAACAAAAAACGCCATCAAACACATCGTGCGATAACGATATTGCCGTAGACATAGCAATTACATCGCGTGAAAAAAGTGACAATTCCATGCCATCACGCCCTTGCGTAACGCCATCACACATTGCTGGTACGCCGCCTGCCACTTGGGCTGTAGCGTCGTATTTAGTAGCAATGCTTTTAATTAAATCTGGGTAATCTTTATAAGGCACATGTGCCGAAAGCATATCGTTATATGAATTGATAATTGCAAGGTTTGGTTGCTCATCGGCTTTTAAACGCGCTTTATCATCGGTGCTACACGCAGCCATAACGTGGGCAATATTACCGCAACCTAATCCAGCACGAACTCTTGTTTGTTTTTTTGCGTGCGAAATGCGATCTAAATAAGCTTGGCGGGTTGCTTTACTGCGCGTAATGATACGTTCGGTGACTTCTTGAATTCGTGGATGCAACATAATTAAACTCAGCTCTATTCGTTAGAGGATAAAGGCTCAGTGGCAATTAAAGACTCCACGTAATTAATTGCACTGAGCATCTTTGGCTTACCCGTTCAAAGGTACCTTATCAGAGGGCCTCTCACAACCACCCTGACACCGGTGTCACTGTATTAACGCACGACCATGACACCGGTGTCAACCCTGTCTAATAAAAATAGTCACTTTTTTTAACATAGCCAACTATTTTTTATAAATAGTCATTTAATAATGTTGTACGGCATCTTTATATTTAACAACAGCCAACAAAAAGCCCGAATATGCTTTGTGCACATTCGGGCTACTGTAAATATTTTTTTAAATTGAGTTTATTTAACCTGCGCCGTCGACTCGCGAGTAATTAAACGCGCCTCTAAGGTTACCTGATACGCAACCTCTTGTGGCTGAATAATATGAGCAATAAGCTGAGTAACCGCTTGTTTGGTCATTTCTTCAACTGGCTGCGCTATGGTAGTTAGCCCAGGCCAAATGTGGCGTGCTATAGGAGCGTTATCAAAGCCAGCAATTGAAATATCATCGGGCACACGTAAGCTACGTTGAGTTGCTAATTTAAGTGCGGCGGCTGCCATGTAATCGTTTGAGGCAAATACTGCGGTTGGCCGTGGCGATAAATCTAAAATACTACGGGCACTGTCTACCCCTGAATGATAACTAAAGTTACCCTCTTCTACTAAACGCTCTTCAAATTCAATACCATGGCTTGCTAACGCACGTCGGTAGCCTTTAAAACGCTGCTCAGTGGCACTGTGATCGGGATGACCTTTAATAAAAGCAATTGATTTATGACCCAGTGTAATTAAATGCTCGGTTATTTCAAATGCTCCTTGTTCGTCATTGCTACGCACCGAAATAGAATCATCTTCAAGTACTGCAGAGGCAACGCGCGCATAAGGTATTTGTTTCGATTTTAAAAAATCAACTAGTTCAGCAAAGTCCGAAAAAGGCGGCGTTAATACAATGCCATCTAAGCGTGATGACTGCAGTAACTGATCAATATTATTAATTAGTGCTTCGCCGCGCAGCTCACAAGGATGAATTAATAAATTGTAATTGTTTTCTTGGCAGGCAGCTAATGCGCCTGTTTGCACGCGGGTAATATAACTTTTACTTGGATTATCGTAAATACAACCAATAATAAAACTGCGATTTTGAGCAAGACCACGGGCAATAGGATTAGGCGTATAATCAAGCTCTTTAAATACTTTAAGTACCTTTTCGCGGGTAGCTGCACTTACATTTGGCTCGTTATTTAACACCCGAGAGACTGTTTTTTTAGAAACCCCCGCATAACTCGCTACACTATTTATGGTGACTTTTTTCATCTATTTACTTCCAAATACCAGCAGCATTATTATTCCTGCTTACTATTATGCAAACACGCCGCAGCGCCAATCAAAGGTATATTATCTTGGGTTACTAGCGTAACAGGAACTTGCCCGTTATATTGCGACATAATACCTTTTTGTGAAAAACGTTCAACAAAACGACTCTCTAACAAGCGCGATTGCATGCGTGGCAATATACCACCGCCAATAAATAAACCGCCCAACGCACCATAAGCTAATGCTAAATCGCCTGCGGCACTACCAAGCCAGTCACAAAACTGGTTTAGAGTTGCATCACACACTTCACACTCGCCGGTATTGGCTAAATTACTAATTTGCGCGGCATCCAAATGCTTAGCAGTAATACCATTAACCGCCGCCATCGCTTTATATAAATGGGCAATACCCGGGCCTGAAAAAACAGTTTCTAAAGACACATGCGGATGGTCTTTGCGTAATTCTATAAGTAACTTTGCATCTAAATCAGTAACGGCAGCCAGAGAAATATGCCCGCCTTCAGAGCTAAGCACCGCACTAGACTGCGCTGTTCTAACTAGGCAAGCTGCACCAAATCCGGTGCCTGGCCCCATAACAGCAATGTTAGAGTTTTCGTCGGCTTGGCCTGCTTTAATAACCACATTTTGCTTACTATCTAAATAAGGGGCAGCGTAGGCAAATGCAGCAAAGTCGTTAATAATTTCAAGCTGCGAAAAAGAAAAAGCCTGTTTAAACTCACTAACGCTAAAATGCCAACCTAAATTAGTAAGGTGCACCTGCCCTGCTTTTATAGGGCCTGCCACCGCCAAACACGCGCGCGCAGGTTTAATATGAGGCACAGTTGACAAATAATGGTGTGTGGCATTTTGTAACGAGCCAAAGTCGGCGCTAGGAAAGGTATGATTATATTCTATAACAAATTCGTTTTTTACTGCATCGAAGGCAGTAATTAGTGCAAAACGCGCATTGGTACCACCAATGTCGGCAACTAAAATAGGATCAAATTGGGCAGAAGAGTGTAAGCTCATAGTGTTATCTCTTTTGTATAATACTAACCTTATTAAAAACACGAACATTTTAGCTAAAAAAATTACTCACTGCGTTAAAAACAATTCATATAAAGCAACTTATATAATTACTTTCGCCTTGTGATTAAATCATTTTTTGGCGCTATTTTTTTGCGCTTATAATAGTCCACTCTTTAATACAATTAGTATAAGCGATTCATGCTTATTATTTTACAACGGGTAACCCATTGTTCTTTTTTATTACTTTAGGCTATCACCCCAAAGCAGCTATCACAGTAAAAAATGCTGCCTATAAAAATATAGGCAGCCAATACGTTTTGACAACAAAATGATAAAACGCCCACATTATGACACCGGTGTCATGGGTAGATCAACTAAAAAAGTGCTTTATTGATAAATTAGCTTGAAATAAATCATTAATAAACGAGAATGGCTGCATTATTCTCTTTGTTATTAAGTAGTGCTCATGAAAGGTAAAGCAACGTCATTTGATATAGCCCATTATGCTGGGGTGTCGCAATCAACTGTATCTCGTGCTTTACGTAACAGCCCCTTGGTAAACGAAGAAACCCGTAAGCGCGTTTTCGATATAGCTAAAAAGCTAAACTATAAAGTAGACAAAAACGCCAGTAATTTACGCACCCAACAAAGTAGCACCTTAGCGCTATTATTGTTTGAAGATCCAACCTCTGATGAATCGCAAATTAACCCGTTTTTTTTAGCCATGCTAGGCAGTATTACCCGCGCTTGTGCTAAAGAAGGTTACGATTTACTGGTGTCGTTTCAATCGGCCAGTGCCGATTGGCAAGCCGACTACGAAGATAGCCACCGCGCCGATGGGATTATTTTACTCGGTTATGGTGATTACTTAGATTACCAGCCTAAATTTAACACCCTACTTGAGCAAAACACCAAGTTTGTTTGTTGGGGGGCAACGGTCGACAATCGCCCCGACCTGACTGTGTGCTGCGACAATTATGGTGGCGGAAAACTAGCTGCAGCGCATTTAATTGCACGCAACAGAACCGACTGCGCGTTTATAGGCGACGCATCGGATCATAGCCCTGAGTTTTTTGCCCGATTTCAAGGTTTTAAAGATGAACTAAGTGCCAATAACGTAACTTTAAACGAACGTAAAACAGCAAATGCAATATCGACTGAAGAGTCGGGGTATCATGCCACTCGCTCACTAATAGCCAATAACATAAAATTTAATGCACTCTTTGCAGCCAGCGATTTAATTGCCATTGGTGCAATACGCGCACTCAAAGAAGCCGGTATTAGCGTACCGAAAGATGTTGCCGTAATAGGTTTCGATAACATCGCCATTGCCAGCTATACCAACCCACCTTTAACCACAGTAGAGCAAAACACCACAGTAGCCGGACAAATGCTGGTAGAAAACCTATTAAAACTAATTCGAGGCGAAGCAGTACAAAGCACCCTACTCCCTCCTGTATTAATTGCCCGAGGCTCAAGTTAACAGCCTGCATTACCTTGCTTTTAAATAACTCCCTACTATATAAAGTGGTTATAGGACAAAAACGGCTTAAAATTCAAAGTAACTTATTTTATTATTTGCGGCCTATTGTCCTTCACCTTTTACATCCAACCCAAAGGTTCACCCCAATTTAACAGCCTATTTACGCACAAGTTTCGTATTAGTTTTTCTTATCTGAAGTAAGCGTTTTTAGCGTGATTTCTCACTCGTTATTTTACTATTTTATCTATACAATCACGCCTTTATTATATGTGTAAATTTCAAGTGACTATCTCATGCTATTAACTATTGTTTATATTATTGGTATTACAGCAGAAGCCATGACCGGAGCGCTAAGCGCTGGCCGAATGAAAATGGACTGGTTTGGCGTTAGCTTGGTAGCCAGTGCCACCGCCATAGGTGGTGGTAGCGTTCGAGATATTTTACTTGGTAATTACCCGCTTACGTGGGTACAAAATCCAGAGTATTTATTAATTACCTGTATGGCCGGCATTATCACCACTTGGTTGGCTAAATGGGTAGTTAAGTTTAAAGGCATATTTATGCGCTTAGATGCCCTTGGCCTAGCTGCTTTTAGTATTATTGGCTGCCAAGTTGGGCTAAATATGGGTTTGCACTATGGCATTTGCGTAGTTGCAGCCATAGTTACTGGCGTATTTGGTGGCTTGTTACGTGATTTAATATGTCGTCAAGCGCCATTGGTATTACACCACGAGCTGTATGCCAGCGTTTCACTTATTGTGGCGTGTTTATACCTAGCACTGCATCACTATAATATTGATGACAATATAAGCATTATCGTTAGCTTAGTTACAGGGTACTTAATACGTATGGCATCGGTACGCTTTAAATGGCGCTTACCTGTGTTTAGTTTATTAGAACCCGCTAAGTAACTAATATTGCATGTTGTTATGTGAAAGCTAACTTAATAATGGCACCACTATAAAGTAAGGTGATTAGCAGCCCAATTGCTAAAGTAACTTTAGCTTTCATTGTTTGCTTTGGCTTTTGCGTAAATACAAAAACAGTCCTATACAGCGTACTAGGCACTATAAGCAACATGCTAAGTAACGCAGGAAATACCCCCATAATAAAACCAAACCCGAATCCTGAATTTTCTACTTGGGAATATAAAGCTACAAACCCAAACCAAGCTATAGCTATTAAAAAGAAAACGGCTCCGAGTGAAATATAAAAAAGTGCCATTATTAAAAATCCCTTTTCAAATAACGAGCCTGTAAATAAACTCGTTTTTATTTATTTTTATTAATAAACAAACCATAGCCGAGTTCCTATTTTGGTTCAATTTATTACTGTATTTTATGCAGAATATAAAGTGAGAGCTTGGTATTGTTTTAATTGGTTTTTTTAAATGAATATGAATCGTATTTAGGTGTTGTAAAACGAATACGCCCAACGATGAATTAACTTACCTAACGGCATTAGAAAGTAAGGGGGTTACCACTGTTAAAATTTGCGATGGGAAGTGGGCTTTAGTGCATACTGTCCACCTCAGGGCGTGTTGTTAGCCTGTTTCTCAAAATACTCTTTAAAAGATAGTATTTCTTTATCACAATATTTCATCGAGAGCTCAAATAGTTTTTTTGATACATGACTTGAGTCATTTCCCATTGTATTTTCGATAACACTAGGAAGAAGAACTAATGACTTTGCATCCCAATCTTCTGGATCTTTAATACTTCTATTTGGAATTTTGTCATCGAGACAATTTAATAAATTAAGATTTACGTCGATCCCTTCTTTCAATTCATCACATACAACAGAGAATGAAATCAAAGAAAAAAGTAAAAAGATAAATAATTTCATAGAACCCTCGATTCAGGCTAACGAGACTGTAGAATAACTCCAACAGCCAAAATCAATTAAAAAACGAGCTCCTGCAATTAATTCTAAGCGTTTTTAGAGCATTAGGTAATGCATTTGGAACCCATAAAACAGGCTGTTTTTCTTAAAAAAGAGTAATTCTACAGCCTCAACGCCTTGCTAAGAGGAGAATAATGGTTGGATATAATCGCGAAGCGATGGCCAACTGTTATTTTTCCTTTTAAGTAACTTGTTAGCTTTTATATTGCGGTATAAGACTTGCCTTCTAGCAAACCATTAGATGATAAAGTTAAACTAAAACGTTTAAACAAACCAAAAAACACATTGTAAGGCATATCAATTTCAACTTCATTTAGAGCCAGATCATCACCTTCAGTTTTCATTTTTTCTTGGATATTGTCATAACCCCCAACATTTGAATGTAAAAACCTAACAGTAAGAGTATTTTCTCTAACGTTATGTACAGACGAATAAACTTGAATTCCAAGTACAAAGCTATCCTCTGGAATGTTGTGGTGCTCTCTTAGATAATCGGTTGCATTTTGATTGTCGTCTCGGTCTGCCTGAACAGCCCCATCAAGATCTTTATATTGAACACCTGCTTCGAAAATTGTCATAAATAATACCTTTTAATATATGTGATGATTGATAATGAAAGAAAGCTAACGAGGCTGTAGAATAACTCCAACAGCCAAAATCAATTAAAAAACGAGCTCCTATAATTAATTCTAAGCGTTTTTAGAGCATTAGCTAATGCATTTGGAACCCATAAAACAGGCTGTTTTTCTTAAAAAAGAGTAATTCTACAGCCTCAACGCCGCGTTAAGCGGACTAAAATTATGAGTTATAATGTGTAGCTAAGCGAAACCTAACCCTCTTTTTTAGTTACGTTTTAAACACCTTGTCATGTACGATTTTTCAATTTTGTTATGAACTCATCTATACCAGTGCCTGTCGGTAACTGAATATATGGAGACGTCTGGTAAGCTTTCTCTGTAATTCCAAGAGTAAACTCAATTTTGCCAAATAATGTCCAAGCCCGTTTAAGTAATTCTTCTAGCGTTTCAGTAGTTACTTCTGGCTTTACAGCTCTGATTCCTTGAATCGCTTTTAAGTCATTATGCGCAAGAAGCTTGTTTCGATAAGCCTTTAAGTTTGATGACGTAAAGAGTATTTTTAATTCTTCAAAGTCTGCTTCTAATTCAGGTTTACTATCGCTGTTAGTTAATGAGATTAGATATAGAAAAGACAAGTTTTTATCTTTATTACCTTTAGGATCAAATAGCTTTGCTATTTCTAAATAGAGCACATCAACTAAACACTTTTGATAATTACCAAAAACGAATGAGTGAAAGTTATTTAGCGTATTTACCGAGTCAGAGCTATCGAATAACTCACTATAAACGGTAAAGTTTAGTGATATATCTGATAATCTATTCTTAAATAATGCGAAAACTTCCAAGGTATCTCCTAGTACATAACGAGGCTGTAGAATAACTCCAACAGCCAAAATCAATTTAAAAACGAGCTCCTATAATTAATTCTAAGCGTTTTTAGAGCATTAGGTAATGCATTTGGAACCCATAAAACAGGCTGTTTTTCTTAAAAAAGAGTAATTCTACAGCCTCAACGCCGCATTAAGCGGACAAAAATAGTGGGTTATAATGTGTAGCGAAGCGAAACGTAACCCACTGTTTTAGTTCCGTTTAAATGCCTTGTTACAAGTACCTTAGTCAGCAATCGTATTAAGGTTTTATCTATATAAACCAGTCAAACCATCAAGCATCATAAATTGTGATTTTTTTCCTTGCTTTATATCGCCCTCATGGTTGAATCGATTTGTACTATTAACAAGAATACAATGTTCCTTTGCACGAGTTATTCCTACAAAATGCAAATTCAAATCTTGTTCCCAACTAGAAAAAACTTCATCGTAACAACCTCTTATGAATTCACGTTTGGGCATTATCCAGTCGTAAAGATCTAGATGAAAAACAATATCAAACTCTAGTCCCTTAGATTTATGTAGTGTCATGATTTGGACTTCATTTTTATTTTCAGGCATATATTGCTTCAAAATGTTTTTATCCGCTAGCACGCGATCTAAAGCATTCACTTCAATCTCCATAACTTTTTCATCCAAAATTTTGTGCGTTAACTCTAAGATTGCATTTTTTATAGTTGAACTGTCGCGACCAGAAATTGATTTAATCGAAGCCCTCAAATCTTTCAAACTTGATGGTGAAAAAGAAGAATACTGTTCGACCACCTCAACAACATCATTAATTAATACCTTATGATCCAAATAATAAGCCAACAGGCTGCTCATTAATTTAGTTTTTGAAGTATTTATAAGACTCAGTGGATTTTCGCCAAATATCCTATTTGGAACGCCTAGTTTAGTTTCAAGGAGGGAAAGACTATTATTATTCCGCACTAAAATAGCTATATTTGAAAGTGATTGTACGATTTTATCAGCAAGCAACTTATTGATACTTTCAGTCAAAAACTCTGCTACATCATGTTGTGTGCCATTTAATACCCATTGATAAACTCGTATATCGCTTGTGGGCAATAGCAAACAATTACTGTCAAAAATACGATTTGCATAGTTAACAATTGAAGGATGGCAACGATGATTAACATTTACTATATGATGCTCAAACACTTCAGGTTTTGTAATTAGAGCTTGAATATACTGAGGATCACTTCCTCGCCATGCATAAATAGACTGATTTACATCCCCTACGGCTACTGCCTTCAATCCAAGATCTAATATGCTAAGAAACAACTCATGTTGTGGTTGAGATGAATCTTGATATTCGTCAATATACAGTGACGTATACTTAGAACTTATATAATTTCTACAAGCTAAAGAGTTAGTAACTATTCGTACCGCAAGAATGCCAATTGACTCTAGAAGAATAATTCCATTATCGTATAACAATCTAAATTTATCTTCATAGGTCATATAGTCATCAGTGTTAAATTCATTTCCAATTTCATCTAACGGTGGCAAGCCTATTTTTTGGTTTTCATTCAGATCGTTATATGATTTACACTCAACGGTATAATCTGACTTTCCATATAATCTAGGTATAAATGGGAATATTAACTCAGACAAACAGAAGTGGTCTATTGTCCCAAAGAAACTTGATTTTGTTTCTAATCCGCCTCGCTTACATCGTTGCTTTAACTCTTTACTGGCTTTAACAGTAAAAGTGATACCTATAACGCCTTTATACCCTTGCAAGTCAACCACTTCTCGTCTTATTTTTTCAACGATAACGGATGTTTTACCACTTCCAGGGCAGGCAGTAATAACCATATTAGATTTTGATTCTATCGCTGCATTTTGATCTGGCGTAAACTCAAAACCTATCATTTTATTTCACTCCTTCAGCGATTCTTTTTGCATGAATTAATGGTTGAATTAATAAGCCTGTACTAATATTTTTCAACTGATTTTTATGAAGAACCAAAAACTCTCGCATTCGAATTGCTTTCTGTGCTTGCAGATAGCTTATTGCTACTGATATATCAGTTGTATTTGCATATCCTAATAATTCGTGAGGTAATTCCAAAGCTATATCATGTTCAAGATCTACTTGTGAAAGGTATAATCCTAGAGGATTTATTATATTAGAAACATTTGCCCAAACTCCATTTTGAACGAGGCTCTGCGGTGTCGTTTGAATTGTATAATGAGGATATGGCGCTAACCCCTTAATGTTTAAACATCGATTAATTCCGGCTAGGTTTTTAAGGTCTTTATATGGAACTTTAGATACATCATTATCTGTTCGCATAACCCAAGGTATTTCAAGAGCATCTAGTATTTTTCCGTAAACATCAAATTGAACCCCGTCAACACAGAGAATAGAGATATTAAAATAATCTAAATCAATGCCTGATGAATATGCAAGCTCTTGATAAAATAGTTGCTCAGAGGGACCTTCAACCAGAAAAACGCAATGTGAAAAAAACGCTTCCGCAGGTAAAATGCTCATTCTGTAGCCTAGATTATCCCAAGCAGTACTAATACAGTCAGAACATCCATTATTTGCGGCATAGCTATTACCAGATTTACTTGTAATACGTACAATTGAATTGGGTTTATATCTAGCAGCTATTTGAGGAGAGTGACTAGTAATGATCGTTTGCCCTGGCAGCTCCTTTATCAAGTAATCAGCCAACTTTCTCTGTTGATGTGGATGAAGATGCGCTTCGGGCTCCTCTACACAATAGAAAGTCACTTCGTGAACAGGATCAAATTCTCTTTCACTTTTTGCTTTCCACAATGCTAATAGAATTTGATTATCTCGCCCATCCCCACCGAGCATTAACTTCGCTCCAGCGCTAGAAGCACCAAGCTCTAAATTATCAATAAATTGATGTACTTTGATTGCCCCTGAATCTAGATGTACTGAATAGTCATCATAGGAATGTGAAAGTTTTTTCAATTCATCATTCACTAAAGATGTTGACTCTTTTACATAATTTAGACGTCTGACTCTTTCGTTAATAACATTAAGCCCCCTTGATATTTTACTCAGTTGTAAATCATCGTTTGAGGACTCTATGGTGTCACGGCTTTCTTTAGATAAATTAAGTAATTGCTTCTTCTCAATATCTATGAATTTTTTCAAATCACGACGTGATTTCACATACCTTAAATTAATATATTTTAGGTAATAGCGACTAGGAATTTCTTCAAGGTTTGCTTCGTCGCTACCGATATATATTTTATAATCAAAACTATCGTCCGCTACGAATTTAAAAATGGAACAACCATCATCACTCACATGACCTTTTAATGAAGATAGAGCTGCATCTTCATTAATGTCTTTAAAAAAGATCGTAATTGAATATTGCTTGGACTGGCTTCCATCTTCAAATATATGAAAATCAGTGGATTGTGGTTCAATATCTCTTTCTGAAAGAGATTTGTCGAGTAATACCCTAATGGCATAGATTAGGTTAGTTTTTCCGATATCATTTGAACCTGTAACCAGAGTACTCTCGTTAAAACGAATCGTTGCTTGAGCAAAATTCCGGAACCCGATAACTTCAACTTTTTCAATTATCACTTAAACATCCTTTTAGTTAACATTATCAGAATACACCGAGTTTCAGGTTGGTACTTGTAACGTCTTAGTATTTATACGTTACGTTGTTTGTATCGTATAAATACCTTGTTGAACGAAGCATGCTCCTCATCCAACATTTTTATTGGTATGCTTAATGCTATAGGAATTCTCTTTTTTAGGGAAGTTGTTGATTGTAGATTTATTCGACACCCTTTTACTACTAGACAGGTTAATTACTGTTTATTTATTACATTTCTACGCTTTTTTATATCGTTTCTGCCTGCTTATTGTCTACTGTCATCCTTTTTATTTATTTTGGGCAGCACCACATCTAAGCTGATTCAGTGTCACACCAACTTAGTTAACGAGTTGCTTTTAACTGTTCGACTTACTATTCATCCACTATCCATTATTATGTTTCCCGTCGCTAGGCCGTCAATTTTTGCATCCTTTATACAGAGGCTTTTCAATATCAGCCGCCCTTGCTTACATGATGGGCACGGCCAATTAACTCTCACCGCACCTGTTGCATCTGATTTTACTTGATTTTTAGTCTCATGCTTGTCTGTTTGTCCGCTGATAATGCCTCGCTTTTTTGCTCTACACGCACTGGCTAAAAACCCGTAATGTCGTATTCGCATAAACCCACTTGGCAGCACATGCAGTAAATAGCGCCTAATAAATTCTATGCCCGTTAGTGTCATTCGCTTTATTTTGCTGTCTCGGTAGTCTTTATAACTAAACGTGACATCATCTTTTGTTACTTGCTTAAGCCGTCCTTCATGCAACATGCCTTTACGTGTGTAGCGTCCAAGGTATTTCAACACCGTTTTCGCTTCGGTCAAATTCACTTTGCTGTGTACGCACCATGTCTTTGTCATTAACAATTCGCTTTGAGGTATCGTTAGTTTATGTGCCCTAATGGCAGCTAGCATTTTTGCTCTAAACACGATTGCTAAGGCTTTTACTGCAAATAAATACGGCTTTTTAACACCCCGCCACTCACCTGACGATGTTAATACGCCACCTGGAATTAAACAGTGCAAATGAATATGTTGAGCAAGGCTTTGCCCCCATGTGTGTAAGACCGCAGTCATTCCTAACGTGCCTTGTAACTGTTTTTTACGCTGCGCAAACTGACTGAGGGTTTGCCATACAGCACTAAATAAACAACTGTAAATTTCACGCGGATATTGCTTTGCTAACCCATTAAGCTCATGAGGGAGTGTAAATACCAGATGAAAATAAGGCGCATTGATGACATCTTTACTTTGTTGTTCACTCCATTGCTCGCTAACATGCCCTTGGCACTGCGGACAGTGTCTATCTCTACATGCGCAGTACACCGTTTTACTATGCTCGCAGCGATCCCACTGCCATTGCTGAGCACCTAACTTTACGGTTCGACAGTCCTGTATATGCTGACACACTCGCTGTTGTTGATAGGTTAATGCATGGGTTTTTTTATAGTTACAGAGGTGTTGCGCTAAGACATCTGCGACATGATGCATTGTTGCCATTTTAATTTTCCTCCCACGCAGCCATTAAATCATGGCTGCTATGTGCCATCTCTGGCAACCAATGCAAATAACGCTCTGTCGTACGAATACTCGTATGTCCCAGCTGCTTTTGTAACTGATGAAGCGGCATACCTGCTTCAATTTGATGTGTGGCATAAGCGTGACGCAAGCTATGCGCGGATACATTTTTTGCAATTTCAGCACGCTCTACCGCACGTTTTAATCCACGACTAAACGTTTTTGCATCAATCGCTCTTTCTTTATCCCAGTTAGTACAAAACAGAATACTGCCAAGGGAAAACCCTGCTATGTAAGTGCTTAACCGCCTTGCTGCACTTTTAGGTAATATGACACGACGGTCTTTATTACCTTTTCCTGCTCTAACCCATAGGCAGTCTTGGCTGAATTCAATATCAACAACCCGTAAATTCAGTAATTCACTAATTCTGAGCCCGCACCCATAGCAAATACAAAGCATAACTTTTTGTTGTACAGATACCGTATTTAAAAACAGACGATGAACCTCATCTCGTGTTAGTAATATCGGTATTTTGTGTGTCTTTTTAGGCAATACGATATCAATGCTGAATGAGCGCTGTAGTACATATTTATATAGAAAATTAACGGCATTGAGTTTTAATGCAATCGTTGCACGCGACAAGTGCTGTGTTAGATTTACATACCTAAAATACGCCTCAAGCTCTTCCTTATTAATTAAGTCAGGCGATTTATCGTAGTAATTAGCTAACTGAGCAAGTGCATTTATATAAGATTCTTCGGTACGTGGTGAGTAGCCTCTTAAACGGATCTCGTCTATGACGCGTTGTCTTAATGGGGTCATTGGTTTTCTCCGGTGAATAGGGGGAAGTCCCAATGACAAGTGTGGCAATTATGCTAGAAGTTGCTAGCTCCGCGTAGCGGCTTTGTTCAACAGCTTATTGAACACCACTATGGGGGTTTATAACTCCCCAAAACGGCGCATATTACATAGCTAAATAGTTGCACCAAACAACTACAATGTAAACAAGTAATTACGTATGTTATAAAATCACCGTTATTAAAATACCCCAAAACGACTTTTAATAATGTTATAAGGCAAAATGCAAGTAAGTGCTTATATGCACAGCTTTACTTTAATGTGATCTGATGTGTGACTTTGTGAAACTTCCCTTTAAATCGTGTTTCTACAAAGGGCGAACGGGGAGACTGTGCGTAGTAACAAATAGGGGCTAACGTATGTTAACCCCTATAATAAGTATGCTATTTACAGTGTGTTATTTAGCAACAACAAACCATAGCCGGCAAGTTGATCGCCATTGAGATCGTGCTGCCAACTGGCTGTTAAACCGTCGCGTGCAATACTGCTGATGCTTTGAGCTTTATCGGTTAGGTTAAGTACAAAAACACTTTTGCTGCCGTTTAACTCTCGCGTTATTTCTACTATGCCATTGTCGTGCTGCGTTAGCTGGTAACTGCCGTTAATAGTAAATTCTGGGCGCTGCTTTTTCATTGCGATTAAGTGCTGATATAAACGCCAAACAGAATTTGGTTGCGCTTGCTGCGCTGCAACACTACGATCGCCTGCTGCTAGTTGCTTAGCAAGAAACTCTGGCCACCAGTTTGCAAAATCATCACCAAATAATGCCGTTTCTTCAACCCAACTATTGTCACTTTGCGTAAAGCCCGCTTGATGGCTATTGTCCCACTGCATGGGCGCACGTTTATACACATCGTCACCGATGCGCTGCTGCGTTAAGCCTATTTCTTCACCGTAATAAATGTACGGTGTGCCTGGCGAGCTAAATAACATGGCCGCTGCTAGTTTTGCTTTACCATCGTGCTCTTTAAGTTGATAAGCAACACGTTCTTGATCGTGATTAGTTAAAAACGGTGTGAAAAAGTGCAGTGGTGCTTGCGAGTCTTTACGTTGTTGTAGGTTTTCATCAAGGATGAGTGCATTTTTAGCTTTGTGCTGCTCATTAGATGGCATAGTACCAAACAGCACATCTGTGTCGGTATCGGTTTTAAGTAAGCTCAAAATTTTATAGCCTACTTCAAAGTCAAAGCCTTGATCTAGCCCCTTACCTTCGCCATAGTACTTTGCCGCAATAGGAAGATCGGCCCATGCTTCGCCTACCAGGTAAGCTTGTGGATTTACACTTTTTATATATTGATTAAAGTCTTGCCAATATTCTATCGTTTCTTGGGTGTCGGCTTGTGCATTTGCACCGCCTTCCATAGCAAAGCGTACTGCATCAAGCCTAAAACCTGCTACGCCTTTGTCGAGCCAAAACTTTGCCATTTTTTTCATTTCATTAGCCACATCTGGGTGGCGTAAATTTAAGTCGGGTTGGCTTGCACCAAATGCACCATAATAATATTGCTTACGCGTTTCACTCCAATGCCATACGGCTTCTGGCTTGTCGTTATCGCTCCAAGCATGCCCCCAGCCACTGCCCGCTTTAGGCATATCGTCACGCCATACAAAATAGTCGCTAAATGGCGCTTGTTGTTTTTCAGATTGTTGAAACCAGTCATGCTGACTAGAGATATGATTGATCACTAAATCTAGTATAACTTTCATACCTTTGTCATCAGCGGCTTTTATAAACGCTTCAAACTCAGCCATACTGCCATAGTCACTTTCAACTTTATAAAACTCTGTAAAGTCATAGCCATGATAAGAAGGCGCTTCGAAAATAGGCGTTAACCACAGTGCATTTACACCTAACTCTTCTAGGTATGGGAGTTTTGCTGTCATGCCATTAAAGTCGCCATGACCATCGTTATCGCTGTCGTAAAAGCTGCGCGGCCAAATTTGATAAAATATGGCACTTTGCCACCAATCTGCTGGCTGTTCTACTGCTTTAGTTTGCGCAGTAGTCACAGCGTTATTAGTGTTAGTATTTGTTGATGGCGCTGGCTTACAACCGGTTAATGTTAGTGCCAGTGCTAATGCACTCAAAGTAAAGGTTTTCATTTTATCCCCTTTGTTTTTGTTGTTTATGCTAATTGCTGTATACCATTCAATTAAAGTGCAACTGTAATATGTTGCGAATGGTTTTAGGCTAATGGTTAATTATTTTGCTGCCTCTGCCCTTGCCTTAAAAATGCAATGGTAGAGGCAGTAATTTGCTGTTATTTATAAAAATTATGATTGTTTAACGCGTAATACAGCAACTGCTGCCAGTAAAAACGACACCGCGCCTATTAACAATGCGTAAATTGGTTGATTCTCAAAAAAGTGGCGTAATATAAGCCCTAAAATGCTGGCGGCTAATAGCTGGGGTATAACAATAAAAAAGTTAAATATGCCCATATAAACACCCATTTTACTGCTTGGCACCGAGGTACTTAACATGGCGTATGGCAGCGATAAAATAGACGCCCACGCAAAGCCAATGCCTATCATTGGCCAAATAAGTAAGGTGGGATCTTTAATAACAATAAAGCTGGCTAAGCCCAGCGCGCCTAAAATTAGGTTAAAACAATGGGCAAGTTTTAAACCAACGCGCTTAACTATTATCGGAATACATATTGCGGCAAGTGCTGCAAAGCCGTTATACGCGGCAAATAATATACCTACCCAGTCAGCGCCGTTGTTATAAGCTGGGGAACTGGTATCGCTGCTGCCGTAATGAAACCCCGTTACCGCTGAAGTGGTATAAATCCACATTGCAAATAACGAAAACCAGCTAAAAAACTGCACCCACGCCAGCTGTTTCATGGCTTCGGGCATAGTAAATACGTCGTTTAATACCTGATAAAAACCACCCGATGTAAGTTGTTTAGCTTGCAAGGCTGCCGCTATAAACTGAACAACCCCAAAACTCACTAAACCGCCAGCCAATAAATACAGTTCTTTTTCTAAATTTAAGGCGCTTACCAAGGCTAAAACGGCTAGGCCTAAAACACTAAATATTATGCCCCCTTTGCTAAAGTTAATATTAGCTGTTGGTTGGCTTTGAGAAGCAGGCTCTTCTTGTTGATTAAATGCAGCGAGTTGCTCTGGCGAGTATTCTTTGGTGGTTAGAATACTCCAACCTACAGCAACCAGTAAAATTACCGCGCCAAAGTAAAATGAATACTTTACTGAATCAGGAATTTGCCCAGCCGGCGCGGTATTAGCAATACCAAACCAGTTAGCCATCATCCATGGTAGTGCTGATGCTACTACAGCGCCAATGCCTATAAAAAAGCTTTGCATGGCATAACCTGTTGCACGCTGTTTTTTAGGTAGGTTGTCGCCAACCAAAGCACGAAACGGTTCCATAGTAACGTTAATTGACGCATCCATAATCCACAGCATACCGGCTGCAATCCACAGCGTTGGTGAGTTAGGCATTATAAATAACGACAGTGTAGTTAAAATTGCACCATATAAAAAAAACGGACGGCGGCGACCTAACTTACCCCAGGTTTTATCACTCCAGTAACCAATAATAGGTTGTACAATTAACCCCGTTAGCGGAGCGGCTACCCATAAAATAGGTATATCATCAATGTCGGCACCAAGCGTTTGAAATATACGGCTAACGTTACCGTTTTGCAGGGCAAACCCAAATTGAATCCCTAAAAAACCAAAACACATGTTCCATATTTGCCAAAAGCTTAGGTCGGGTTTATTGCTATTATTATTGTTCATTATTTACCTTATTAGTTAATACCGCGCTACTTAGTGCATTAAGGGTAAGTGTAAAACTCGCACCTTGGTCATTATTACTCACTAACACACCGCTATGTGTTTCGAGTAAATCGTGTAACGCTGAATTTGCACCTATATTTGCAGTTGTTTGGCTATTTAAGTTAATAGTGATTGTTTGTTGTTGCTCGCTAAAGTTGCTTAGAACCAAAATAACTTGGCGACCTAAACTACGTGAAAACGCAACAACCCTGCCGCTACCCTGTACGTTTAAAGCGTGCATATCACCGCCCACTACCGCAGGTAAGTTATTTAACGCCATAATGGCTTTGTAGTATTCTCGTAAGCTAGCTTGCTCAGGTGTTAAATTAGCACCATCGAACTGGCCGTTATTCATCCACGCTTGATGTGCAGGAACGCCAATATAATCAAAAATACTGGTACGGGTTGGCGTGCCAAACCCGGCGTTTTCAGAGCCATCTTCGCCTACATCTTGGCCAAAATATAACAAGCTAGGCGAGCGGCTAATTAACGTAGATACCACCATGGCTGGTTTGCCCCATAGCGCGTTACCTGCAAAATCGGGGCTGGCAATACGTTGCTCGTCGTGGTTTTCTAAAAAGTGCAGCATGTGCTGTTCTATATCGGCAACTTGCTGTTGTGCATCAAAAATAGTACTCGCAGCTTGCTTATTTTGCATAATAGCTTTTAGCGTGTCGTAAAAACCCACCTTGTCGTATAAGTAATCCATTTTGCCCTGATGAATATAACCTCGGTACATTTTTGGGTTATATACTTCGGCAAGTAAAAAGGCATTAGGGTTTTGCATTTTGATTGCCGAATTTAAAAAGCTCCAAAATTCAACTGGCACCATTTCGGCCATGTCATAGCGAAAGCCATCTACGCCTTTATCTAACCAAAATAGTGCAATATCGCGAAATTTATACCAGCTGTTAGGTAGGTTTTTGTCTTGCCAAAATTCATAGTGCGCTCGGGCATCTTTAGTTGCAAAGTTTGCAGGTAGGGTTGGAAAGTCATAACTGCCATCGGGTTTAACCCCGTAGTTTACTTTTACAGTTTCGTACCAGTCGTTTATATCGGGCTTAGCTGCACGCGCACCGTTTCCTGTCCATTTAGCAGGGATTTCGTTAAATAAGCCATCGGCTAATGGGTGTGCATCTCCCCCTAAAACTTGATATTGCTCAGAGCTAGGTACTTGAAACGACTGCCCTGGTACATAATAAAAGTTATTATTACGCGCATATTCTTTACTGGTATCGTCTTGCTCGCCAAAGTCTTTTACACCAGCAGGCCTAGCAATTGAATGATAGTTACGCGCCACGTGGTTTGGCACAATATCAATAACCACTTTCATACCATGTTGATGAGTGCGCTCAATAAGTGCAGAAAACTCTGCTAAGCGGCGCTCTGGGTTTACTGCAAGATCTGGGTTTACATCGTAGTAATCTTTTATTGCATAAGGCGAACCCGCACGGCCTTTAACTACATCGGGGTCGTCTTGTTTTATCCCGTATTGGCTATAATCGCCCACCAGCGCATGATGCAACACGCCGGTATACCAAACATGGGTGGTGCCTAAATCTTTAATACCTTGCAATGCGGCGTCATTAAAGTCGGCAAATTTGCCAACCCCATTTTGCTCTTTAGTGCCCCAAGGTACATTCGCCGTTTGAGTGTTACCAAACAAACGAGTGAATACTTGATATACAACAGGTTTGCTGATCTCATCTGGAGATTTAGTTAATTGCTCATTAATTTGATTAGCTTGTATTTCGCTATCTGAGCAGCCTGTTAGGTAAATGCTGCTGGCTAAAAGCAAAGGGCTATATTTAATTATCTTCATTATTGTCATAGTGCTACTTTACTACTTTGTCGTTTTTGTTATGAATTTAATACTAGTGTGAAGCGCGACTGACTGACAGTCGCTGCATACGTATTCAGTTAAGCAATTTACTCAATCACTAATACTGTGGCGCTCATGGGTGTTAATGTTATTGCATCAGTTAAATTAATTTGCTGCTCAGTAAACAGGTTTGTTGCTGTTGTATGCTGCTTAACCACCTCTTGCATATACCCTAACGACCAATTTTTTGCCTGCTTATTTTTATTCAAAAATACCAACACTATTTGTTCATTAGCTATACGTGCATAACTGTAAATGCCTTGCTGTGGACTAAAATGCGTTAGCTTGCCATAACCTAATGCAGGGCTTTGTTTTCTAAAATTAAGTAACGTACGTAGGGTTTGGTACATCTCGCGCTGTGCATTAGTGAGCCCTTTACCAGTGAAGGCATTAACAGTTTGACCAGCAAAACCGCCCGGAAAATCAATACGAATATCGCCGTGGTCGTTACTGCCTGTGTTATCGAGTAATACTTCGGTGCCATAATACATTTGTGCAATACCACGGGTGGTAAGTAGCATGGTCATCGCCATTTTGGTTTTATTTAGGTTTTGCTTTAGCTCAGTATAAACACGGCTCATATCGTGGTTATCGGCAAATACTAAAAGGTTATTTGGGTTGGGGTACAAAAAATCATTGGCAAGGGATTGGTATACTTTAACCCAACCTGTGTTCCAGCTTTCATCTTCATTTAAAGCTTGAATGAGCGCCTCTTGCAGCGAAAAATCCATTACACTGGGTAAACTTGAGCTATAACCGTCACTGTTATTTTTGCCCGCTTGCCAATACGATGCAATTGCTGGGTTAGTAGTCCACTCTTCACCAACAATATTAAACGCTGGGTATTCGCTCATAATTGCTTTGGTCCAGTTGGCTAAAAAAGCTTTGTCTGAGTATGAATATGTATCTACTCGAATACCGCTTAAATTTGCATACTCAATCCACCAAATGGTGTTTTGAATTAGGTAGGTTGCCAACAAAGGTTGACGCTGGTTTAGATCGGGCATGGTTTCTACAAACCAGCCATCGCTAAATTGGCGTTTATCGAACTGGCTGGCGTGAGGGTCTTGAATGGTTTGCCTTGCATGACTAGTGGCATGCTTACCATTGGCAAACTCACCATTAAAATTAATCCAATCAGACGTTGGCTTGTCACTCATCCACACATGCTCAGAGCCAAAGTGATTAAGTACAAAGTCCATCACTAACCCAATACCCTGCTGCTGCGCTTTATTTGACAGCTCTTGGTACAGCTCATTACTGCCCATGCGGGGATCTATATTATAAAAGTCAGTAATAGCATAACCATGATAAGAGTAGCTGGGCATATTGTTTTCAAGCGCTGGGGTTAACCACAATTGAGTTACCCCTAAATCATTTAAATATGGAAGTGCATTGATCACCCCTTGTAAGTCGCCACCGTGACGCCCACCTTTACTTTTTGGAGCAGCTGCCTCTAACATGCCTGCTAGGGTGTCGTTACTGCTATCGCCATTTACAAAACGGTCTGGGTTAATTAAATAAAGGGTATCTTGGCTGTTAAAGCCTTTACGCTTGGCACTATTGCTACTGCGAGTATGCAGCGGGTATTCAAAACGCTCACCCGCTGGACTGGTAAACACTAAATTACCAGGCTTTGCTTGCGGCGTTATTTTTAGGTTTAAAAACGCATAATTAGGGTTATCTGTTTTGCCAATACTGATTAACTTAACCCCATTGTAGGGGGTTAATTGCCACTGTTGTTTAGCAATGTTTGGCTCATGCAACATAACTTGCAGTGCCTCATTTTGCATGCCAATCCACCAATTTTGTGGCGATACAGACATGGCCTGTGCCTTTATTGCAGTAAGCGGTATTGCAGTAAACAATGTTGTAGCAAACAGTGCTTTAATTAGCTTTTTCATTTAATTATTTTTCATCCTAGATAAAAATTCACTATGGGAAGGGAGTTGTTTAACCGTGTGGTTAATCAAAGCTTTTAAATCAGAAAATAATGCGAGCAGCTGCTCATCAGTTAGGGCGTTGGCTAACGGGTGATAATCATCTGCTGCAAGCCCCTGTCCTATCATTACTTGCTGCCACGCTGGCTCGGCAAAAAGCTCGTCGTCTTCTCGAATGATCTTGCCTGTTTGTTTGAACAAGGTTATTTTTTGTTGCAGCGTTTCGGGAATACTCATTTGCTTACATTCACGCCAAAATGCGCTATCTGTGCGGGTGGTAAGCTTATAATGTAAAATTATAAAGTCGCGTATGCGTTCTATTTCAGTTTTACTTTGCAGGTTATATGTAGTTACTTGCGAGTGTTTAATCCCATTATGCGGAAACAACTTAATTAACCGAATAGCCGCTGTTTGAATTAAATGAATACTGGTTGACTCTAAGGGCTCTAAAAACCCACTTGAGAGTCCAATAGCAACCACATTTTTATGCCATTGTAAGCGACGACGCCCCGTTTTAAAACGGATCACCCGCGGCTCTGTTATTGCTTTGCCGGGTAAATTAGCGAGTAATTGCTGCTTTGCTTCGTCATCTGTTAAATGGCGGCTCGAGAACACTAAGCCGTTACCAACTCTATGCTGTAAAGGTATTTGCCATTGCCAACCAGCATTTTGGGCAATAGAGCGAGTATACGGTACTGGCTCATTCGCTGATTCACTTTGCACTGCTACTGCGCTGTCGCAAGGTAGCCAATGCGACCAGTCTTCAAAGCCTGTATTTAAGGTTTTTTCAATTAATAATGCACTTAGCCCGGTGCAGTCAATAAATAAGTCGCCCTTAATTACTGAGCCACTCTCTAGTATTAATGCTTGTATATCACCTGACTGCTGACACTGCTGCACGCTTTTTATTTTATCTTCAATACGTTTAACACCGCGCTGCTGCGCAAGTTTTTTTAACAGTTTGGCATATAAGGTTGCGTCAAAATGATAAGCATAATGTAACCCTGGTAATTGGGTATTAGGCAAATTACGTAAATGGGCGAATTTACCTGCTTTTGCCGCTTGGTAGTTAACAGAAAAATCCCACAGATCGGGAGCGTGGTTTTGCTGTTTTGCTTTTAGCCAAAAGTGGTGAAACTCACAAAACGGAAAATCTTTACCTATGCTACCAAAGGCATGCATGTATTTATGATTTTGCTCGCGCCAATTTTCAAACTCAATACCTAATTTAATCGTTGCTTGAGTGGCATTAATAAACTCTTGTTCATTTATGCCTAACGCGCCATTTAAATGCAAAATTGGCGGAATACTCGCCTCTCCTACACCAATAGTCCCTATTTGATCAGACTCAACTAAGGTGATGTTGATCACGTTACCCAATACTTTATTTAATAAGGCTGCCGTGATCCAGCCTGCTGTGCCTCCGCCGGCGATTACCACATTTGTTATTTTATTATTCATTTACTTTTTCACCATGGTTGAGTAAACCAGTATTGAATGTGATATAAAAAAGCCCTTGTAAAGCAAATCACAAGGGCCTTTCAACGCTAAAGAAAACTATAGTTTATAGCTAAAACCTAGTAAAAATGTACGGCCATAATCTTGGTAGTCACGTATTTGTAGGTCGTTATCGCCTTGCAGCGATACAAAAGGTTCTTCGGTAATATTTTGCACTTGGAAGGTAACACTTAAGCCAGCTAAGCTATCAAAACCGCCTTCGCTAAAGTCATAACCTAATTGTGCATCCCAAATTGTTTCGCCTTTGATATCAACTTGAGTGGTTTCAAAGCCTAAACCATATACGTCACCTTTAAAGTCACTACGTTTGCGCATACTGGTACGTGCTTGAAAACCGCTGTGCTCATAATAAAAGGTTAAGCTATCGATTTGGTCTGATAAGCCTGGCAACTCATATTCATTACCATTTTGATCACTCAGGTCTTGCTCTACGCCTGTATGGCTAGCAATTAAACCAAAACCTTCTAGGCTTGGGTGAAATACGCTAAATGGTAATGATAAAGATAGCTCATAACCCCAAAGGTCGCCTTCACCGCCATTTACTTTACCCGAACCAGTGCCGGTAGACGTAGCTGGAATTTCACCTGTAGATGGGTCTGCAACACCAGTCATATCTACATCATAGGTACCATCAAAAATCCATTGCGTAATGTCTTTGTAGAAAAATGCTGCAGCAAAGTAGCCTTCTGCATCAAAGTAGTTTTCGTAGCTTAGGTCGAAGCCTGTTGCTTCTTTAGGCTCAAGCTTTGGATTACCACCCGAAATGCTCCAAAAATTACCGTTATCGTCTGGTTGTGTTTGGCTGTAAGTGGCATTTATTGATGCATTCATTTCATCAAGACGTGCGCGTGAAATTGTTTTTGCTGCACCAAAACGTATTGTTTGCTCTTCATCAATTGCAAACGATAAGTTTATGCTTGGTAAAAAGTGGCTATAGTCATGGCTAACATCGGTAGGCGTTACAACCACTAAGCCATTAACTGTATTAGCAGCAGAGCCTTGTGATGATTGATCTGTTTGTACATAGCGCGCACCAATATTACCCGTTACCGGAATTGAGCCAATTTCTGCGTTTATATCTAGCTGTGCAAATACTGCAATTACTTCTTCTTGAACAGTCCAAGATTGTGTTTTGTGCTTTTGGTTTGTAAGGCTTTCTTGTAATAGGTCGTAGTAGCCATCGTTTACTAATCCGTTTGTATCGTAGGCAACCATGTTACCCATACCAATAAAGTCTAAGCTAGCAGACCCTTCACGATATTGCTCAGGAATAGCCAACATACCTGGATTTGCAAGCGAGAAGTCTTTTAAGGTCATGTAATACCCTTCAGACACTTTACTTTTTTCGCGATCGCGATATGAAATACCAAAGCTTACTTTACTAAAATACTCATTTTCGAGTGCTTTGCTTGCAGCAAGCTTTAATGTTTGTAATTCATCGTTAATTTCTGGGGCATTAATAAAGCCGTCTTGTGCTGTATTTTCGTAGGCAGTGCCCGTTAAACCATATTTATCGTTAAGGGCAGAACTTGCTCCCCAAGATAATGGACCGCCTAATTGAATAAGATCATAATCACTGTAATCTAATTCATGGCTAAATTGCGCGCCAGTATTGCCACCATCAAAGGCATAACCTATGTTATCTGCAATGCCATTTGCATCGCCACGCCCTGTACCAGAGTAACTTTCGATACTCCATATTTGACGTTTTACTTCAGACACACTGGCATCAAACTCTAACGACCATGAATCATTAATATCGTATTTAGTGTTAAAACCAAACTGCGTTAGCTCAGCATTGCGCTCTTCATAATCGTTACGAACGACAACTCGTTGCCCTTGTGTAACTGCACTGGTGATAAAACCAGATGACTCATCTATTTCAGCGCTTGAAGCATCTATTGTGCCTTGGCCCCATGCAAAAGGTACTTCTATACCACGTAATATCTTCTCGTCTGAAAAATCAACATAAAGCGCATCAAACGTCATGTTTAAACGATCAGTTGGTGCGGCTTCAAGTACAAACATTGCTGAATCACGCTCAAGTGTTGATGAACGCACATAAGGTTTTGCACCGCCTAATATAGAATATTGCTCGCCAGCTGCTTCAAATTCAGGGTAGCCCCATGAGTTCCATCGTTTTTCTTGGTTTGGTGAACTCATTTTATTATAGGCAAACGCAACACCTATAGTGTCATCTGCAAACTGGTCAATGTACGAAATCGTGCCGCGGTAACCACTGTCGTTGCCATCTGGGTTTAATTTATCAAAACCTGTTTGTTCTAATTGGCCATTAAACATGATCACACGCTCACCTTTACTTAAAGGCTTAACGGTTTGCATGTCGATTACACCAGCAATACCTTCTGCATCAAGACTTGCATTAGGCGTTTTATAAACGGTTACACCGCTCATTATTTCTGATGGGTACAGGTCAAATTCAACACCACGGTTGTCACCAATAGAAACTTGCTCGCGACCATTAAAGGTAGTGGCACTTTCATTTTCGCTAAAGCCACGCACACTTACACGACTTGCTCGGCCATCAAGACGCTGCGCGGTTAAACCCGGTAAACGTGCAATAGATTCTGCAATAGATGAGTCTGGTAATTTACCAATATCTTCAGCAGAAATTGACTCTACAACCTGTGTAGAAAAACGTTTGGTGTTTATTGACTCAACTAAACTGCCACGAAAACCTTTAACTTCGATGACTTCAACGTCTTCTTTTTTTATTGTATTTTCTTGCGCGGCCGCAGTAGCAAAGCTTGATAAACCAGCAGCTGTTAATGCCAACGTTAATATACTTGGTTTGAACATAGACATGATGTTTTTCCCGTTACCCATAGTGTGATCCTCGCTTTGTTTGAGTGATAGTCAAACAAAGTGAGCTAATTTTGTTGTCAGGATTAATGTTAACGCTCTCTTCATTTTATTAACAACTTTATGCATACGTATTCAACACTTGCACATTGACAACATATTAACATAAAAGCCACTCACAACAGCACAAACGCTTGTTTTTAATGGGCTTTTATAAGTTCGCATTAATTACTTAATAAATTTAGTTAAATAATTATATTTATCAATAAATGGCGCATGTTGTTAAATGTAAACTGCATAAAAATAACCATATTTAAGCTGATCCCTGCTCTGTATACGCTTATTGTTGAGTGTGTAATTGGTAAGACCAAAGAAACCTTGAAGCTATACACTCAAGCCATTGTTAATATTAAATTAAAATAAAAACATACCGATAAATCAATTTAAAAACTTAATTGGTAAGGTTGTTTTGTTGGCAATTTAAAATATTTAATGGGTTTTTTGTGATTTTTTTGATACTTAAAAAATGTGTATTTTACTGCATACGTATGCAGTATTTTTACAGAATCACGGGCTTCACGTATGCTTTTTAGAAATATTATATGGTGAGTTAACAAACCATATTTAGCGTAATCGAAATACGGTGTGCAATGACGGAGAAAAGCATGGCCCAACAGCAGTGGTACAAAGGTGCGGTAATTTATCAGGTTTATCCGCGTAGCTTTCAAGATAGCAACAATGATGGTATTGGTGACTTAAAGGGGATAATTAATCGCATTGATTATATTAAAAGCTTAGGCGTTGATGCTATTTGGATTTCACCATTTTTTAAATCGCCAATGAAAGACTTTGGTTACGATATTAGCGACTACCGAGATATTGACCCAATATTTGGTGATTTAAACGATTTTGATGCGCTAATTGAACAAGCGCATGCCCGCGATATAAAAATTATTATTGACCAAGTGCTTAGCCATACCTCTGATCAACACCAATGGTTTTTAGATAGCCGCGAAAACACCACTAACGATAAGTCTGATTGGTATGTTTGGGCTGAGTCAAAAGAAGATGGTACAGCACCTAATAATTGGTTATCTATTTTTGGCGGCCCAGCATGGCAGTGGGAGCCACGCCGAGGTCAGTATTATTTACATAACTTTTTAACCGAGCAGCCCGATTTAAACTTTCATAATCCAGATGTTAGACAAGCGGTGCTTGATAACGTGGAATTTTGGCTGAAAAAAGGTGTAGATGGCTTTAGGCTCGATGCAATTAACTTTTGCTACCACGATGCGCAATTACGCGACAATCCTGCAAAACCAAAAGATAAGCGCCAAGGCCGTGGTTTTAGTGAAGACAATCCGTACGCATTTCAGTATCACTATTACAACAACACCCAACCAGAAAACATCGAATTTATGCAAGACATTCGTGCCTTACTTAATAAGTACCCAGGTGCGGTTTCATTGGGTGAAATATCGTCTGAAGATTCACTCGCTACCATGGCGCAGTATACGCAAGGTGGCGATAAGCTACACATGGGTTACAGTTTTGAATTACTCACTGATGACTACTCTAGTGAATACATTAGAACAACAGTGCAAACCCTTGAACAGCAAATGACTGAAGGCTGGCCTTGCTGGGCGTTTAGTAACCATGATGTAGAGCGTGTTGCGAGCCGTTGGAGCGATAATGGCGAAATTAACCCTGCTCAATGTAAAATGCTTACAGCCCTACTCGCTTCACTGCGTGGTAGTGTATGTATGTATCAAGGTGAAGAGCTAGGCTTGGGCGAGGCAAACGTGGCCTTTGAAGACTTACAAGACCCTTACGGAATTACATTTTGGCCTAACTTTAAAGGACGTGATGGCTGTAGAACTCCAATTCCTTGGGAAAATGAGCAAGTAGATTATGCTGGATTTAGTGAAAATAAGCCTTGGTTACCTGTAGATGCTGCACATAAGTCGCAATCGGTAGCAGAGCAAAATGACGACAAAAACTCTATTTTAAACGCATACCGTGAATTTATGGCTTGGCGTAAAACGCAAGCGGTAATGATTACAGGCGATATTGAGTTTATCCAAACGGCTGAACCCATTCTGGCATTTTATAGAACACTTAATAATGAAAAAATGCTGTGTGTATTTAATTTAAGTGCGCAACAAGCAACATTAAGTTTGCCGGTGGCTATAACTAAAGCGTATGACACGCTTTCGCATCACAATGCTATTTTGAGTAATAACCAGCTAACAATGAACGGATTTAGCTGCTATTACGCCCAATGTAGCTAAAGTCATTTAATATAAAAACAACAGCCTGAGTACGCTCAGGCTTTTTATAGCTTACAACTATAAAACACTCCAATACCGATTCTATTTTATTTGTTTTGGTTAGCTTAGATCTTGAAGATTCGTCCATGTATGCTCCTAATTACCATTAAATTTTAACACTCAACTTACTTATCCTGACGATAAAAATATTTCGTTATCTTTTATTTCAAATTCGATTAAAAATCAGCATACCAACAGAGTTGTTCTGGCTTGGGTACACTTGTTTTAAACAACAATTGTCATAACATTTTTTAGGAATAAACAAATGAACAAAGCATTGCTAGCATTAATCGTAGCACCTCTATTTGCACTGTCTGCACTTAATGTGGTTGCAGAAGATGCGGCGGACGCTTCAGCTGAAACAGTTAAAGAATACACAGAAATGTGTGTTAACTGGGCTAAAGATGACGACGTAAGCAATGAAGAGCTTTATGGCTATGTATTAAAGTGCGTGAATGATGAGCTTGTATCAGAAGGCTACAAAAAAGTTTCTGCTGTAAAAATTTAATTAAATTTATTGTCTAATTAAGTCTATTGCTAATACAGCCGTTGCGAACACTTTTAATTAGATATAAAAAAACCGGAATCGACACTCAAAGTGTATTCCGGTTTTTTATTGCTTTCAAAAAGAGAAAAATTAAATACTTATATTAGTATTATTTATTCAGCATCTTTTTTAGTTTTTGCTTTAGCCTTAGTTTTAGCCTTAGTTTTAGCAGGCGCTTTTTTAGCAGCTGCTTTCTTTTTGGGTGCTGCTTTTTTCTTCGCTTCTTCAACCCACTTACCCGCAACATAATGCGCAGTCCAACCGGTCGCTTTACCGTCGACTTCGGTCATTACATACTGCTCTTTATTTTTACGGCTGTAGCGTACAACAGCTAAGTTTCCATCTGGATCTTGTGCTGGTGCATCGGCTAAGTAATAAAACTTAGGTGAAATACGGTCTCTAAAGCGTTGTAACTCTTCAACCTTAGGCGCACGTGTTTCGCGCGATTTAGGGAAGGTATTTGCAGCCAAGAAAATACCTGCAGCGCCATCACGTAAAACAAAATACGCATCTGACTTTTCACATTCTAATTCGGTAATGTGAACAGGGTCTTCTTTTGGCGGCGCAGCTTCGCCATTTTTAAGTAACTTACGGGTGTTTTTACATTCGTCGTTATTACAACCAAAGTATTTACCAAAACGTCCCGATTTTAATTCCATATCAGCGCCACACTTATCACACTCAATAAGTGGTCCGTCATAGCCTTTAATTTTAAACGTGCCTTGCTCAACTACGTGGCCACTACATGCTGGGTTATTACCACACACATGTAATTTACGGGTTTCGTCGATTAGGTATGAATCCATTGCCGTTTCACAAATTGGGCAACGTTTCATTTGCATTAATGTTTCGGTTTCAAGATCTTCTGCATCGGCACTATCTGCGGCAACGGCTTCATCGCCCGATACTAAGTTCATCGTTGTTGTACAGCGCTCTTTTGGTGGTAAGTTATAGCCAGTACACCCTAAGAACACGCCAGTAGATGCGGTACGAATACCCATTTTACGGCTACAAGTCGGACATTCAATATCAGTTTCGACCATTTCATTAAGACGCATTCCGCCATTTTCAGGCTCGTCTTTCGCAACAGTTAATTGCGTTGAAAAGTCGGCATAAAACTTATCGAGTACTTCGGTCCAAATGCGCTCGCCTTCGGCGATGTCATCTAAACGACCTTCCATTTTGGCGGTAAAGTCAAAGTTCATTAAGTCTTCAAAATTTTCTACTAAGCGGTCGGTAACTATTTCACCCATTTTTTCAGCGAAGAAACGACGGTTTTCAACCCGTACATAACCACGATCTTGAATAGTAGAAATAATAGATGCATAAGTAGATGGGCGGCCAATACCGCGTTTTTCAAGCTCTTTTACTAAACTCGCTTCGCTAAAACGCGCTGGCGGTTTAGTAAAGTGTTGCTTAGGATCAAGCTCGATTAACGTTAATGTTTCGCCTACTGTTACTGCAGGTAAAGACTGATCTTCTTCGTTCTTTTTACGAATAGCAGGCTGTACTTTAGTCCAACCATCAAAGCGTAGCACACGGCCTTTGGCTTTTAGTTGGAAGTCGTTTGCTGCTACCGTTAATGTCGTTAGGTCGTATTCTGCAGGTACCATTTGGCACGCTACAAATTGACGCCAAATTAGCTCATATAGTTTTTTAGCATCGGCATCAACCCCTTCAATATGACCCGAAAGCACAGTTACACTAGATGGACGAATTGCTTCATGCGCCTCTTGTGCATTGCCTTTTGAACTATAATTAATAGGATCTTTAGGTAAGTATTTTTCACCAAATTGCTCTGTTACATATTCGCGACACATAGCAACCGCATCTTTTGACAGATTAGTTGAGTCGGTACGCATATAGGTAATGTAACCGCCTTCGTACAAGCGCTGCGCTAGCATCATGGTTTTTTTAACGCCATAGCCTAAACGTGTACTGGCTGCTTGTTGCATAGTTGAGGTGATTAAAGGCGCACTTGGGCGACTTTTACTTGGTTTTTCGTCAACGCTTATAACTTTGTATTCTGCATTCTCAAGGCTTTTAACTGCTGCGCTAGCCTGGGCTTCATTTACAGGCTTAAATGGCTTGCCTGCTTGTTTGGCTACTTCTAAGCGTAACTCTGACTCTGCATTTTTAACATCAGCATGAATATCCCAAAATTCTTCAGGTATAAACGCTTTAATTTCGCGTTCACGCTCAACGAGTAAGCGCACTGCTACCGATTGTACGCGTCCAGCCGAAAGTCCACGTGCCACTTTTGCCCACAGTAAGGGCGATACCATAAAACCAACAACACGGTCTAAAAAGCGACGTGTTTGCTGTGCATATACCATATCGGTATTAAGCTCACCGGGTGTTTCGAATGCTTGCTGAATTGCGTTTTTTGTAATTTCGTTAAAAACCACACGCTTATATTTTGCAGGTTCACCGCCAATAATTTCTTGAAGGTGCCAAGCAATTGCTTCCCCTTCTCTATCCAAATCCGTTGCGAGGTATATTTGGTCAGCGTTTTCGGCAAGCTTTTTAAGCTCTTGTACTACCTTTTCTTTTCCTGGCAGTATTTCGTAATGTGGTTCCCAGCCTTTATCAGGGTCAATACCCATACGCGCGACTAAGTTAGAATAGTCTCGTTGCTTTTTATACGCTGCTTTCTCTTCAGGCGGTAATTTACGCACTTCAGCCGGCGTTTTAGTCGCTGGCACTTTGTTTTTTCCAGAACCTGAAGTAGGTAAATCTCGCACGTGCCCAATACTGGACTTTACGATGAAGTCATTACCTAAATATTTATTAATTGTTTTAGCCTTAGCAGGTGACTCTACAATTACTAGCGATTTGCCCATAGTTGCCTATTTCTAACCAAGTTTTTTAAAATGTGTTTAGCCGACATAAGCGGCACGAATATTTATAGGTATATCTACAAACACTAATTGTTACAAGCTTTTAATACAAACTTTTCAGTTTTAAGCGAATAAACGAACAATTTCTGCGTTTAATTTAAACAAACAGGTGTTTTTAGAGTAATTGATGGGGAATATATAGAATAGAAACAAAAAATGCCAACCTTATGGTTGGCATTTTTCAATTTAGTTTTTATTTACTATCAAATATCGCGATACCTTTTTTAACTGTTTTTGTACTACCCGACTGAGTTTTGAACTCGAATGTTATAGATAGTATGCCATCAAATTTATCGTTACCATCGGCTTCTCGTGAAATCCTAACATCTGAATACATTGGCGTATCGCGGTTAGTATTCGGAACCACATCACTACTTTCAATGATGGATAAGTCACCATTTGTCGTTGAAAGCGAAATCGTTGTACCTGCAGGTAATGGATTACCAAATTCATCAGTATAATGAATACGAACTGTGATGCCGCCTAAACCAATATCTATTTTCTCTGGTACTGAAGGATCGGTCCCATCGTATGCCGGATTATCGACACTCACCGTAGATAAATCGATTGCATCAACATCACAACGTTCTATGGTATCTGAGGTTTCGAAATTACCCGCAATAGAAGCTGAACAATCTGCCGGCACATAAACTTCATAAGGCGCTGGCAATATATTGTTAGTTTTTAATACAGAAAAACGTAAATATGGATCATCCCCTGACATTACTAGCTCAAACTGCTTGCGTACTTCAATCAATTCGCGTGAGCATTCACCTGCTGTACTAGCCGCTTCACTACATAATAAACCATTGTATTTACCATCGGCTAAATTATAAATTCCGTCATTATTTAGATCACGCCAAGTTTCGTTATGGCCGCCACGTGAATTGAGTTCTGAACACGCGTCACTTACTGGATCATTAGCATCACCACAATTAGCTTTATCGAACGAGGCATTTTCATTATGGTCAATAAACGCTTCTGGTAAGTCGTAACTTGCATAGTATTCACCGATATCAAATAAGCCATTTCTGCGTTGCACTGTCGCTGTTGACTCTTCATCAACAAAGTTTTCTTGACCTTTTGTAACAGCCAGAATGCTTACGCGACCACCCATAACAACACCATCGGGGCTGTTTTTGGCGCGCTTAATACCATTAATACACGGCGCTGCTGAGCCAAAGTAAGGGTCACAGTTTACTAACCCTGTTTTTGGGTTAATTCCTTCAGTTGTTGAAGGGTCGTTGTCAATTTCGCCAATACGATTACCCCATTTTTTTTCATAAAAAGGGCGGTCGCCTTGTGAGCGCCAAGTAACAACACAAGTGGCATCATTTGTTTTACAGGTAACTTCATTACTTGATGAGCCTATAACGCCGGCTTCTGCTAAAATGGTGGCTTCAACACCGTCGCCATTATAGTTATTAAACTGGTCACCAAAAAACACCGTAATATCTGTAGTTACGCCATTATAATTTAATGAATTTGTATTAAATATAACAGGGCTTGCATCAAAACTATTTTGATCAGTTACTCCAGATGCCAAAGTTAATTGTGATGAAACTGAGCTAATTTGCTCCGATAGTGGCACTAAGTTAAGTGTACCTTCCGGGCAAATTGCATTGTTTGGATCCGTTTGGCAAAGTTCAAAATCATCAACCCAACAGGTTAAATCATCACCTGCAGGTAAATTGCTTACATCAACTTTAGAAATGTAACAGGCTTTAACAACTAACGGGCCTGGAACTATACCCGACGTTACAGTAGTTTGGACAAAGCCATTACTATCTGTGTTTCCACTTAGCGATGTTAACTTAGCGGCACCAATTGAATCGGTTAGTTTAAAATCGATACGTTGTTGTGTTGATACAATACCGTCAGCATCTAACAATTTAAATTTAACAATAGATTGTGTTGGCGCACCGCCTTCACCCGGAGGAAGCGCTATAAATGTTTCACTTACATCAACAAATTGAATTGACTGCACCGCTGAGGTCTCTACTGGGATAGTCGTCGCTATTGTAAAGTTTTTACCGCCAGTTTCTACTGTGATATTAATATCGTCATCAATGCTACAGCCTGTTGCACGATACGTTGAGGTCGCGATACCACCAGAAGATTTAACCGAGGCGTCTATTACTGACTGACCACTAATAACACAAGTTGAACTAAACTCAACATCAGTCGGGGTTAAATATAAATTGCCTGCTTCATCACGCAGTGTTACTTCAATAACTGTACTGCCGCCTGCTTTTAAAGGAATAACATTTCCAGCAGCATCTTTATTTAAACCGTTGTTAACCTCAAGAGTTAAATCTGCAATCCCGACTGCAAAGTTAATGGCTGCACTTTCACCTAACGATCTCGCTGTTACAGTTCCTGCACCACCTGTATTTCCTGGTTGTAATTTAAGTAATGCAACACCAAAATTATCGGTAAGTGCTGTACCAGAAGAGGGCAATACTGATCCTAAGTTAGTCGAAATATTTACTAGTGAACTCTTAGTACCTTCGCCACTTTGTTCATCTGTTACCTCTATAAATAACTCACCTAACTCAGAAGATGAAATAGTATTCGCTATTGTACATCCAGATGAAACTTGAGTTGGATCGAGCTTAACCGCATCTCGATTATCATCCCAGCCAGCCAAACATCCGGTTAATAATTTAACCGATACCGAAAAGCGTGCCAAGTTAATTGGGGCAGAGTCACCCGATGAATAAAAAACAGCTGTATTACTTACTGACGCTGAATTACTTGATGTATAACTAGCAACAACTTGGCCAGCACCTTTAAAATTACCACTAGAGAGTGTGACACGTGCTTCGCCTGCGCTATTTGTAATCGCAGTACCAAGGTCTGGAGTGATTTTACCAGTAAATTTAGTTGTAAACGTGATCAGTTGTTCACTTAGTGCTACGCCATCATTTTGTAACGTAGCTATTACTGTGCCTGGATTAATTGCAGTGACTGGATTAGTGTCTGAAAACTTTTCACCTATCTTATCAACAATATTGACCGTTAGCGTGGTGGAACCAGACACGCCAGTATCGTCGCCCTGACCTCCTGTTGATTGAAAAGCAAAGCTCCCCTCATAACTCTCACCATCAACAATGTATGACGCAGTAACTTCACCGGCTCCGGCATCAACGCCTGCAGTTAATTCCACGGTAGCAATACCGTCATTTTGTGTAAGTGCTGACAAAGGATTCAAACCACCAATATCGTCAACCAGAGTAAAAGTAATTCGTTTACCGGCAACCACTTCACCATCTCGTTTTAGTGTAGCCCGTAAATCTAGCGCAGAGGCCGCTGTAACAGTATTCGATGCACTGCCATCCTCTTGGGAGTAGCCTTGAAGCGTAACGGCGTAGGTGGGTACATCAGGTGTTGTTCCTCCGTTACCATCACCTATACTGCCCTCCTTTTCAAGTGAGCCACCACCACCACAAGCTGTGATAAAAAAGCTGAGCATCATAATGCTTAGCAGTCGTGTTAAAGGCATAAACCTCTCCCTAGCGTTATTATTATTAACTTTATATTGTTTACCTCATGTTAACCTATAACCTAGTCTAAAATCACAGTTTTTTGATACTTTCTTTGATAAAAAATTTAAATTATTAATAAATTTTTCTGTATAAATATTTACATGCTGGTAGGCTGTGCCAAATTTATAAAAAATAGATTGGGAATATGTCGAAAATACGTTCAATGAGCTTAACAACTCGCATAATGATAGGCATGGCACTAGGTATTGCCGTAGGCTTTTTATTTCAAGCTATATTAGCTGGTGAAGACGATTACCTAATACCACTTGGGTTATTCTCTTTGCCAATTAAAGCTTTTTTTGTTGATGGGATTTTTCACATTGGTGGGCAAATATTTATTGCCAGCTTAAAAATGCTGGTTGTTCCTTTAGTATTTGTATCTTTAGTGTGTGGCACATGTAGCTTAAGCGATCCTAAAAAATTAGGCAGTTTGGGTGGTAAATCAATTGGTTTATATTTAATTACCACAGCCTTAGCTATTACTCTGGCTATTACTTTGGCTTTACTGTTTAGCCCTGGCGTGGGTATTGATTTGCCAACAGATGCAAGTTACGACGTATCTGAGGCACCTACCTTAGCGCGCGTTATTATAGATATGTTTCCAACCAACCCTTTTGAAGCTATGGCAAAAGGTAATATGCTACAAGTTATTGTTTTCGCATTACTGTTTGGTATTGCTATGGCACTTAGTGGTAATGCAGGAAAACGCGTAGCCGTTGTTTTTGAAGACCTAAATACGGTAATTTTAAAACTAGTTACTTTGTTAATGAACGTTGCGCCTTACGGGGTGTTTTTCTTAATGGCAAAGTTATTTACCACCATAGAGTTAAACTTAATTGTTAGCTTGGCTAAGTACTTTTTTGTAGTGGTTGCCGCTTTATTATTACATGCGTTTGTAAATTACAGTTTGTTATTAAAACTATTGACGGGTTTAAACCCTGTAACTTTTTTAAAGAAAATGAAACACGCTTGTTTATTTGGTTTTAGTACTTCAAGCTCAAGTGCAACTATGCCAATTACTCTTGAAACAGCCACTAAAAAACTCGGGGTTAATAACTCTGTCGCTTCATTTACTATTCCACTAGGTGCAACCATAAACATGGATGGCACTGCCATTATGCAAGGGGTTGCCACTGTATTTATTGCACAAGTGTTTAGTGTTGATTTAACCATTTCTGATTACTTAATGGTAATTTTAACGGCTACGCTAGCGTCTGTTGGCACAGCCGGCGTACCGGGTGTTGGCTTAATTATGTTAGCTATGGTACTTAATCAAGTTGGCCTACCAGTAGAGGGGATTGCAATAATTATTGGTGTAGATAGATTACTAGATATGACCCGCACTGCAGTTAATATTACGGGTGACTGTATGGTTACCTGTGTGGTTGCTAAGTCTGAAGGTCAGTTAGATGAGTCTATTTATAATGACCCTAATGCAGCGAAAGATTTAGAAAACATAAGTAAACCTATGAGTTAATAAATAACTTCGCATTAAAAAAACCCTTGATTAGTTCAAGGGTTTTTTATTGGCCAAAGCTAATTAAGCTTAAAGTAATCCACTATTTATGGGTTTAATGATTTAAACTTAGAAACTAAATTAACCCCGGCCTTATTAACTGCACTACTAAAACCAAGTGCTAACTTGTCACTTAAACCTTTTTTAATCTTATATTTAATCTTATAAATTTGGCGCTCATCTTGTTGTTCAAGCAAGGCATCATCACTGGTTTTTATAACATCCACTAAGCCTTTCTCAATTGCTTGAGTTGCAAACCAATGCTCACCTGTAGCCACTGAGCTTATATCTAAACTTGGGCGCTGTGTGCTTACGAAAGTTTTGAATAAACCATGAGTTTGCTCAATTTCTTCACGAAATTTTTCACGCGCTTTATCAGTATTTTCGCCAAATAAAGTAAGGGTGCGTTTAAACTCCCCTGCGGTTATTTGCTCAAATTCCACATCGTTTTTCTTTAATATTTTATTAAAGTTAGGTATCTGCGCTATTACGCCAATCGAGCCTACAATAGCAAATGGCGCTGCAATAATTTCATCAGCAACACAAGCCATCATATAACCACCACTTGCTGCCACTTTATCTATAGCAACACTCAAAGGTATACCTGCATTTTTAATGCGCTGTAACTGTGAAGCTGCCAGCCCATAACCATGAACTACCCCACCACCACTTTCTAAACGAATCAGTACTTTATCTTTGCTCGCATCAGCAATAGAAATAATAGCGGTTATTTCCTCTCTTAAACTCTCTACTTCATGTGCATCCATACTGCCTATAAAATCAACCACATATAATCGTGGTTTTGGCTCTTTATTGTCATTTTTTTTATTGTCTGCCTTAAGCTTTTTTTGATGTGCTTTAAGTTCTTTTTTACCTAAAGTATTGTGTAAAAAGCTTTGTTTAATATTATCTAGTTGTTCAGATATATTATCTATTTGTATTTCACCCTTTTTAGCTTTTGGCTTAACTGCCGCACCAACTATCAGCATTAAAATAATGGCTATAGCAATAACAAAAGTAACCGTTTTAGCGAAAAACAAACCGTATTCGTATAAAAATTCCAACACTTTTCTCCATTTATAAATTTCAGCTAATTTAGCATGCTTTTTAACAAAAAAAAGCCACTAAACAGTGGCTTTGGTTACTTAATTGCGTTGTAAGCTATTAATCGGTCACAACATCACTATTTGTAATTAACAACAAGCGACCACGAGCGGCTAAGTAAGTTGCAATTTGCAATTGCATTTCAGAGTTAGCAGCTAAGCTACCTGCAGCATCCGAACCCGCCTCTTCGCTAGGCGCTGGTGTTAATACTGAACCATGATGCCCTTTAGTAAATTTAACTAAATAGCTAGACGGCGTGGCACTAGGTGCTTGTGAGGTGCTCACTGTTTCTAAGCCCATAAAGTTGGCCAGTGGTAAACTACCTGCAAGCGGATTGCTAGCAACACTTGGAGGAATAACTTGATCTGACTTATTGCCTGCGCCATCACCCACTACCACGTTCATATATACAGGCGTTTCGAGTGCTTTAACGGTTGCGGCATAATTAGTTGGGTCGCCACTATCTAGTGCAGTTTGCGCTGCAAAAGCAAATTGTGTCATTACGCCTTTAATATTTGCCAGCTTACCCGTTTCGCCAGCCATAGTTAAAGCCGTTGCATATTCGGTGTAACCACATGATAGGAAGTCTTGCATATTTGGCAGTAACACACCGCAGTTAGAAATTGCATCACCTTGTAAAAATGCATTAAACTCCGTTGCTTCGGTTGTACCTGCTTGTGATAACACCGAACCTTGAATAAATGGGCCAAACGCAGGTGATTCTAGTAAGAAACTGGCAATACCACCGCCGCCACTTGCAAGCGCAACTGTATTAACGTTAAACAGTGGGTCAAGTGTTTCAGCCATTGGGCTATTTGCTTGGGCAATAAACGCCGGCGCTACAATTGAACCCAGTGAGTGACCAACATAAGTCACATCTTTACTGTTTATAGTTGTATCATTAATAAAGTTTAGACCAAGACGCAAGCCTAATAAGTCGGCGCTTGATTGGCGTAAACTATCACGGGCAACAAGCAGTGAGCTTAGGTTCATATAACTAAGTACCGAACCTGTGGTTGCATTAAAATCATCGATACCGTCAGCATCTACGTCGATTCCTCGCTCGCCATGGCGCGGGTGATCAATTGCAATTGTGGCAAAACCCTGAATAGAAAGCTGCGCCGTTAATGTCAACATAGTTTCTTTATTAGTAGTAATACCGTGCTGCATAATAACTACAGGCCAGCCACTTTCAGGCATAGCAATAGGTGCTAATTCTAAACTTGCACGTACACCATTAATTATAGGCAAAATAGGTTTAGTTACTTGCACTGGCACATTGGCCATACTTTGCACTTTAGGAATAGAGTTATATTTGGTTAAATGACGCGTGCTATCTAACCCTAAATCACGTAATTTCCCATCGCTTAATGCGGCACATGCGCCGTCATTTTCACTAATTGGATCAGTAGGAAATGCAGCACCTGCTTGTGCTTTATAACCCAATACAGCAACTGCGTTATCACACATGCCTTGCCAATAAGTGTCGTTTAAATCGCTAATATCTTTACCTGTAGGCGTACCTAAATACATAGGCAACATAATGCTACCTTTTTGGTATTGCACACCTTTAAAGGCATCACTCACAGCAACACCTTGTGATTGAAATACTTGCTGCACATTTACCATTGGCTGATTAGGTACAGTAATTGCTGGTGTCGGTAAATTTGGATTTTGTAGGCTCGCTGCTAATAACTTTTTAATTGTACCAAGCACTGGGCCTGCCGATTGCATGGTCATTGCAGCAGAAAAAATAATCTCATCTTTAGTAATATTGCCTGAACTAACCACTACATTTTCGTAGCTATTAACAGCCCCCTGTAGCGCTAGTTGCGATGGCGTAATTAATGGCGCTTCTTGTTTTACTGTAGCGTAAGTAGATGACGGCTCAATAGCACGCCCCTGTGAGTCTTTAAGCTCTGTGGTTAATACATTAATATAAGAGCTGCCGGCTTTAAATGGCTTAAGTGGAATAACCGCCACCGCATCACCAGATGCTTGGGTGATAAAGTCAACACCAAATTGCAACTCACCTACTAGTTTACAGGCAGCACCTGCAGGTGCTTGTGAGCATTGTTCATCGGTTAAACTTGCTCCCATTATTACTTCAAAAATACGTACTGAACCTGGTGTACCTGCAGAGGTGGCATCTAGGCTTACATTTGGTGGGAAAGTTAAATCTATTTTAAAAGGAACTTGAGTAGACCAGCCATCAAGCGCACCCAGTGCAAGTTGAGGGTTAGCATAAGCAGCACGAGGAATAGACACATTAGCGTCATTTAACTCCCCAGGAATATTTAAAGTACCATCTTGGGTACCGCTCATTAATAAATCATTGGGTACAGATATAACCCCATTAGCGGGATCAAACTTTACCGTCGCCTTTGGGATAACTGTAACCGAATCGTTTTTAACATCTTCTAGCGTTTCTCCGCCGCCACAACCTGCAAGAGCAGCTGTAACCGAGAGTGAGAGTAGCATTTTTTTCATATTGTTGGCTCCGCACATATCTTATTTTTATAGTGTGTTTATTAAGTATATTAAGTTAAAACAATGTAATCAGTTTATTAATGAGACATTAGACCAGTTAAACTTAACGTAAACTTTCTACTTTCGCCACCTAAATTTACAATAAATTCGATTACTTAATGTTTTGCTATGTTAAAATCAAAAAAAATTCATCCATGGGTACATTTATGAACACCTATCAAGCTGCTGAAAATGCACTTAAAGATAAAGTTATTTTAATCACCGGCGCAGGTGATGGAATTGGCCGAGTAGCTGCAATTACATACGCTAAATACGGCGCAACTGTTATTTTATTAGGCAAAACAACTAATAAACTAGAATGTGTTTATGATGAAATTGTTAAAGCAGGTTATCCACAACCGGCAATAGTCCCTATGGATTTAAAAGGCGCAACTAAGCAAAACTACCGCGATCTGGCCGCCACTATAGAGTCTCAATTTGGCTGCCTTGATGGTTTATTAAATAATGCGGGCATTTTAGGCACGTTAGGACCACTTGAGCACTTTTGCTCGTCAACCTTTGAAAACATAATGAAGGTTAATGTCACCGCGCAAGCTATGATCACTAAAGCGCTGTTTCCTGTACTGCGCAAATCTAAAAATGCATCTGTAGTATTTACATCATCTGGCGTGGGCCGTAAAGGTCGCGAATTTTGGGGGCCTTATGCTATTTCGAAATTTGCTGTAGAGGGCATGATGCAAACATGGGCATGTGAAGTCGGTAAAACCAATATACGTATTAATTGTATTAACCCTGGTGCTACACGCACTTCAATGCGCGCTAGTGCTTATCCTGGTGAAGACCGAGATAAACTTGCAACACCTGAAGACTTAATGCCTACTTACTTATATTTAATGAGTGATGATTCGAGTAATGTAAATGGCGAGTCGCTTGACGCTCAAGTAAAAAAATAGCTATTACTCTAATGTAGATACAAAAAAAGCCGCTCAAAATTTTGAGCGGCTTTTTTAATGTCTAACTAATTTAACTAAATAGCAGGTTACTTACGTTTAGTTGGTTTAACACGTTGATTATGCTTTTTAACCGCTTTACGTATTTGGTTTATTTTGGCACGCTTATCTTTACGTTTTTCAGGCATTACAGAAAGCTTAGTTTGTGTTTCACGTCCTAACTTAACTGTTTTACGTAAATAGTTTACTGTGTCTAGGTCGTATTCAATCCAGCCACCTTGTGGTACGCGCTTATCAAGCTCTAATTTACCGTAACGAATACGAATTAAGCGAGAAACTTCCACCTCTTGTGATTGCCATAAACGACGAACTTCTCGGTTACGTCCTTCATTAAGCGTTACATTGTACCAACGGTTTATACCTTCGCCGCCCATAGGGTTAACCGTAAGAAACTTTGCTGGGCCATCTTCAAGTTCAACACCACGGGTTAAATTTTTAATGGTTTCTTTGGTTACTTCACCAAATACACGGGCTGAGTATTCACGTTCAACTTCGTAACTTGGGTGCATAAGTCGGTTTGCTAATTCACCATCGTTAGTAAACAACATCAAGCCTGCGGTATTAATATCTAATCGGCCAACCGCAATCCAGCGCTCGCCATCAATACGAGGGAGGCGGTCAAATACAGTACGACGACCTTCAGGATCTTTACGCGTGCTTAACTCACCTTCAGGCTTGTTATACATTATTACGCGACAAATTCTATCCGCTTTTTCTTCAATTTTTACCGTATGGCCATCAACACGAATTGAATCTGTTTCTTCAACACGATCGCCTAATTTAGCCACTTTTCCGTTAACGCTAACGCGGTTTGCGTCAATGTATTTTTCCATTTCACGGCGTGAGCCTACGCCAGCACGGGCTAGGACTTTTTGTAACTTTTCACCTTGTATAACACTCATTCGGATGGTTCTCTCACAGAAGGATCACTTAATAACTGGTTAATTTTACTTTGCTGTTGCTCTGGCAAGGCAGGTAAATTATCTAAACCTGTTATCGAAAAATAATCTAAAAATTGTTTAGTAGTCGCATATAGCGCCGGCTTACCCGGCACCTCTTTGTGACCTACCACTTTAATCCACTCTCTTTCGAGTAGTGTTTTAATAATATTTGAACCCGTAGTAACACCACGCACTTGTTCTATTTCGGCGCGTGTAATTGGTTGCCTATAAGCAATTAGCGATAACGTTTCGAGCAAAGCACGCGAATATTTGGGCGCGCGTTCTTGCCATAAATTACTTAGCCAAGAGCTTAAGCTACTACATGCCTGAAAACGATAACCACTGCCTACTTCTACCAAACGAATACCACGGGTCTGAAAATGTGTTTGTATTGCTGTTATTGCATCGTTTATACGTGCCATAGATATTGCTAAATCGGCTAAAACAACATCCTTTAGATGACGTTTACTTAACGGTTTGTCAGCAACAAAAATCGCCGCTTCAATGATCTCAATTAATTGCTCATCACTAACTCGCCGACCCACCATAAACGCTCTTAAACTAATAAACACACACAGCCAACTATTATGCCAGAACTACAGCAAAGTAGGAAAACATATCGAGCAATTTAGTAAATCAAAGCTACAAAAAAAGCCAGTGCTCAGCACTGGCTCCTTTCTCACACTTTAAAATAGTGTGCTTAGCTGTTATTGGCGCTTTTAAGTGCGTCGTCTTCAGCGACTGCATTGCCATATTTTTTTATGTAAGTTACAAATTCACGTTTGCTAACACGTTTGTCTTTATTTACATCCATGTAGCCATAGTGATTTGAAATATCATCATCGTCTGCTTCTTCAACCGAAATATAGCCACTTTTATCGTTATCTAAACTCGAGAAACTGCTTTGTATTTTATCAAATTTAGCAATATCTGCTTTAAATGCTGATTCGCTTACATCACTGTCTGTGGCAACTTTTCCGGTATTTAATTGCATGTACGCATTAAATTCATTGCGACTTATTTGATTGTCCATATTGGTATCAATATTTGAAAAGTGTTGCCAAATATTATCGTCATCGGCTTCAACTTTCGAAATAAAACCATCACTATCGTTATCTAAACTTGCAAAGTCACTATCAATTTTATCTAACCCTTGGTTAGATGCACAAGCTGCTAAGCTTAACGTTGCTAAAATAGTAGAGGCTAATGTTAACTTTTTCATAAGACGTATCCTTGTAGTTAATTTATGTCACTTTAACTAATACAAGTTAAATGCCATAAACCTTAACCATTTAAAATCAATTGGTTAAAACAAAAATACAAGTAAAAAAACTAACGTAGCGCATTATAGTAATGAAAGCTTTGCTTCATGCCTTGTAATTCTTGCAAAAAGCCTTGGTGTAATACCGGACATAACAACGGGTGTTTTTACACTTAAAAGTTCAGCCAATAACTTCCTCGTTTCGGGCGTGTTATGTAAGTGTATTTACTGATATAATTTAACGCATTATATAGAACCAATTTTAAGGTATATGCTATGAAAGTGATTTCTTTCAATATCAATGGTCTGCGTGCGCGTCTTCATCAATTACAAGCTATTATCGACAAACATCAACCCGATATTATTGGCCTACAAGAAATTAAAGTTCATGACGAAGCGTTCCCACTAGAAGATGTACAAAAAATGGGATATCACGTTTATTATCATGGCCAAAAAGCCCATTACGGCGTAGCTATGTTATGCAAAAAAGAACCTAAATCGGTATTTAAAGGTTTTGCCACTGATACTGAAGAATCACAAAAACGCATGATCAGTGTTACCGTAGAGCAAGACAATGGCCGTGATTTAACGGTAATGAATGGTTACTTCCCGCAAGGTGAAAACATTAATCACGAAACCAAGTTCCCATATAAACGTCAGTTTTATAAAGATTTAATGACCCACCTGCAAACAAATCATACCCCCGATGAAGACGTGATTGTAATGGGCGATATTAATATTTCACCTACCAGCCTAGATATAGGTATTGGCGAAGTAAATGCTAAACGTTGGTTAAAAACCGGTAAATGTTCTTTTCAACCGATAGAGCGTGAATGGCTGGCAACATTACTTAACTGGGGTTTTAAAGACACCTTTAGAGAGCAAAACCCAGAAACCAGCGATCAATACTCGTGGTTTGACTACCGCTCAAAAGGGTTTTTAGATAACCGAGGCCTGCGAATTGATGTTGTACTTGCAACACATGAGCTAGCCGCGCGTTGTATAGACACAGGTATAGATTACGAATTACGTGGCATCGAAAAGCCATCGGATCACGCCCCTATTTGGTCTGAATTTAAATAACCTTATGCTTAGCCTCCCAATGCAAGGGCTACTTTGGGCCCTTGTAATCGCTATAAGCTTATTTAGTATTGATAAAGCGACCTATAAAGCACTCTACAAAGTACCCATACGCCAAACTGGGGTACTTGCATGTGCGCTGGTGTTTGCTGTTTTATGGCGCATTAAAGCAGGCATTTTAACGGGCCTTGATTTACATATTTTAGGTATTACTGCAGCTACACTTATTCTCGGTTGGCGTTTAACTATTTTAAGTAGTGTTCTGGCAACGGCGCTATTAGCCGCATTTGGTTTAATTGAGTTTGAGTTACTGCCAGTGCAATTGCTTATTGGCGCATTTATCCCTATTTTATTGAGCTACTTGGCTTTTATTGTTAGTTATCAGTATTTACCGCGCCACTTTTTTGTTTATATATTTGTATGTGCGTTTATTACGGCTGGGTTTATCGCCTGTATAAAAATAGCTTTAGGGGCATTATTTTATCTTGCTATTGGTCAGTATAGCTGGCAACAATTAGCAGATAATTACGTTTACTTAAGCGCTATTATTTGGCTGCCAGAGGCCATGTTAAACGGTATGGCTATTACAATTATGATCACTTATCGCCCACATTGGGTAAAAACTTTTTACGATAAGGACTACCTAGGCTCATGAGTCTTGAATATAGCTGCCCACTGTGTAGCAACTCACTAATAAAAACAGCTAATATGCTTCGCTGTGAAAATAACCATAGTTTTGACTTTGCAAAAGAAGGCTATGTAAATTTATTGCCTGTACAGCAAAAAAACTCAAAACAACCTGGTGACTCATTAGAAATGGTGCAAGCTAGGCGCGCTTTTTTAGAGCGCAACTATTATGCTTTTTTACAGCACGAACTTGGCCAAATTATTAGTCACATAGCAGCTAATAATATTATTGATTTAGGGTGTGGTGAAGGGTTTTACACCCAAGCTTTAGCTAATAATACTCAAGCCACTGTGTACGGAGTTGATATATCGAAGGCGGCGGTAAAATATGCGGCAAAACGCTATAGCAATTGCCACTTTAGCGTGGCATCCATTAGCCAAGCACCTTTTAAAAGCTACTTTGCCGATGTATTGGTCAGTGTATTCGCACCATTATTTACTCAAGAACTAGCAAGACTTGCTAAACCCGGTTCAACACTCGTAGTGGCAAGCCCCGGACCTCAGCATTTAAAAGAGTTAAAAGAGTATATTTATTCCAGTGTTAATGAACATACACAAATAGAAGTACCTGCAATGTTTACACAAACATCGCAAACACTCATCACTGAGCAAGTTACCTTGAACTTTAGTGACGTTAAAAACTTAATAATGATGACACCATTCGCGTGGAAGTTCAGACCCGAGCACTGGCTAGCGCTCGAAGGAAAAGGTGAGCACAATGTCACCTTATCGTTTTATATTACACAATTTACAAGAGACAAAAGCGTAGCTGTTGCGCATATATAAAGGCAACAGGCGCTTAAAATTGCTCTTTAGTGAACGTTTTGTCCATTTTATCAAACATATCGTTAAGTAATTCTTCAAGCTCCAAGTAACGGGGCTTTTTTTCGCTGCGCTGTGCTTGATAGCCATTAGCGACCATTTTAGCATAAAGCTCGTTATACCAACGTTGCATGGCAGGCTCTAGCTCGGTTTGCGCTCGTTTTCCTAACCATAACAAACCTTGTAAAGGGAGCGATATAAAAAAAAGCGCACTTGCAATTGCTTGCGGTAAAAAGTCAGAGCCAAGGTAATTTAACTGAAAAAACAACGTTAGCATGGCTAATATTGGCATTACCGTAATCGCCAACTCTGTCGCCTTTATTACTTTAAACTCAGCAAACAAGGGGGCTAATTCTTTTCGCATTGGCCATTTTTTAGCGTACACACGCCCTATTTGTACTTGCGACATCACACTTTTTTGCATCATGACTCCTCATACAATAATATCAACACTACCAATAATATTGGTTGTTATTATTGTAGTGTAACACAAATTATTTTATATGGAATTTTCATAAAAACGCACTGAATGAGTAAAAAATCACTCATGCTTTAAGGCCTTTTAGTATGAACAGGTTTCACCTCAATATTAATACATACGCTATTAAGTGCTAAATGGATCTTTTCTAAACTAATAATTTTAGACATTATAATCAGTATGTTAAACCACTTATACGCCACAATTCCCACAGTTATCCACAGAAAATGTGGACAACATAATTACCCTTACTTTTGCTAACGTAACCACAACTCGCTTAGTTACTGTTACTGCTTTAATTTAGGGTTAATAATCTATACTATAACCTTATAGTTATTGCTGTTCGTCGGGCTTTTAATGTCAAAACAAACATTACAATTGCATAGCACTGTTTTATCAATCCACAGTTTAGCGGTTGATGCCGACATACCTGTGGCGTTGTTTAAACAGGCATTGTTTTTTATTTCAAAAACCCACGATGAGCTATCAATTGTATGCCCCAGTAGCTTTACTATTGATAGCTTAGATTGTGAGCAGCACTGGCAAGCGCTTGAAGTTGTTGGCCCACTTGGTTTTTCGTTAACAGGAATTATGGCTAATATATCGGGAGTACTGGCGCGAGCTAAGGTATCTATATTTTCAATTTCGACCTACGATACCGATTATATCTTAGTAAAAAAACACACCGTAGACTTAGCTATTACCGCTTTAAAAAAAGATGGCTATAACATAATTTTTGAGTGACTTATGAAACCGCAAACAATAGATTATTTAGCTCAAAATAAATTACCTCGTCATGCCATTAATATTACTAGCCCATTTTCAGGAAAAGTAATAGCACTTAACGAACACCCCGAACCTCTTTTTCGCTTTGGCACATTAGGGCCAGGCATTATGGTACAGCTAAGCAACCATAAAATTTTAGCCCCATTTGATGGCACTTTGCTGCAAGTAAAAAATGCCGGCACCGAATTTATTTTACAAGCTAAAAACGGCCTAAAAGTACTAATTAATTTAACTATTTTGAGTTCGCAACACATTACCCATACCCACATAGCTCAGTTAAATGGTAGCAAAATATGTAAAGGCCAACGCCTTGCTTATTTTGATTTACGCGAACTTGACACACCTATGCTAGCAAGCTTAATTTTGCTCAATGGCCACAGCCTAGGTACATTTCACTTTTCACACTCGCAGGTAAATGCGGGTGTCGATACTTTATTAACTATTATTAAAAAGAAGTAGATTTATGATCACCCTTTACGGCATAAGCAATTGCGACACTATAAAAAAAGCTAAAAAATACTTAACCGATAACAACATTGAGTTTACTTTTCATGACTATCGCAAAGATGGCGTAAACGAGAGTATGATTAGTAACTTTGCTGATAAACTTGATTGGGAGCAGCTTGTAAACAAGCGTGGCACCACTTATCGCGCTTTAAGCGATGATGAAAAACAAAGCTTAACTAAAGAAAAAGCGATACCGTTATTAGTTGAGCAACCTGCAATGATAAAACGCCCTGTATTGGTTAATAACAACGAGTACCACTTAGGTTTTAAAGCAGCACAATACGATGAGATTTTTAAATAATGACAGATGACGTAATCGCTCTAGCGCAAGCCTTAATACAACGCGAGTCGGTAACACCTGAAGATGCTGGCTGCCAACAAATGATGAACGATAGATTGCAAGCAGTTGGCTTTAACATCGAATCGTTATTTTTTACTGATACCTTAAATACTTGGGCACGTAAAGGGACGCAATCGCCACATTTTTGCTTTGCCGGGCACACCGACGTAGTTCCCACTGGTCCTGAAAAAAACTGGCAGTACCCGCCATTTTCTGGCCTAGTTGAAAATGGTTTATTACACGGGCGCGGTGCAGCCGATATGAAAGGCTCATTGGCTGCTATGCTGGTTGCTACTGAGCGTTTTGTAACAAAGCACCCAGACCATAAAGGCTCTATTTCTTTTTTAATTACTTCAGATGAAGAAGGCCCATTTATAAACGGCACTACTCGGGTAATTGACACCTTAGAAGCGCGCGGTGAAAAGATAGATATGTGTTTAGTTGGCGAGCCTTCATCTCGTGATGTATTAGGCGATGTAGTTAAAAATGGACGCCGAGGCTCACTTACTGGTTTTTTAACGGTGAAAGGTATACAAGGGCATGTGGCATACCCGCAGTTAGCGCAAAACCCTATTCATTTAACTACCCCAGCACTCACTGAGCTAAGCCAAACAGTATGGGATCACGGTAACGAGTACTTCCCCGCCACTAGTTTTCAAATTTCAAATATAAATGGCGGCACCGGGGCCGGTAATGTGATCCCCGGCGAGTTAGAAGTACAGTTTAACTTTAGGTTTAGTACTGAAGTTACTCATGCGCAATTACAACAACGCGTTAACGCTATTTTACAACAGCATAATTTAAATTATGAATTAAGCTGGATTGTAAACGGCCAACCGTTTTTAACAGAGCACGGCCCACTGGTTGACGCCACAGTAAAGGCAATCAAATCGGTAACCGGTTTAACAACAAACCTAGAAACAACGGGCGGTACATCTGACGGGCGTTTTATTGCTCAAACCGGCGCTAAAGTAATTGAGCTTGGCCCGCGCAATGCCACTATTCATAAAGTAGATGAATGTGTAAGTACCGATGACTTAATTGCACTGTGCGATATTTACGAGCAAATTTTAGAAAACCTACTAACGTAATGAACGCAAAAAAAATAACCACAATGTGTATTACAGGACAAAGTGATACACATTTAACCCAAATTCAAAATCATCGTTTGCACTGCAATATCGTTAATGATTTTTTAGCACTGCAAAGTGCCGCAAAAGCAGCAGGGTTTGAGCTTACAATCGCCTCCAGCTTTCGTGACTTTAACCGCCAAGCGGCTATTTTCAATGCTAAATTTTCAGGTGCACGCCCTGTTTATAATAAACAACAGCAAGTTGTTGAGTTAGATGGCTTAAGCGATATAGATAAATGTATTGCCATTATGCTCTACTCTGCACTGCCTGGCGCAAGTAGACATCATTTAGGAACAGATTTAGATGTGTTTGATAAAGCGGCAGTGAGTGATGATTACCAGTTGCAACTCACGCCCGAAGAATATCAACATAGTGGCCCATTTGCACCACTGAGCGACTGGCTAGATGCTAACTTAGCAATGTTTGGATTTTATCGGCCTTATCAGCATGACTTAGGTGGTGTAGCCCCCGAACTTTGGCATATTAGCCATATTAAGCAGTCGCAATTACTGGTTAATATGCTTAGCCTGCCAGTGCTGTATGAGTGTATAAGTAATAGTGACTTATTAGCCAAAGAGGCTATTTTAGCCAACTTACCCATGCTTTATGAGCGCTTTATAATTAACGTTAGCCCTGTTTAGCAAACTGTTTTTTATTGAGCGTAAATACCAGTACTGCGCCCAAAATAACACTGCTGGCAACTATAAATTGCACAGTTAACTGCTCAGATAAAAACACCACGCCTGCAATGGCAGCAAGCACAGGTACACATAGCTGCACCACTGCTGCTTGGGTGCTTTTTAATCTTGGCATTGCCGTATACCAAATACTGTAACCAATACCTGAAGCTATTGCGCCACTGGCACATGCAAGTAACACCCCTTCTATGCGGATACTTTTTATATACCCCATGCCTATTATTAGCAATATAGGCAAAGCAACTAAGCTGCGAATAAAGTTAAATGCAGAGGTTCTCAGTGGTGATACACAAGCTTTACCTCGTATACTATACACACCCCACGCTATGCCACTAATGGCCATAAGGGTCGCTCCAAATAATGAAGGTATTGCAGCAGAGGGCAACATTAAATAAACAAAGCCGGCAAAAGCGCTTATAAATGCCAACCATTGTAATAGGCTTAATTGCTCTTTATTATAAATTCCCCAGCCAATCATAGTAAGTTGTACTGCGGAAAATAAAATAAGTGCACCAGTGCCGGTATCAAGCTCTATATACGCGATGGAAAAACACAATGCATAAACCAGCAAACTAATACTGCTTCGCCAGCTTCCTGTATCTTTTAATATTTCGCTATTAAACGTGCCGTTACGTTTTGTAGTATTAGTATAAAGCAGCATAATAATGGCTAAACATACAGCCCCGCTAAGTAAGCGAATAACAGTAAAGTTCCATGCGTCTATATACCCTTGTGCTAGCGCCATTCTGCATAATAAAGAATTAGCGGCAAACGCAATTAAAGCACTTAAAGTGTACAACGTTGTTTTCAAAAACAATCCTTAGCTAAAATAAATACAGTTTAACACTGTCAATTCAGTGGTTTTTAGATTTAGTTATTATAATAACAGTGCGATATTAATACGATTAACGCTTCGTTCACTGCTCGGCAGTTATGCTACGCTTTTTTACAATATTTCACATATTTTTTTAATGGGTGTATGTTAATCTTATTAAGTAAATTTAAAGGAGTGCTCAGTGCGCCGTAGCTTAATATTTAGTTTTTGTTTTATTTTAAGTGGTTGTAGTACCATAGGATTTAGCGATCTATTTAATGACTATGCGACTCAAGTAACCCCTGTAAGACAAGCAATAGAGAGTAACAACATAGCACAAGCGCAGTCGCTTATTGCTAAAAATAGTAGTATGCACAGTAGCTACTTACTTAATCAGTTAGAGCAAGCGCGCCTAGCCGACTTAGCTAATATGCAAGCCGATGCACAAAGCCAATTTGAAAACGTTTATCAACAAGTACAAAACAAGCGCGAGGCTGCCAAAGTTCAGCTCAGTAGTGGGCTTGAACAAAGTAATGCTTTATTTACCAACGACTCGGCCATTACTTATATACCTGCCCCTTATGAAATGAGCATGCTGCATAGCTATAAAGCGCTTAATTACGTATATAAAAATGATGTTGAAGGTGCATTAGTTGAAGTTAGACGGGCTAATAAAGTACAAGTAGACGCACTTATTCAAAATCAGGCAGCGCTAGATTCCGCAACAAAAGAAGCGCAGCAGCATTATCCTAGTATGAGCAAGGTTACCCGAGACGTTAAAAATGGCTTTCAAAATGCTTATACTTTTTATTTATCCGCTTTATTGTACCAAAGCAGTAAACAGTATGATGATGCTTACATTGACTATAAAAAAGCACTCGAAATACAACCCAACAATATTTATTTGCAACGTGATGTACTTCGCCTTGCTAAAAAACAAGGCTTTGATCAAGACTTAAGCGACTTTAAAAAGCGCTTTGGTGAGGCAGCAAATATACCGTCTGAACAAGGCGAAGTCGTTATATTATTTGAACAAGGCTTAGTGCCTAAACAACACGAATTTAAATTACGTTTACCTATTTTTACTTCTAGTGGTAATGCACGTTTTTATAGCTTAGCCATGCCAGTTTATAAAGACAACGCCTATGTTCGCAGCATTAATAACATCAGTATTAATGCCCAAAACTTAGTATTAAGCCCGCTAGTGCACATAGAGTCACTGGCTGCTAAAACGTTAGAAGATCAAATACCTGCCAAAATAGCGCGGCAAATACTGCGTTTAGTTGCCAAAGAAAAAGTACGAGCCGAACTGGCGCGTAGCACCGGAGACGTAGGTAATATAATTGCGAACATTTATAACTTAGCCTCTGAGCAGGCCGATACACGCAGTTGGCTCACGCTACCAAATCAAATAAGTGTGGCGCGAAGTAGCTTAAACAGCGGCGCGCATTCATTAACCATAGGCACGCAAGCGCCAATAAATTTTACCGTTAGTAAGCAAAGGTTAACCTTAATTTATCTAACCTCTATAAATAACTACTTTAATTATCATGTAGTACAACTCTAGGAGCGATTATGAGATACATAATGCCATTATTTGCGGTTTTAATACTCAGTGCCTGTGCTGGCAAACCAGACACATCGGGTATAGCAATTGAGCAAGGTAATAAAACATTTAATCAGCAACTACGTGTTGATAACCCAGAGCTTGGTGAAAAACTGGCTATTAGTGACGTAAAAACACGTCAAACAAACCAATTAACTGACGTGGTAGTTACCTTAGCAAGCCAATATAAAAAGTCGCAATACTTACAGTATCAATTTAACTGGTACGACAAAGACGGCTTTGTTATTAAGGGTAATCACTCCCCTTGGCAAGCAATTACCTTATTTGGCTTTGCACAAACACAATTACCAGGCTTAGCACCCAGCCCAGATGCAGTTACCTTCTCATTAGCAGTAAGAGAAGTGTCTACCGATGCGCAAGAATTTAAAGAATAAAGGAAATAACAATGATCATACGTAAAAAATTCAAAACAGCTTCAACTTACGCGCTTATTGGTTTAAGTGCATTAGTATTAAGTGGTTGTGCAAATAAAGCAGTAGTTAGTTATGGCGACGCACAAGCCGTAGAAACCACTGACATTAACTTTGGCTCTACCGATTTACAAAAAGTAGCCAGCCAAATGACCGATTCACTATTAAGCTCTGCGGTAGTTGGCACTATGACCGCCAATAAACGCCCTGTGGTATTTGTTGAAAGAATTAAAAACAAAACCAGCGAGCACATTGATACCGAATCAATCACCGACTCTATTTCAACTCAGTTACTGCGTAGCGGAAAATTTAGATTTGTTGATATGACCCGAGTTGAAGCTATACGTGAGCAACTTAAATTTCAAAACGAAGATGCATTAGTTAACCCCACGACGGCTGTGGCATTTGGTAAACAAATTGGGGCGCAGTATATGCTGTACGGCAACTTATCAAGCATAGTTAAATCTAATGCTGACAAATCAGACGTATACTATAAATTTACCATGCGTTTAATGGATATGGAAAGTGGCTTAGTTGAATGGGCTGACGAAACAGAAATTCGTAAAACGAAAGAAAAATCAACCTTTGGCTGGTAGTCAATAGGAGTTAATTATGAAAGCGATTACTGTATTAATGTGTGCATTACTTACAATTAGTGCACCTGCATTGGCTAATTACGAGCGTAATAAAGCAGTAGCAGTACAACAAGTGCTATTTGGCGATGTGCAATCAGTGCGTAATATTACTGAGCAAGAGCTAGTACAAGATCAAAGTAGTGGTTGGAAAACATTTGGCGGTGCTTTGCTTGGCGGTGTTGTTGGTAATCAGTTTGGCGGTGGTAGCGGGCGTACCGTTGCTACTATTTTGGGTTCAGTGATTGGCGGCAATGTAGCGCATAATCAACAGCAAAAAAGCCATTACCAACAAACTCGTTTGGTAGAGTTATTAATACAAGTTGAAAATGGCGACCAATTTATGGTGGTTCAAAATCAAGACCAATCAATGCGCTTTAGCAAAGGCGATAGTGTAAGGCTGGTGTATTTAAACGATAACAGCGTACGTGTTGATAAAGCCTATTAATAGCAATTATATTAACTTTAGCATAAGTAAAAACGAGCCTAAATTGGCTCGTTTTTTTGTATGTTTTAAAAGTTAGGCTTGTTGATAATCTTTAAAAAAGCGTTGCATTTTAGTCATTGCATCCGTTAGGTCATCTTTGTTGGGTAAAAACACCAATCTAAAATGATCAGGCTCAGGCCAGTTAAATGCACGGCCATGCACCAGTAATATTTTCTCAGCTTTGAGTAAATCAAACATCATTTGCTCATCGCTTTTAATATTAAAGCGCGCGGTATCTACTTTAGCAAAAGCATATAAGGCACCTTTTGGTTTTACGCAGCTAATACCCTCTATTGCATTTAGCCCGCGCCACGCTATATCACGCTGTACATACAAACGCCCGCCTGGATTAATTAGGTTGTCGATTGATTGTACTCCGCCCAATGCTTGTTGAATGGCATATTGAGCAGGCACGTTAGCGCACAAACGCATAGATGATAAAATTTCTAGGCCTTTGCGTAAGTCACTCATAACCGACGTACGCCCACTTAACACCATCCAGCCCATTCTTAGGCCCGCAGCACGGTACGTTTTTGCTAAACCGTTAAAGGTAATAATAGGCACGTCGTCGCACAATGCACCAATTGAGCTATGCGTAATACCGTCGTATAAAATCTTTTCGTAAATTTCATCACTTAACAGTAGTAACTTGTGCTCACGTGCTATGTCGATTAACTGCTGCAGTAAATCATCGCTATACACAGCCCCTGTAGGGTTATTTGGATTGATCAATACTAATGCTTTGGTTTTAGAAGTAATTTTACTTTTTATGTCCGCAATATCCGGAAACCAATCTTGCTCTTCGTCACATAAATAATGCACCGGATTACCACCAGAGAGCTTAACTGCAGCGGTCCACAGAGGATAATCGGGAGCGGGGATCAGCACTTCATCGTCATTATTTAACAATGCCTGCGTAACCATTTGAATCAGTTCGCTAACGCCATTGCCAATATAAATGTTATCTACATCTAAATTATATAAACCACGTTGTTGATAATGCTGATAAATAGCCACTCGCGCCGAATAAAGCCCTTTAGAATCACAATAACCTTGGGCTGAATATAAATTGCGAATAATATCGCGGTGCATATCTTCTGGCATATCAAAGCCAAACGCAGCCGGATTACCAATGTTTAGCTTTAAAACTTTTTGGCCTTCGTCTTCCATTTTTTTAGCTTGGACTAAAACAGGGCCGCGAATGTCATAACAGACACCGTCTAATTTATGACTCTTTTTAATTTCTGACATTACTACCTCTAAAGGGCACGAATACCCTTAGAATAACTTAGTAAAGACGTAAAACACTAGTCAATTTAGTAACTTAATACTGAAATAAATTCATGTTTAATGCCTAAACCTACGCCTTTACTTATCTGTTTAACGTGATGCCAACCAGTTATTTAATAGCGTTTGAGATTGCGTTACTTGCGTCATTAACTGCGCTGATGCAGCAGTGGCTTGAGCTAAGTTATCGTTATTTAAACTTTGTTCAATTTCACCCGCTACTGCGGCTAAGCTATCGGCACCAAACTGAGCCGCATTCGACTTTAAACTATGGGCGTGGCGCACCGATGCTTCTTTGTCTTGCCCAATTGTGGCCAACACTTCTGAGCCTAAACGCTCAAATTCTACACAACAAAAGTCGAGAGTAGCTGCAAATTGCTCACCTAATAACGATTCCATACTCTCTAATGCTGCTTCGTTAATACTTACTTCTGTCATATTTTAACCCTTAAAAACAATCTATACTTAATTAACTTTAATCTACAACACTCTATAGCTAAGCGTAAAAAAATCCAACTTAATTACCTTATAAATGTATAATTACTCATAATATACCTTTACCAAAAGTAGTTTAAATGGCTCGCCCACTGTGTAATTTTTGTTTGTTCGCACTTAATACTTGTATTTGCAGTGCTGTAACCTCTATTCACAATAAAGTAAAAGTGATTATTTTACAGCACCCTAGTGAAGAAAAGGTAACAAAAAACACCGCTAAACTATTAAATTTATGCCTAACTGATTGCCAAATAATCAAAGGCGAAAGTAATAACGACTTTGCGCAGCTTAGCGCCCTACCTGCCAGTTCAACCGTTTTACTTTACCCTAACGAGCAAGCTATAAATTTAGATAATAACGGCGCGCTAAACACACTACAGCCTATTACGCACTTAATTGTTATTGATGGTACGTGGAAAAAAGCCTATAAAATTTTACAACTAAGCTCGCTACTGCAACGATTTAAAACTGTAAGCTTTGCTAATTTACCTAAAAATCGTTACACAATACGTAAAGCTCCCCGCGCAGATAGCTTGTCAACGCTTGAGGCCGTTGCACATAGTTTACAGCTTATTGAACAGTTAAACCCTGCCCCACTTTATAATTTACTTGATGAATTAATACAAAAACAAACCCAGCACATGCCTGCTCACGTAAAAGCACGTTACTTATAATGTATGATTAGTTTTTTATAAATGATATTAGCAATGCGTAATTATCAAAATAGATTAAAACGCGGTTTTAGCCGTCAAGGTCCCGATTATCGTTTTGACGATCAAGTTGATTTTAGCGATATAAGAGACACTTTTGGTTTTAGATCTATGGTGGTAGGTAAATGGGTAAACAAAGAAGAGCGCTATATTAGTGCAAATTTAATTTATGATGCGCTTGCCGACTTAGCACAAATACTGCACTTACCACCTAAAGCAATTGGTCTGCGCGGTAAACTCAATTTTGCTTTTGGTGCTGGCGGGCAAAAACATGTACAAGCGCATTATAATGCAGCAAGCCAAACGCTTGCCCTTGCAAAAAATGCCGGCGGGGGTGCGCTCGCCCATGAATGGTTTCATGCTTTTGACCATCATATAAGTGAGCATTTATTTGCAGCAAAACCACGCTTTGGTTTTGCATCTAAACTGTGGTTATCAAACACGCCTAATTTATCGCATCCGCTCAATAATACACTTAATGATTTTTATAAAAACGTATTTTTAGATGCACAGGGCCTTGCTGCAAACCGCTTTGTACAAACGTGCATTGAATACGATAAAGCAAACAATATGAATTACATGAGTATGCCCGAAGAGCTTGCAGCGCGTTGCTTTGAAGCCTGTATAGCCTGCCACCCGCATATAAAAAATAGCTTTTTAGTCAGTGGGCTAAAAAGTAGTGATTTAATATACCCAGATGATGAGCACATCAACACTGCAAATAAAGCGCTTAACCAGTATTTTGAACTACTAGGTTATGCGCTTCATAAGTTAGATGAGTAAAGTGCTTTATTTAATCATTACCTATCGTCGCTAATACGACTTGCTACGGCACTATTTTGATCTTTGTACTTAGCATCTTTACGCGTATTGTAAGGATTAGCACAAGGGCCTGTAAGTGTTTCAAAACTCATAGCACCAATTTTCATCATAGGTCTTAGTGCTAGAGGGAGTTTACCTGAGTTATAAAACTCTAAAACAATATTACCACTCCAGCCGGGATCTATACGATGCGCTGTTACATGCACCATTAAACCTAATCGTGCCAGCGATGAACGTCCATCTAACCAGCCTACAATATCTGCTGGCAGTGTTACTTTTTCATAGGTAATAGCCAGTGCAAGCTCGCCTGGGTGTAAAAAAAATGCTTCGCCTTCATCAAGCACAATTTCGTCGCTCATGATTGACTCCATGGCTTTATTGAGCTGATCTTTAGGGCCACTTAAATCTACATATGCTGCTGTATGTGCATGAAAAGTTCTAAATTTATTACCTAAGCGTAAGTCGGCAGTTACACCCGAAATCATCTCATCTGTGGGTGCTGGCTCAATAACAATACGGCCATCGTTTAAGTATTCTTTAATATGTGTATCTGAAAGTCTCATGGTGTATTAATCATCCGTAATCACAATCTCTACCGAATTGTGATGCTGTTGATAGTAAAGCGTGCTGGCTATTAGCCGCGCTGCTGCGCTGTAAGTTTTGCTTATTGCTGCCGTGTTATCGCAAGCAATAAGTTTGCCCTGCTCAGAGTATTCTCGAATATCTATTGCAAGCGGAATGTGCGATAGCACAGGCACACCGTGTTTGTGTGCTAGTTTTTGTGCACCATCTTTACCAAATACGTGGTTTGCCTCGCCGCAGTGGCTGCAAATATAATGGCTCATATTTTCAATTAAGCCCAGCACTGGCACGTTTACTTTATTAAACATGGCGATGCCTTTTTGCGCATCGGCTAAGGCTAAATCTTGGGGTGTGGTAACAATTACCGTGCCACTTGCCGGTACTTTTTGGCTCATGGTAAGTTGAATATCACCCGTACCTGGTGGCATATCAACAATAAGGTAGTCAAGCTCGCCCCAATCGGTTTCATTAAGCAACTGGCTAAGCGCCCCCGATGCCATTGGCCCGCGCCATACAGTGGCATCATCACTGGGTACTAAAAAGCCGATTGATTGCGCTTTAATGCCGTTTGCATCAAAAGGCTGTAACTGTTTGTTATCTTTAGTGATGGGCTCTGCGCCTACCAAACCTAAAAGCATAGGGATTGACGGGCCATAAATGTCGGCATCTAAAATGCCAACTTTTGCGCCTTCGCTGTGCAGCGCGCCTGCTAAATTAACGGCCGTAGTCGATTTACCCACACCGCCTTTACCTGAGGCAATAAGCACAATATGTTTAATTGTTTTAAATTTTGCAGGCTCTTTAAGCTCTACCGTGGCCGACACGGTTACTGCCACCTTGAGAGCGTTAGTGACATGCTCTGCCACCATTGGCATTTCTGACTGTGCCGCAAATGGCAAAATTAAAGTAATAGCGAGCGATTTGTCATCGTTTTGAGTGATATTCTTAATGAAGCTTTCATCAATACCCACAGCAAAAGCGGCACTACGATACGCGGCTAAGGCAGCAAAGATCGGTTGTTTTTGCACCGATTTAGAAGAGAATAGTTTCGACAGTCCAAACATAGTAATTAAATAACGTTTCTTTGATGAAAAGTGCCTCGGAATTATGTAACATTCAGGGCATTAACACCAGTCAATTAATACAAATCCACAAGCTGTTGCGTTGTTAGCGCTTAGCTTGTAAATAAATTAATGATTTTCATCCGTTCCTTAATAGGAACCGTCAATTCGGAATGATTATGGCACAGCGAAAGATCCTGATTACCAGCGCATTACCTTATGCAAATGGCCCTACTCACTTAGGTCATTTATTGGAATATATTCAAACTGATATTTGGTCACGTTTTCAAAAACTCCAAGGCCACGAAGCCTATTATGTTTGCGCCGACGATGCCCATGGCACGCCTATTATGCTTAACGCGCAAAAGCAAGGGATCACGCCTGAAGAAGCGGTAGAAAAAGTAAGTATTGAGCGTCAACGCGACTTTGCCGACTTTAATATTAAGTTTGATAATTATCACAGTACCCACAGCCAAGAAAACAAAGAGCTGAGTGAGCTTATTTATAATCGCCTAAACGATGCAGGGCATATTAAAAGACACACTATTTCGCAGTTATTCGACCCAGAAAAAGGCATATTTTTACCCGATCGCTTTGTAACCGGTACGTGCCCAACTTGTAAGTCTGAAAATCAAAATGGCGACAACTGCGACTCATGTGGCGCAACATACAGCCCTACAGATTTAATTAACCCGCGCTCGGTTATGTCTGGTGCTGAGCCTATTTTAAAAGACTCTGAGCATTACTTTTTTGATCTGCCAGCATTTGAAGGCATGTTAAAAGAGTGGTTACACTCGGGCACTATTCAGCAAGAAATGGCTAACAAGCTTGATGAGTGGTTTACTGATGGCCTGCAACAGTGGGATATTAGCCGTGATGCGCCTTACTTTGGTTTTGAAATACCAAACGCACCAGGTAAATACTTCTACGTTTGGTTAGATGCGCCTATTGGTTATATGGCCAGCTTTAAAAACCTGTGTGATAAAAAAGGTATCGACTTTGATGCTTTTTGGGCTGCAGATTCAGACGCTGAGCTTTACCACTTTATTGGTAAAGACATTATTTATTTTCATAGTTTATTTTGGCCAGCAATGTTAGAAGGCGCTAATTTTAGAAAGCCAACTAACGTATTTGCCCACGGTTTTGTTACCGTAAATGGCGAAAAAATGTCTAAATCTAAAGGCACGTTTATTAAAGCGCGTACTTATTTAGATAATTTAAACCCAGAATATTTACGTTACTATTACGCGGCAAAATTAAGCGGTGGCATTGTTGATCTTGATTTGAACCTAGAGGACTTTGCGCAACGCGTAAACTCAGATCTAGTAGGTAAAGTAGTAAACATAGCAAGCCGTTGTGCGGGCTTTATTACTAAAAAGTTTGATGGCAAGCTAAGCGCAACCGTTATGCAACCACAGTTGCTTAAAGAATTTCAAGCAGCGGCACCAAGCATTACAGCCCATTACGAAAACCGTGAGTTTAGCCGTGCAATTCGCGAAATAATGGCGCTTGCCGACAAAGCAAACCAATTTATAGATGCCGCAGCACCTTGGGTACTCATTAAAGACGAAACTAAGCAACAAGAAGCGCACGAAGTTTGCTCATTGGGGCTTAATTTATTCCGCGTGTTAATTACCTACTTAAAGCCTGTACTTCCTGAAATGGCCGATAACGTAGAAGCATTCTTAAACGACGACCTTGCATGGGACGGCGTGCAAAATGCATTAGTAAGCCACCCTATCAATAAATTTAAACCGTTAATGCAACGTGTAGAAATGGACAAAGTAAATAAAATGGTTGAAGAGTCAAAAGAAAGCTTAGAATCAAAAGTGACTATTGACCCTAATAGCCCACTGGCTAAAGAGCCAATTAGTGATGAAATTGAATTTGACGACTTTGCAAAAGTAGACTTACGCGTAGCAAAAATTGCTAAAGCTGAGCACGTAGAAGGCGCCGATAAACTACTTAAGCTAACGCTTGATTTAGGCGGCGAAACGCGCCAAGTGTTTGCGGGTATCAAATCAGCTTACGCTCCAGAGGATATAGAAGGTAAGCTTACTGTTATGGTTGCTAACCTTAAACCACGAAAAATGCGTTTTGGCATGTCAGAAGGCATGGTATTAGCTGCAGGCCCTGGCGGTAAAGAGATTTACATTCTTAACCCAGACGACGGCTCAGAGCCTGGCATGCGTGTAATGTAAAATGTAAGCTTTCTTATATATTAAAAGCCGCTGAATTTATTAGCGGCTTTTTTGTAAGTAAATTATTAACCTAACTTATAGGTTATATTTATTTTAGCTAAATGAATAACTAAGCATTGCGAGCTAATATAAATTACCCAATTAATATACCTAATTTGCGGAAAGTACCCTTCACCACTATTACCATAAATCCAATATAAACCAATTAATGCATCGGCAATTGCCGCTAATACTAACCCCAAACTAACCAGCCATACTCCCAAAGGCGCGTTTAACCCGCGATATGTATTAAGCAGCACTAAACTCATTAATCCCACACTGGTTATAACAAAACTATGAAGCCCAGTTAATAGCAGTACATAATAACCTGCCTCAGGAATATACATAAAGTAAAAACAAAGCAGCGATATTAATAGCGTGCCCCCTAAATAAGCAGCCACATAATACAATGGATACATAACTAAACTACGGCTCGCCAGTAGTACAGCAATAAAGAGTAAGCTGTATCCGGGTACAAAAAACCACACAGAGTCAGCTAAATAGTCGTGCTTAATTACCTCGTTATAACGGTAATATTGATTGCTTAAATTAAAATTTACCACGTCTCCACAAATGCATAGCACTAAGGAGGCCATGCATAATAGAGCAATATAACGTTGTTGTTTGTTTTTCGTGTGTTTATATACCCAGCGGGTAATACTGGCGCTATTAAATAACAAAATAATTAAGGTTATTATTTCAATAGCTAAAAGCACTTTACTCTGTGGTGAAGGCCATAAACCATATATACCCGCAGCCCCTACAAAAATAGCCGCTAACCAAGCTAAAAACGAAAGCGTAATATGTTTATTCATAAAAACAACTCCAGTAAGCTGCTTTACGTTATTGTTTATTTTTGTCAGGGGTAGATTCTGCTTTCATAGTTTGCATCTCTTTATCGGCTTTTAGCTTACATACGGCCAACTGCTCTAAACGCATGTTTTTAATTGCTTCTAGCGGATCGTCAAGCGCCCTACTTTGCTGCGATAATGCATATTCAGCGCTGTCATCATTTTTAATTGTCATTATTAGCTACCTTTTATGTAATTTATATTTTGGGTTTACCGTCATTTAGCTAAGCTCTTTGCAGCTATAATTTATACAGTACTTTAATTAACCTTACCTCCAGATAATTAGCGATAAAAACGCTTGAACAAATTATTGCCTAGCTATACATTAGCATCTGCTAATGTATAAAGGTGTATTATTTGCTCTATTTTATTATTTACCAGCTTGCTTGTTTCATCAAGCGTATTAGCTAATAGCGACGATGCATACTTTGCTCGTAGCACTGTTAAAGCATTTTCAACTGATTTAAAAAATGTTTTAGTAAGCACTATGAAAGCGAAAGGCCCTGTTGCAGCAATTGAAGTATGAAATATCAGTGCGCCAGCTATTACTCTACAACACAGTGCGAAGGAGTGGGAAATTAGTCGTGCATCATTAAAAGTGCGTAATCCTAACAACCAAGCTAACGACTGGTTAAATTCAATACTGCTCGATTTTGAGCAGCGTAAAGAAAATGGCGAACCTATAGCAAGTATTGAACATCAAGAGCAAAAAGCCGATGCTTGGTATTTAGTTAAAGCAATTCCTACTGGGCAAGCTTGCTTAGCCTGCCATGGTAGTGAATTAAAGCCTGAAGTAAAAAATAAATTAACTGAGCTTTATCCAAGTGATAAAGCAACTGGTTTTAATTTGGGAGATATACGAGGCGCTTTTGTTGTAAAAAAACACCCTTAAATACCATTATTATTCAAACTGTTAAACCTCTTACCCTGAGTGCTGGTTAAGTATTAATATTGGGGTTACTCTGCCTTATTTAACACATATTAAAGTAAGTGTTCCACAGGCAGATAGCCAAATAACCAAGCCTGAAAACGTACCCAGGTGCTGGCCTCTGGCTCAGCGTTTTTACTTACCACTTTAGTGGGTGTAATTGATTCATCTAACCACAGTAAGTCGTGATTAAAACCCCACCAATTCTCAGTTTTTGTGACATCTAACCGCCATGCATGGCGAGGTAACTCTTCTAAAAATATATCTGCTGCTGTGCTTGCCATTTTGTCACTATAAATTACAACACCTATTTCGGTATTTAAATTAATTGAACGTGGATCTAAGTTCATTGAGCCAACAAAAAGTGTATTACGATCAAAAATCATTGTTTTGGCGTGTAAGCTCGCTTTTGATGAACCTGCTAAATCGGTGATTTTTTTATGTTTTGATTTATTTTTAGATTTACTCTTAGGCTTAGGTTTTACTGTAGCGCGTAATTCCCATAATTTAACGCCCGCCTCTATAAGTGGCTCGCGATAGTTTGCATAGCCGGCGTGCACAACGGGTACGTCGTTAGCCGAGAGCGAATTGGTTAAAATAGTCACATTAGCACCGGTATTAATCCAACGCTTTAAGCTTGCAACGCCTGCATCACCGGGAATAAAATAAGGTGAAACAATTAATGCTTCACTGTGTGCATCATTTAGTAAGTTACTTAATGCTGGGGCCATATAACCGGTATTATCATCACTCACATTCATTATTTTATCAGGATGATCGTATACTAGTTCAGAGTTTGCCCAGTAAAGTGCTAGCTGTCCGCGTAGCAAATTATCAATAATATCCAGTGACTCTAAACGCCTTAAATAGGCTTTACTTTGCTCACTAGTGTATGTTTTAGCAAGTTGTTTTCGTACTTGTTCTAGTTTAGCTGCACTTGATGCAGGCGCTATATGTTTAATCGCTACCGAGAGTGAATGATTCCAATATAAATCAAATGCAGTTGCCACTCGTGGTGCAAATTCTCCCACGCCAAGTACATCTAAATCAGAAAAGTTAGTGTAAATATTGGCAGAAAAATAAGTATCTCCAATATTACGGCCACCAATAATAGCTGCCTTATTATCAACAATAAAAGACTTGTTGTGCATGCGCCTATTGATCTGTTTAAAATTAGTTAAAAAATCAACATAAGGTAAAGTACGATTTGAAAACGGATTAAATAACCGTACTGACACATTAGGATGCTGCACCAACGCACTAAATAAAGTATCTTGGCTTTCGTGGCCAAAGTCATCTAGTAACATGCGTACCCGCACGCCTCTGTCGGCTGCACGAAGTAAGTAATGGGTGAATATTTTGGCCGTAGTATCGTTATGAAATAGATAGTACTGCACATCAATAGACATTTCGGCTTTTTCTATTAATAACAGCCTAGTTGCAAATGCATCTAGGCCATCACCAAGTAGATAAAACCCCGAACTCTCAGGGTGTTTACTTGCCTCTAATGCAATGCCTTTAGCTAAGCTAGTATTTTGCGTTTTGCTAAATGCATAGCTAGGTTCGGCTTGAACCTTAGGATAACTAGCGCAGCCAAAAAGCATGCTTATAACCATAAATAAACAAAGGGAAATTGCCGGAAAATATCGCATAAATACTATCAGTTCTCATAATATGTGAGCCTAGTTATATAGGTGATTTAAATGATTATACTATTATTGGGCTGGTTTCTCGATAGTGCTAACTTTAGTTGCCCTTTTTTTAACCGAGTAAATTGTAAAAGGTAGCATAATTAATTGATTTAATAAAAAACCAAATACTAGGCCAAACGCAATGCCGGTAAAAGTAAGCGGTATGCCTAATTTAAAGTTATTAATAGTGTTTTTTAATGTATCAAAACGGGTAGGAGTAAACATATAAATTAGTTTTTCAAAAAAGTTACCCTGTTTAAATATAGCCATACCACCTTCTAAATCTGCAAATAAATCAAGAGTTAACAGCTTTTGTTGTGCATCAGTTTTAACACTTGGCTCGCTATTGCGTAGGTGCCTATCAATCATTGCTTTAACACTCGGAAACGCGTGCATTTTAGCGGTGGCTTTATAGCCATCAACTTGCCATTTTGTGGCTTGGTACAAGCCTGCTAAATGTTGCTGATAATGATCCGTAAGTTGCGGTACTTGCAACGCTATAATTAATGCAACGGCAAAGGTTAGCTTATCAAATATTCTTACAATCATGAGCAATTCCCCTTAGCATTTACGTATTAAAGTTAAAAATCTATTTATAAATTTAATCTAAAAAGCGATCACTTATATCCTCTGCTGGCAACCAACAGGCATTTGTACGCCCAAACCATTTATAACGTCTAGCACCAATAAAGTCATAGCCCCAATCTCGTAATGGCTGAGGTATTATAAGTAACACTTGCAACAACGGCCACAAACCCGATAACTGCCCAGCAGTACGAAGTGCCGCTGTTGACTTAAACCAAATACCACTATCGTCAATAAGCACCACAGAGCCCAACTTGCTTGTCACTTCACTTCCCCGCTGCTTGAGTAAGCTTTTTGCCACCGCTGACTGCAATGACGCAAAGCGAAACTTTTTATTAGCATCATGTTCAATCACAAAGCGTACCGACCCTGTGCATAAATTGCATACGCCATCGAACAGTAATATAGGAGGTTGCTTAGCAACTATGGTCATATCTGCGCCTGCGCTTTGAAGAGACGCACTAAACGGAACGTTCAGTCTACGTCGCTGTTATTAATTTAGTTTAGTTGAGTCACTTTATATTTTAACTGTTTTTTGTACGAAAACGACGATGTAGGTCATGTACTTGCTCATCAAGTCCACTTACGGGTCCTTGCGTTACTAAATTAGGCACCACATCTAAAATAGACAATGCTTTAACGGGAGAAGCTGGCATACCTAAATCGGCTAACCAAGTGGCTAATTGCGCTGCAGAACTCACATAAACAATTCGCCCTAAGCCTACCCAACCATGAGCGGCAGCGCACATAGGGCAATGCTCGCCGGAGGTATAAACAGTTGCAGCAGCTCTTTGCTCTACGCTCATGTTATTTGCCGCCCAACGGGCAATTTCAAACTCAGGGTGACGCGTGTGATCGCCTCCAGCAACCCGATTACGATCCTCAAAACGCACAACTCCATCAGCATCTACCAATACAGAGCCAAATGGCTCATCCCCAGCTTCAAGTGCTTCTAATGCCAGCTCAACGCTGCGATTTAAGTGTTGCAGATCTGATTCATGCAAAACTAATACATCTTCCATTTATAATTCCTTAAATATTAAACAAGCTTATTCGAGCACTTTTAATAATCTTTCTGTTCGCGGTAAATAGTAGTTATCGTAATCAAGCGATACTATTACTCGCTCTGCTTTACCTAGCATTTCGCTACGCGGGATCAAGCCAATTACACGAGAGTCGGCACTCTTATCGCGGTTATCCCCCATGGCTAAATAGTAATTATTCGGGATTGTGATTTTATCAAACCCAGCTAATCGCGACCCTCTATTGGCTACTCTTATTGAGTGTTTATGACCGTTTAAATTTTCAATTTTATCAAGTGAGCCCAAATTACTGTGCAAACTAGCATAGTTAAGTTTTTTACCATTAATAATAAGCTCATTATGCTCAAGCGACACAGTATCGCCAGGTACGCCTATTACCCGCTTTATTAAGCGGTTATCAGCCTTTTTTGAATCAAATACTATGATGTCGCCTGCTTGAGGGTCGCCTAACTTCATTAGTGGTATATGAGTAAAAGGTAAGCGTAAGTCGTAAGCCATTTTATTTGTTAAAACTCTGTCGCCTACTTCAATGGTGGGCCGCATAGAGCCTGTAGGTACTTCGTACCAATCGGCAACTGCACTTCTAAATACGCTCATTAACGCAATAAATATGATTAATGAACGATTACTTTTCCAAAACTTAATCAGTGTTTTCATACAATATTACCACTATTTTATCGACTAAAACTAAGACGCTAAAAATCAATTGCAGTTCAATTGCTAATGTAACAAAACATGTTTAAGGTGAGCTAAAGTACCAAGGTATAAGGTTATACCTTGGTTAAAAGTGCAGAGAGGTTACTGATTTAATTTATCTTTTGCGGCTTGTACTTTCGAAAAGTCTAAACCTAACTCGTCTGTCGCTTCTTTAATTAAATGCGGCTGAGTCATCACTACTGCCATTAGTTGCTGTAGTTTTTCGGGTGGTATACCAAGTTGTTGCACCATGGCCATTGCCATCATTGGGTTTTGCGTTAATGCTTCAAATAGCTCGGCTATTTGCTCGTCGCTAACATTATGCTCTTTTAAAGTGGCGATAATTGGATTCATTATTAACCTTATTCTGTGTGTTATAACTAAATTATATTGACTACCAAAGACATAAACAATGCCTATACATTACACGTACTTGCTTATTCTACACTTAGCACTACTTTACCGGCGTTTTCATTACGCTCTAAAATAGCATGAGCCTCACTTGCTTGGCTCCAAGGTAGCACTTTATATAAATTAAAATCGTAGCTTTTACTTGCAATATCGCTATAAAAACGCGCTACAAAATCATCTCTTAATACGCGTTTAAACTCTATACTACGGTTTCTAAGTGTTGATGCATGAAACGAGATACGTTTTTGCAGTAAACGGGCAAAATCAACTTCAGCAAAGCGACCATCTAAAAATGCCAGCATTACAATTTGGCAATCCATAGCCGCAACAGCCGCATTTTTGTTTAAATAACTACCCGAAACAGGATCTACAATTGTGTTAGCCGTTAGGTTATTAGCCTTCATATATTCTACAAAATCAGTGGTTTTATAGTTTATTGCATGATCGGCACCCAGTGCTTTGGCATGTGCACATTTTTCATCTGAACCTGCGGTTATAACCACGGTTGCTCCTGCACTTTTAGCCATTTGGATTGCAGCACCACCCACACCACTTGCACCTGCATGAATTAACGCCGTTTGCCCAGCTTGTAATTTACCTAATTCAAACAAAGCACCAAATGCTGTTAAATATACTTCACTTATTGCAGCGCCCTCAGTCATAGATACATCATCAGGTAATTCCATTAGCTGTTTGGCATCAACCGCAACATATTCACTGTAAGCACCACCAGCACATAAAGCAAAAACGCGTTTATTTAGCCAAATTTTGTCAACTTTACCACCAATATCGCAAACGGTGCCTGCGCACTCTAATCCTAATATTTGACTGTCGTCTTTTGGCGCCGGATACTTACCTTGGCGTTGCATACAATCGGCGCGATTTACACCAATAGCGGCTACTTTTACCAGTACTTCATGGCTCTTTAAAACCGGTTTATTGGTTTCATTAAATGCAAGTACGCCATCTTCATGAGAAATGTATTTCATTGCCACTCCTAAGCTTTATATAACTAAACGCTAATACTAAACGTTACATAACTAAATTAATGTAATTTATATATGGGGATCAACACACCTTATTTAAAGCGCCAACTTTGTTTATATGGATACACGTCGGGTAAATAGCCTTGTTGTACCTGTTGTTGGCACGTTTGCCAAAACTGGGCGTTAAATAAATCACTGTGATGACTATTAAAAGCATTAAATGCCAATTCATTAGCACTAAAAAACACTTTAAATTGACTCGGAAAAATATCATTTGGCTCTATGTCAAAATACGAGTCTGAGCTTAGCTCTTCTAGCGCATTTTGCGTTTGCGGCACTTCTCTAAAGTTGCAATCGGTAAGTGGGCAAATTTCGTCATAATCATAAAACACCACCCGCCCCCAGCGCGTAACACCAAAGTTTTTCATTAGCATATCGCCAGGGAAAATATTAGCACCTGCTAAGTCTTTAATTGCTCTGCCGTAATCTAGCATCACTTGTGCAAGTGCTTTGCTGTCGCAATCATTTATGTATAAATTAAGCGGCGTCATTTTTCGCTCAACATAAACATGTTTTAAAATAAGCGCCTTGCCCGAAATAATTAAACTAGACCCAATGTTCTCTTTCATTTGTTGCAGTAACTGCTCGCTAAAGCGGCTTAAATCAAATGCTAAATACCTAAACTCATGCGTATCCACCAGTCGCCCTACTCTATCGGCTTGTTTTACAAAGTTGTATTTTTCTTTTACTTGCGCTTTAGTGGCGGTTTTTGGCGCGCTAAATTTATCTTTAATTACTTTATAAACATGGTCGGAGCCAGCAATAGTAAACACTAGCATTACCATGCCCGGCGTACCTGGCGCAGCTACATATTTAAAACTCGCGGAGCTATTTTTAGTGGTATCTACTTTATAACGATAAAACTCTGTTTTGGCATGTTTTATAAAGCCAATCGCATTAAATAGCTCAAAGCGCTGTTTATGCAGCATAAGTACACTTAAGTAATCTACATAACGCGCTGGCTGGTCGGTATCGACCATAAAATACGTACGCGCAAAACCAAATAGTAAACTTAGCTGATCGGCGCCCATCATTACCGCATCAATTTTAAGCCCGTTAGGGGTATTTAAAATGGCAATAGCAAAGGGCATATTATCGCCATTTTTAGCAATGCATCGGCCTATTAAGTAACAGGCTTTGTTTCTATAAAAATGTGAATATGCGTATTCTATATAGCCGTCGTTTAAGTTTATTAACTCATAGACTTGTCGGCATTGCTGCTTAGCACCTTGCGTTAAAGTAGCTTGTAAGGTGGCAACATCTTGGTTTAAGTTACTAAATGGCACTCTAAATACCTGATTAGTGATCAGCGTTTTTATTGCGCTATTAAAGCCATGCTGTAATGAAATACGTTTAACTAAGCTGTCGTATGGTCGTGGTTGGGTACGATATTTAGCTTTTAATACAAATAAATGCACAGTACGTATTTTTTTATCGTCCCAAATGGCACCAAAGGTAGAATTAAAAAAAGTATGCGCTATTGGCTCGTTTTCATGGTTTTTTACCATATCGCCATAAATATTTTTAGCTAATTGCCAGGTCTGTGGACAGCTTAACTCCGCGTAGGCAATAACCTTTACCGCTTCACTTACACTTTTAACTTGGCGCTCATACACTTGTAAACGCTCGCGCATAGCACTTTGTACCTCGTGATATTGTCGCTGTTCAAAGCGGCTTTGTGCACCCAAGGTTATATTTAAAAAGGTGGCAAACATAGCTTCAAACCCAGCAAATACGGCGCGCGCTAACTTAGTCGCAATCACATCTTGCACTGTACTATTTTGCAGTTTATTCGTTATTATATCTGGCATATTTACTAGACTTATTACGGCTATTATTTTTTAGTTGTTTACACCTTAGCAAGCAGGCTTTAATTTAGATAATTAATACAGTAAATAAATAAGATTGATTAAATGAATATAAGAAATGTCGATCTCAACTTGCTTGTGTACCTAAACGTACTAATAGACGAAAAAAGTGTTTCTAAAGCGGCTAATAAACTCGCACTCACCCAACCTGCTATGAGTAATGCGTTAAAGCGGCTGCGCGACTTATTTGACGACCCGCTTTTAGTGCGGGCTTCAGGCTCTATGGCGCCCACAGCAAAAGCGCTGGTACTAAAGCCCGAAATAGAGTTATTGCTTAAAATGGCTGAAGAAATTACTCAGCCCACTGAGCTATTTGATCCGACAAGTGCCAAAGTAACGTTTAGAATTATGGCAAACGATTATTTAGAGTCGACGTTAATAGCCCCTTTTATAACCGAACAGCTGGGTAAAAACCCGGGAATAAATTTTGATATACTCAGCCCAAGTGATGTAAATCTGCAAGATATGGAAAAAGGCACCATAGATTTAGCAATTAACCGCTTTAATGGTCTACCACGTTCGTTTCACCAGGCTACGGTTTGGCGCGATAATTATTGCTGTTTAACACATCCCAACAATCAATTTTTACAGCAATCGAGCCTAGAAGATTACTTAAAAAGCGAACATATTTGGGTAAACCGTGCAGGTTGGGGGCCAGAGCCCGCAGTTACTAATAAATCTGGTAAGCAAAAGTTAGGCTGGGTAGACGAAGCACTGTGGCAATTAGAACAAACTCGAAAAATACGCGTTTTTACACGCCATTACATGATTGCCAGTTTACTGTGCCAGTCAGATAAGTTGATTGCTACACTACCACGTCGCCAAGCTAAGCTGTTAACTACACATACTAACTTGGTCATCAGCCCTGTGCCTTTTCAAATTGTACCTATTGAGGTAAAAATGATCTGGAGCCCTTTGTTGCATCATGCATCAGCGCATCAGTGGTTACGCAGAGAATTACTGGAATTTGCAAAAACAATTGCCGACAGGTAGTAATACTAGTGCAAAGGTATATAAAATTTACAACGAGTAACTTGCACTGTAAGTGTAGCAAATTACTCGTTTAATTCGCCTCAGTTTAGGCTTTAATGCATATTAATAAGGCTTATAGCGCTGTACACGTTTCAATTGCATCACCCGTGCTACCATCTTGCATATGGCTAAACAGCGTGCCTTCAGAGCCATTACCTGATGCTTTGGTCCAAAACTCATACTTGTCATTCATATAGCGTGCGCCACTGGCCGACACAGCAATCTTCATCTCGTATTCTGTACCTAAATAGTCAACTGTTGCAGTGTCTGTAGAGGAGTAAGTTACCGCTATTGTATTACCACTTTCACACTGATAGTTATGCACTATTACTGCTGTTTGTGCAGTGTTTTTCACGTCGGTATTGCTGTTGTCTTGTAGCTCATTACCACAAGCCGAAAGCATTAATGTGGTGATAATAATAGCAGGAGCAAAAATTTTCATAGCAGTCTCTTTATTGTTAGTTAGTGATTAAACCATTGCCTGAGTTACAAGGTTATTGTTACCTGTTAACTTACTAATAATAGATACTTATACCAATGTGGTTAAGCCTGTGTATCTAGTTTGTAAAATTAACAACTATGGCTACTGTAAGCTAATTAGGCTTAATGTAGCCTTGCTAAACACACTAAAATTTGTAGCAATTTAACAGTATTGATATAATCAATATCAGTTATTGAAAACAACAATTTTATTAATACTAGAGTTAGCGCTAGAGTGAAGTTAAGCCAACTAACTAAGAGTAATAATTATGCAAACTACATCAAGCTTCACCCAACAAGACGGATTGTTTATTAATAGCCATTTTCATCAATTTATTGAGCAGCAGTTATCACCACAAGCGGCGATGCCAAGCGATGATATTTACCAGGTACTTGCCACTTTAGTAGATGAATTTGGCTGTACTTGTCGAAAAACTAAACATAATGCGGATGATGTTTTAGACGTGCAAACACTGCTTAATGCTTATCAGCATAATAACCACCCATATTGCAATGTAGACTCGCAAACAACAGAAGCCGTTCTTGATGAGCATTGCTGCCAAGTGCCAGCCATTATTGTAGTTGCGTTAATGGATACGCTTAGCGGCACATTTAATACCGACCAAGATGCACATGCTATTTATCATCGTGCTGCGCAGTTAACTAATCGTGCGTGTACGCATCGCGTAAACCTTGTTAACGTATCTGCAGCCTAATAATGGTGTTGTTTAAAAATGCTCGATGACCCTAAGTGCAAAGTCTGTACAACTTAAGGGCATCGAGTTATGAGGCTCAGATAGCAAATCAAACGTAACCTCTCCCGCCGCCAACGTGCGCTCTAAGGCATTTTCTATTAAGTTAGCCGCCTCATGCCACTGCATAAACTTAAGCATTAATACCGCACTTAAAATACTGCTGCTCGGATTCGCTTTATTTTGCCCAGCAATACGCGCAAATGTACCGTGAGTGGGCTCAAAGAATGCTACCTCATTATTTAAATTAGCCGCCGGCATTATGCCTACCCCACCTACTTGTGCACTAAGCATATCGGCTAAAAAGTCACCATTTTGATTAGTCGTTGCAACTACATCAAATTGCTCTGGGTGCATTAAACACTGCTGTAACATGTTATCGGCTATAACTTCTTTAATTATAAGTGGCGGCTGCCCTTGTCGTGGAATCTGTAACCAACGGCCGTTTTCATCGTCAATGGCTTGGTATTCACGCTTAGCGAGTGCAAAGCCCCAGCGCTTAAATGCACCATCGGTAAATTTAAGCACATTGCCTTTGTGTACTAAAGTCAGCGATTTGCTGTTATTTTTTAGCGCATAATTAATTGCGTAACGTACTAGGCGCTCTGAGCCTTCTTTAGAAATATTTTTAATCCCAATTCCGCACTCTTGGGTAAACCTTAAACGCGTAACCCCCATTTCTTCGCATAAAAAATCGAGTACTTTTTCGCTTTCAACACTGCCTGCTTGCCACTCTATACCCGAGTAAACATCCTCACTGCTATCGCGCAACACGGTGATATTAGTTAAATAAGGGTTTTTTAACGGCGATGGCAATGCACTAAAGCCCTTTATAGTGCGCATATTGACAAATAAATCCATTTCTTGTCTAAGTGCTACGTTAAGCGAGCGAAAACCGCCACCCAAAGGAGTCGTTAATGGCCCCTTAATTGCTATTTTACATTCTCTCACTGCATTTATGGTTTCTTGTGGAAACCAATCACCATCATATAGTTTGGCTGCTTGCTCACCATTGTACACTTGCATCCAATGAATTTTTCGCTTTGCTTGATAACAATGCGCTATCGCGCTATCAACCACTTTTCGCATTACCGGCATCACATCTTGGCCTACGCCATCACCATCAATGTAAGCAATAATAGGTTGCAACGGAATTTGCCATTGGCCATTTTTTGCTATTTTTATGCTTTGCCCCTGCTCGGGCACATTAATATGTTGATACTGCAAAGCTAACATCCATCAAAAGTACATTACCCTCGATTAAAGCATGTTAAATTAAGCGTGTCTGCAGTTGCTTTTTATAGCGACTATTACAGTAATGAATAGTCAGAACTTACCATTTTATAGCTGTTAATAAATGAGTTTTTGAATTGGCGCAGCTTATAATAATTAAAACTGGAAAAGTAATCTTAGTGTTTTTGCAGGCACTTATTATTTGCAGCCAAGCATTTTAATACGCTTCGCTATTCGCTGTTTTTATAACTTTATAAAAATATTGGTAACCATATTTACTAAAATTTTGTGACTGCTGATTCATAAAACCATGCAAATAAAGTGTTTTTAAACAGCGCACATTATTTTTGGTCGATAAATTAGTTATTAATTCATCTACATTAAAGTGCGGTTCAATCCCAGGAAAAATAAATTCACATGGAGAAATGGCATCTATATTTAAATAATTACGTATTTGCGTAGGGTAAAAAGCAATTACTTTTTTAAGGTGCGCCGTTGTAGTGCGCGCTTGTGCCCGCCATGCAGCGCTAGCGCCGGCACTAAATGCAATACAAATAGTGGGTTTGCTTAATTTATTAAAATATTCTTCAAGCTTGGCTGCATATTCATCATGGCCACAGTGTTTAATAAATAACTTATAGTATTCATCTTCATTTTCAAGGGCTTGATTAACTCCATTATAGGGATCAACTATTTGGTTTTCGGCATTAAAGTGCTTAGCTAATTGTTGTAAACAAGGTGTTTTACCGTAAATATCGCTGATAACTAGGTATTGCATGATTTCCCTTTTAAGTTATTGATAGTGGCTGTCATAAATAATAAAACAAAAGGCTTGCATATGAAATGCAACTGGGTTACCTTCCCTCTCTGGTTTAAATAAACCACCGCGGTTAACCATTTACCCTGATCCAGTAAGCCCCGCAAAACGTATATTCAAAAGCTAAGTTATTGTACGGCGAGAACCCCTTAAATAATACCGAGATGATTTTATTATCATCGCAAAAGTGTCATAAAGATCGTCAACACTGTAATGAAGCTAAACACAACATCGTTAATTTATTAACTGCATATAGCTATAAAAAATAGCGCAGAATAAATAACAAGAATAAAGTGAGTTTTATTATGTCTTATAAATATAATGGGTCTATGATCCAAATTGCACATCCAGTGCAGTCAATTTCAGTAAACAAACATCGTGTAATTTTTAGTGATACACAAGGTTTAAAAAATGCATTGTTTCAAAAAGCAAGCGATGCGCGTCAATTTGTTAAATGGCTAAAAGCTAGTTAACCTACACAGATTATAATTTGCCTACTTATTAGCGCAATAATCAAAATTAAATGCCAGCCTTGTTGCTGGCATTTTACTTTTTATCACTTTATTAGCTACACTTAAGGTTAATAAAATAATAGTGGGTAATGTTTGTAATGCTCCGCGCATTTTTAGTCGTTTTTATACTTAGCTTATTCAGCTCGCCAAGCAATGCTAATACCATTAACTGGTTAACGCATGACTTTGCCCCCTACTACATTTTAAATGGGGAAAACAAACGCCAAGGTCGCGACGAAAGCATTATTTCTTTACTCGAAAAGCAACTTCCCCATATTACTTTTAATAGAATACTCATTCCTTCGGGCAGAGTTATTCAAGAACTCTCCAATACCTCAGCCAATACGTGTGCTTTGTCACTGTATAAAAATAGCTTTAGAGAAGAGCGCATTTACTTTACTAATGAAAGCTCCACCACAGGCCTTTCTCCATCAGTCGCTATGCATATTAAGCTCAGTAAAGCACTTAAACTACCTGCTGGTAAAGCGGTGTCGTTAGCCTCTTTAATTACGGCTGATAAGTTAACTTTAGGTATTTCTATGAGTCGCTCTTACGGCAACGAAATAGACACACTTATTAATACCACACCCGATATAAACTTAATTATTAGACCCACCCGAGATAGCTTAGCAAGCCTTACTTATATGCTTAATTTAAAACGCATTGATTTGTTATTAGGTTATCCAAGCGAGCACTACTATTTAGCTAAATCTATGAATTTTGATAAAAACCTAACACAGCGACCGCTTCTAGAGTCGCCTGAATTAAGTTATGGCTATATAGGTTGCACTAAAAACCAGCAAGGTGCCAAACACATTGCTTTGTTAAATGAACAACTAAAAATAATTAAACAAACCCAAGCTTATACGCAAATATTAATGCGCTGGTTACCTCAGCATTTAAAAATAAAGCTTAAAACACGCATGGCAGAAACAAAAAACGCCACATAATGTGACGTTTTTATCGACAGTGTTTACTTTAGATATTACTGACGAATACCTTCAATAGATAAACCAATATCAACATGAGTTGATGCAGGGCCTAAATTGTAGTCAATGCCATAATCGGCTAACTTAAGGCTAGTTTCGCCTTCAAAACCGACACGATGACCACCCCATGGATCTTTACCTTCGCCTACTTTATCTATTTCAAAGGTAATGGTTTTAGTAACGCCATGCAAAGTAAACTCACCCGTTACTTCACCAGAGTCGTCGTCATCAAACTTTATGCTAGTGCTTTTAAACGTTGCCGTTGGGTATTTACTAACATTTAAAAAATCTTTACCTCGTAGGTGCTTATCGCGCTCTGCGTGGTTAGAATCTAAACTCGTGGTATCAATGTTTACCGTGATCTGTGATGCGTTTGGCGTTTTTGCATCGTAACTAAATGTACCGTCAAAGGTATTAAAGCGACCGTGTAACCAACTATAGCCTAAATGCTTTATTTTAAAGTTTACAAACGCGTGTGCACCTTGTGTATCAATCACATAGTCAGCAGCGTTTACAGTACTTGCCGATAGCAGCATAGCGCCAGATACCGCGGTACTTAATAGTAATTTTTTCATTGTAATCATCCTTTTATTGGTAAATACCCGTTAACATAAATAGCTAACCTGAGTTCAAATTGGCTATTTACTTTTTAGTGTTAATTGGTTTAATCATTCGAATTAAGGTTTTATCTTTATCTATAAAATGGTGTTTTAAAGCACCCAATGCATGCAATACGGCAAAACCAATTAAAGTGCAGGCTGCGTAATAATGCACTTCCCCAGCAATATCGGCTTGTCCGTCAAATGTAAAGTTTATTGCTGGCACATTGAATAACGTAAATACTTCGATAGCTCGCCCATCTGCGGTAGAAATTAAATAGCCTGCTACAACAATAACCGCCAAAATAACGTACATAATAATATGGGCAGTATGCGCTATTTGGTTCATCGCTTTGTTAGTACCCAGTGGCTTAGGTTGAATCGAAAAAGTGCGCCATAAAATTCTAAACAAAAACACCGCAGCTAAGGTTAAACCTATGCTTTTATGCAAGTCTAATGAGCCTTTATACCAACTATCGTAGTAGGTAAGTTCTACCATGTACAAGCCAAGGCCAAATAAACCAAAGATAGTTAATGCCATTAGCCAATGTAAAATAATCGCAATGAGCCCATAAGATGCAGGCGAATTTTTAAACATGTCTTTATTCCTTTGTATTATTACGCCTACAATATCGCGCAAGAGCATAAATGAAAATAACATTTACAAACACTTTACGTGCATATACGCACAGAAGTATATTTATGCAGCCAATTTTATTAACTAGCAGGTAATAAATAGAGAATTATGGGACTTGCAAGCGGAGGTTTTTAATAACTACTGGTAATTGTAATCGTTATTAAAAGAGACTATTTTTGAGTGCTTATTAATAACTATTGAGTAGTATTTTTACTGAGGCTCACATAAATAAGGCTATCAGATGTGACTTGTAGGCAGGTAATTAACCCTTCTTTTACCAGCTCAAGTATTGCAATAAAACTCACCACAGCACCGCTTCGCCCTTCATTAACCGTAAAAAGCGCACTAAATGGTAAAGCCGATTGAGTGTGTGATAACTGCTGCAATATTTGGCTCATACGTTCACGGGTAGAAAGTACTTCGGCGCTAATTAAATGATGCTCTAGAGTTTTAGCGCGTGCCATTATATCGCTCAGGGCAAAAAGTAAATCTTTAAGCTGCACTTCAGGAAGCTGCTCAGTAGTATTTTCAGCTACTGGCATAGCAGCATGAGCTACAAAAATATCACGACCTACTCGCGGAATTTCATCTAAGTTTTCGGCGGCTTTTTTAAATTGCTCGTACTCTTGCAAACGTTTAATAAGCTCTGCGCGAGGATCTTCCTCTTCTTCTAGCTCTTTGTGTACGGGCAACAGTAAACGAGATTTTATTTGCGCCAATAAGGCGGCCATGACTAAATACTCGCCCGCAAGTTCGAGTTGAAACTCAGTCATCATTTCAACATAACTCATGTATTGCTCTGTAATACTAAAAATAGACAGTTCGAGTACATCAAGCTTGTGTTTTTTTATTAAATACAGCAGTAAGTCGAGCGGGCCTTCAAACGTTTCTAAAATAATTTCCAGCGCGTCTGGCGGAATATATAAATCTGAAGGTTTATCGACCATGGCTTTACCATGTAAAAAAGCCAGTGGCAGCTTTTGCTGCACTGGCTTTTCAATGGGGGTGCTTATTGGTTTGGTGTTTTCTTCGTTCACTACTTTTTACTCAAACGGACTGGTATCACCACAGCCAACACGCAAAATTTGCACTTCATCTTCAGATAAATCAACCACTGTGGTTGCTTGCTCTGCTAAATAACCACCATGGATAATTAAATCTACGTGTTTATCTAATCGCTCAATAATTTCATCTGGATCTGACTCTGTGTATTCTTCACCTGGTAAAATAAGTGAACACGACATGAGTGGCTCGCCAAGTTCTTCTAGCAATGCACACGCAATAGGATGCGCTATAACGCGTATACCTATGGTTTTTTTCTTGTCGTTTAATAAACGTTTTGGTACTTCTTTAGTGCCTTTAAAAATAAAAGTATAAGGCCCTGGCGTATTGTTTTTTATTAATCTAAAGGTTTGATTATCTACGCGTGCATAAGTAGAAAGCTCAGATAAGTCGCGACACACTAAAGTAAAATTATGGTGCTTTTCTATGCCACGAATACGCTCAATACGCTCTTTTGCTTGTTTATTACCAATATTACACCCTATGGCGTACCCCGAATCTGTAGGGTAAACAACAACGCCGCCTTGCTTAATTATATCGGCAGCTTGTTGAATTAATCTTGATTGTGGATTCTCTGGATGAATATGAAATAGTTGACTCATGTTGCTGCTCCTTCTTGCTTTTCCCAAGCTTGCCAAACGCCGCGGCAATCCTTAGGTAAGTATAGATTTTTACCAAGCTCTAAGTAGCTTGTCGGAAAATGAAAATCAGACCCTTGCGAGCACAACAAATCATACTCACGGCTTAACTCGCCTAAAAATTGGCGATCACTTGGTGCCTGCTGAGGCTGAGCAACTTCCATTGCGTCTCCGCCAACATATTTAAACTCAACCAATAATTTACGTAGCCACTTATTAGACATTTGATAACTACTAGGGTGAGCTAAAACCGCCACTCCACCAGCGGCATGAATCGCCTTAATAGCCGTTTGCATATCGCACCAACTACTTGGTACATAACCGGTTTTGCCGCGCCCTAAATATTTTTTAAATACCCCGGGAAAGTTTTTTGCAACACCGCGTGCTATTAAAGCGCGAGCAAAATGCGCGCGAGTAATTTGCGCATCTTTTGCAAGCTCTTTTGCTTGCTCGTAAATATCATCAAAGCCATTTTTAGCTAGGCGTGTACCTATTTCTAATGCGCGAGTTTCGCGTTTTTGCTGTTGCTCTAGCAATAAAGCCGTTAGGTCTGAATTTTCGGTATCAATATTTAATCCCACAATATGAATTTCAAAGCTTTCCCAGCGAGTTGATATTTCAACTCCGGTGATCAGCGATAATGGTAGGTTTTCGGTATCAATAATATGCTGAGCAGGCTTTATGGCCGCCACAGTGTCGTGATCTGTAATAGCAAACACATCTATATTTTTATCAACAGCACGATGCAACAGCTCTGCAACGCTTAGCTGCCCATCGGAATGTGTTGTATGGCTATGTAAATCATATTTTATCAAAAGAAAACTACTTAAAATTAAGTGTGGAAAGTATCGGTAATTAGTATAACAAGTTTTTTAACTAAATTGTTTTTAAATAAACACTTGACATCAAAGCATATGATACGTTTTACTGTAGCCACTTAAAGACACTATAAGCATTAACAATAATGAACAATTCTACTCTAAACACTATTTGGTGGTGGCACTCGTAATTTCCGGGTGATGAATTGTCGTGTCTAACAAATATTCAAAACCCGCAACTGTGCGGGTTTTTTTATTACTAAATTTTATAATTATTATTTACACGTATCTTTTTAACCAGTAACGACTGGAAAAAATAAAAGCATTAGAGGCTAAAAAACATGAATAACAATCTTACTCTTACACATCGTTGGTGGCGCTTAATTTAGCGGGACGGTAATGATCTGTTTGTAATTTAGATATCGTTATTTAAACCCCGCATTGCACAGCATTGCGGGGTTTTATTTTTTTGAGGGAATGAGGTTTGATTTTTAGTCACATAACTACCACACCAGGCGAAGTAACCAGTATTACGCAAGTACGCGACTATATCAGTAGCCCACTTGCACTATATAGCGCACTTGATAAGCCAAATTCACTACTGCTTGAGTCGGCCGAAATTGAGTCTAAAGACAGTGTTAAAAGTTTAATTTTAGTTGATTGTGCACTGCGTATTGTATGCCAGGGTAAAACTGTAACTATTACAGCGCAATCAAATAATGGGCAACAGTTACTAAGCTACTTACATGCTAATGTAAAAAGCTGTGAAGCCACGCTAAACGATACAAGATTAACGCTTGAGTACTTAAGTTCAAACAATGATATTGACGAAGCGAGTAAGCTGGTTGCCGATAATGCATTCAGTGCACTGCGCACCTGTATAAATAGTATTAAAAGCACCACCAACAATCCTTTTTCGGTATTTTTAGGCGGTGTATTTGCCTACGACATGGTAGCCAATTTTGAACAGTTAAGTGATGTGCCTGACGGCGAAAACACCTGCCCCGATTACGTGTTTTATTTAGCCGAAACTTTAGTTGTTATTGATCATCAAAAACAAACCACAGAACTTATTGGTAATGTATTTAATGGCCCCGACGTACATGCAAACTGCTTTGAAGTAGGCAAAGAGCTAGAGCGCTTAAATGCCTTATGCGATAACGCTGCACAATTTAGCGCCAAGATGCAAAGCGGTGAATGCGATGTTGCTGTTGATATAAGCGACGAAACTTACTGCGAGCAAGTAATTAAGCTGAAAAAGAATATTGTAGATGGCGATATATTTCAGGTTGTGCCTTCGCGTACCTTCTCGCTGCCTTGCCCCGACCCACTTCATGCTTATAGCAAACTTAAACAGCAAAACCCCAGCCCATATATGTTTTATATGCGCGATGAAGACTTTGCTTTATTTGGTGCATCCCCCGAGTCAGCACTTAAATATACTGTGGCATCAAAACAGGTCGAAGTGTATCCAATTGCAGGAACTCGAGCGCGTGGCAAATTTGCTAATGGTCAAATAAATCTAGACTTAGACAGCCGCATCGAGCTTGAACTCAGAAACGATCAAAAAGAGCGCGCTGAGCATTTAATGCTAGTTGATTTAGCCCGTAACGATGTTGCCCGTATTAGCGTAGCCGGTACGCGCTTTGCCAAAGAGCTATTAAAAGTAGACCGCTATTCTCAAGTAATGCATTTAGTGTCGCGCGTTGTCGGCACGCTAAAGCCAGAGCTTGATGCACTACACGCATACCAAGCATGTATGAACATGGGAACCTTAGTTGGTGCACCAAAAGTACGTGCTGCAGAACTTGTGCGCCAAACCGAAGGTAAGCGCCGTGGTAGCTACGGCGGCGCTGTAGGCTATTTAACCGGAGATGGCGCTATGGATAGCTGTATTGTTATTCGCTCAGCCTTTGTAAAAAATAATATTGCTTACGTGCAAGCCGGGGCCGGAGTGGTGTTTGACTCAGATCCGCAGTCAGAAGCAAACGAAACCCGTGCTAAAGCACAAGCGGTTATTACCGCAATTAAATCTACATACGAGGCGGGTTAACATGAGCCAGCAACACCCAATTAAAATTTACTTTTTAGATAACTTTGACTCGTTTACCTATAACTTAGTTGACGAGCTAACTATGCTTGGCTGTGAACTTGTTGTTTACAGAAACAATATTAGCGCAGAAGTTATTTTTAATAAAATGTGCCAAGAGCAAGGCCAAGTGCTATTAGTGCTTTCGCCAGGCCCTGGCACACCAAGCAATGCAGGCTGCTTAATGGATTTAATAGCGCTTACTAAAGGTCATTTCCCTATGCTGGGTATTTGTTTAGGCCAGCAAGCTTTAACCCAAAGTTATGGCGGCGTAATTGGCCATGCTGGTGAGACTGTTCACGGTAAGTCGTCAATTATTGATTTAGGTGATCACCCGGTATTTAACGGTATGGGCAGCACTATGCCCGTAGCGCGTTATCACTCTTTAATGGCCACTAAAGTGCCCGATAATATTGCAGTAATTGCCCAGTACCAAGATATTCCTATGGCTATTTATCATCATGATGACAATGCTTTAGGGTATCAGTTTCATCCTGAGTCTATTTTAACCCCAAACGGCGCGCAGCTATTACAGCAAAGCATTGCCTACTTAACCGCTAGCCAATAAAGGAGAACATTATGAGTATACAAGCCAAGCAAAACATGAATGTTCTCAGTGCTAATATGCACAATGCGAGCATTCAAACTGCAATTGAGCAACTGATAAGCAACCAATCATTAAGCTACACGCAATCTAAAGCGCTGTTTGATGAAATAATGCAAGGTAATATGAGTGATATTGAGCTCAGCGCGCTACTTATAGCGTTAAAATCAAAAGGCGAAATCAGCGATGAAATAGCTGGCGCTGCGGCGTCTATGCGAGAAAATGCGCTCGCCTTTAATACTACCAGTAACCAACTTGCTGATTGCTGCGGTACCGGTGGCGATGGCTCTAATACAATTAATATTAGCACTACCGCCGCTATCGTTGCAGCAGCGGCAGGTATTAACATGGTAAAACACGGTAATCGCAGTGTCTCTAGTAACTCAGGCTCTGCCGATTTACTCAAAGCATTGGGCATCAATATTGAAATGACGCCAGCACAAGCTGCAAATTGCTTAGAACAAACAGGCTTTACTTTTTTGTTTGCACCTCAGTATCACCCAGGCGTACGCCACGCAATGGGAGTACGTACTGCCCTTAAAACACGCACTATTTTTAATATTTTAGGGCCTTTGGTAAATCCAGCAGCGCCTGAAGTACAGTTACTCGGGGTATACGACCCCAATTTATGCCTACCTATGGCACAAACATTAAGAACTCTAGGCACCAAGCGCGCAATGATAGTACATGGCTCTGGCACCGACGAAATTGCTCTGCACGGCCCAACTACTGTGGTTGAGTTAAATAATGGCAACATTAACGAGTATACGCTTAACCCAAGTGACTTTGACCTTGCAAACTATTCACTTGAACAACTAACCGGTGAAGGCCCACAATACAACGCTAATGTCTCTCTTGCTATTTTACAAGGTAAGGGCAATGAAGCGCATAATGCCGCTATTATTGTTAATGTGGCCGCACTGTTATACCTAAGTGGTAAAGCGCAATCGCTAAAAGACGGCGCACAACAAGTACACACGTTATTAAGTTCAGGGCAAGCCATGAACACACTAAATGCAATTATTGAGGTAAGTAATGGCTAATGTATTAGACAAAATTGTTGCTGATAAAAAATTAGAACTAATTGAGCGCAAAGCCGCTCGCCCACTTGATAGCTTTAAGCACCTTGCGGTGCCAACAACTCGCAGCTTTTATAAAGCACTTGCAGCCCCTGGCACTCAGTTTATTTTAGAATGTAAAAAAGCATCGCCGTCCAAAGGACTTATAAGAGAGCCTTTTAACTTAACTGAAATAACCTCGGTTTATAAAAAGTATGCCAGCTGTATGAGCGTGCTAACCGACACCAAGTATTTTCAAGGCAGCTTTGATTACTTAGAGTTTGTACGTAGCCAAGTAGAACAGCCTCTTATTTGCAAAGATTTTTTTATAGACGAGTATCAAGTATATATGGCGCGTATTTATGGCGGCGACGCTATATTATTAATGCTCTCGGTACTTGACGATGAAAGCTATAAAGCACTGCATAGCGTTGCTGAATCGTTAAACATGTCGGTGCTAACTGAGGTAAGTAATGAAGCAGAAGTACACCGTGCACTTGCCCTTGATGCTAAAATAATTGGCATTAACAACCGCGATTTACGCGATTTAAGCACAGATTTGGCCACCACCGAAAAACTACGTAAACTTATTCCGGCTAATAAAGTCGTTATTTCTGAATCGGGTATTTACACCCACCAAGACGTAAAACGATTAGCGCCGCTTTGTGATGGCTTTTTAATTGGCAGCTCACTTATGAGCGAACGCGATTTAGAGCAAGCCTGCAAAAGAGTTATATTAGGCGATAACAAAGTATGTGGCTTAACGCGCAGCCAAGATGCGCTTGCAGCGTATGAAAATGGTGCCGTATATGGCGGGTTGATTTTTCATCCAAAATCGCCTCGTTATGTCGACTTAGACTGCGCCAGAGAGCTTAGCCAAAGTGCACCGCTTAACTTTGTTGGGGTATTTGTAGATGCACCTATAGAGCAAGTAGCCCACTACGCAAGTGTATTAAAATTGGCGGCTGTGCAATTACACGGTCAAGAAAGTGATGATTACATTACCACCTTGCGTACACAACTACCTACCGACTGCGAAATTTGGAAAGCACAGGCAATAAAAGATGCGCTGCCGACTCCAGTAAACGGTGTTGATCGCATCCTGTACGACACCCACAGCAACACCCAAGCTGGCGGTACAGGTAAAACCTTTGATTGGTCGGTGCTACGTGATGCCACCACCCCCTTTATGCTTGCTGGAGGCTTAAATCCTGAGAACATTAAAGAGGCACTTTTTCAAGGCGCCTTAGGGCTAGACCTTAATTCTGGAGTAGAACAGTCTCCGGGCAAAAAGTGCCCTAACAAATTACAAAATGCATTTACAAGTATTAGAAATTATTGAGGTTAAAATGAAAAATCCAGCTTATTTTGGCGAGTTTGGCGGTATGTTTGTACCCGAGCTACTTGTTCCTGCGCTTAAGCAGTTAGAAAACGAATTTAATAAAGCACAAAAAGATCCACAGTTTCAGGCTGAGCTTTCAAAATTACTTAACGAGTACGCGGGTCGTCCTACGCCTCTTACTTTAACGCGTAATTTAATTAAAAACCCAAAGGTTAAACTGTATTTAAAGCGTGAAGATTTACTGCACGGTGGCGCGCACAAAACTAATCAAGTACTAGGCCAAGCGTTATTAACTAAACGTATGGGTAAAACAGAGGTTATTGCCGAAACGGGTGCAGGCCAACATGGTGTTGCTACAGCACTTGCCTGTGCTCTATTGGGTTTAAAATGCCGTATTTACATGGGTGCAAAAGACGTTGAACGTCAGCAACCAAACGTATTTAGAATGGAGCTAATGGGTGCGACTGTTATTCCGGTAACAGCGGGGTCAGGCACATTAAAAGATGCAGTAAACGAAGCACTACGTGACTGGTCAGCAAATTATCAAGATGCGCACTACCTACTTGGTACCGCGGCGGGCCCACACCCATTCCCAACTATTGTGCGTGAATACCAAAAAATTATTGGCGAAGAAGCAAAACAACAAGTGCTTAAAGCTGAAGGCCGCCTACCAGATGCCGTTATTGCCTGTGTTGGCGGCGGCTCAAATGCCATTGGTATGTTTAGTGATTTTATTAACGAGCCAAGCGTAAAACTCATTGGTGTTGAACCTGCAGGTAAAGGTTTAGATACACACGAGCACGGTGCCACTATTTGTAAAGGCACTAAAGGTATATTGCACGGCACTTACACTTATATTATGCAAAATGACGACGGCCAAATAGAAGAGTCGTACTCTGTATCTGCCGGTCTTGATTACCCGGCTGTTGGGCCGCAACATGCATTTTTACACGAAACAGGTCGTGCACAATATGTAGCCATCACCGACACCGAAGCACTAGACGCTTTTCAGTCGCTTGCCAAAAATGAAGGTATTATTCCGGCGCTCGAATCTAGCCATGCCCTAGCTTATGCACTTAAATATGCAGAGGCGCTAACTGATGAAAGCATTATAGTGGTTAATTTAAGTGGCCGAGGCGATAAAGACTTAGCCCACGTTCACAATGTATTGTCGCAAGGAGGTCAAATATGAGCCAAGTAAAAACAGATCGCTACGGTAAAATGTTTGCAACCCTAAATGAGCATAAACACGGGGCATTCGTACCCTTTGTAACCATTGGCGACCCCGGTAAAGAGCAAAGTATTGCTATTATTAAAAGTTTAATTGATGGCGGCGCCGATGCCCTTGAACTTGGTATCCCGTTTTCAGACCCAATTGCTGATGGACCAGTAATACAAAAAGCAAATATTCGCGCCCTTAATGTACACATTAACACCCAAGACTGCTTTGATATTATTAAGCAAATACGCCAGTACAATGCAGATATTCCAATTGGTTTATTACTGTATTCTAACTTAGTATTTAAACGCGGTATCGACACCTTTTATAAAGATGCTAAAGCCGCCGGCGTAGACTCTATTTTAGTGGCCGATGTGCCACTGCATGAGTCAAAAATGTTTAGAAAGGCAGCCATGGCAAACGGTGTAGACCCTATCTTTATTGCCACCCCTAATGCAGATGATGACACGCTTCGTGCATGCGCATCGTATGGCAGAGGTTACACTTATTTACTGTCGCGTGCGGGAGTTACCGGCACTGACGAAAAAGCGCAAATGCCCGCGGGCAACATTGTAACTAAATTAAAAGAATACCATAGCGCACCTGCGCTATTAGGTTTTGGTATTTCAACGCCTGATGATGTAAAAGCCGCATTAAATGCCGGTGCTGCGGGGGCTATTTCTGGCTCGGCAGTGGTTAAAATTATCGAAGCAAACCTTGATGACTTACCCACCATGACAGCGCAATTAAAAGCCTTTGTAACTAAAATGAAAGCCGCTACAGCGCTTTAATTAGCTCCAACGGAAATTAAAAAAGGGCATTTTAAAAATGCCCTTTTTTGTTTTTATAAACAAAGTGTTTAACGGGGAATTAAATTAAAGAAGGTCTTTTAACGTTTTAGAAGCTTTAAACACCGCTTTATTAGCCCCTTCAATTTCAATACTAGCACCGGTTTGTGGATTACGCCCAGTGCGTGCAGGGTAATAGCTTAATGCAAAAGTACCAAAACCGTTTATTTGTACTTGATCCCCTTCTGCAAGCGACTTAGTAATTACTTTTTGTAAACTAGTAAGTGCTGCTTGTGCGTCTTTTTTAGTTAACTCACTTTTTTGAGCCATAGCGGTAACTAGTTGTGCTTTATTCATTGAATGCTCCTAAATACACGCAAAATGAATTAGTTAAGCGTGGGAATTTAACCATAATATAAAATAAAGTCAGGGAGGCTAAGGCTTACAAGGACGCAAGTCAACCCTGCAGCGTTAATACAATTGATATTAGCTGTACATTTATTACAGACATAAAAAAGCCGCGAAATACGCGGCTTAATTAATATTAATCAGTTTTAAAAACCAAATAATTTCAATCCAAAAAACTTAGTTGCAACTGTGTTTATAAATATAGTCGCTAAAATAATTGGAATAAAAGTTGAAAGCGAAAAGTTAACATACTTTTCCATAAAGCTGCCTGCATAATTAGGCGAGCCTATGCTCAACTCTTTACTTAAATTTGCTTTTTTCCAGCGGTACATTACAAATAAACACACCATTAAACCGTTAAACGGTAAGATGGTGTCGTAAAATACATCGTAAACCACATCAAAAAAGCTCTTACTTTGACCGCCGTAACCAGTAAACGACGTTAAGCTATCTATCATACCAAACGACATAGTACATAAAACTGTAAGCACGCCTGTGGCTAAGGTTAAAATACCCAATGCTTTTTTACGGCTTATGCCTTTGCGATCGCTTAATGTTGCTGTAGGTACTTCTACAATAGAAACGAGTGATGTAATTGCAGCAAAAAATACTAATAAAAAGAATAAGAACGCCACTGCTGATGCACCAAAGTAACCAATGTCATGTTGCAGTGCTAACAATATTTTAGGAAGGTATACAAATATCATCGATACTGATGAATCAGAAAGCGCCGCAGGATCTGTATTAGGATCAAAGCTAAAAATAGCCGGTAACACCATTAAACCTGCAACAAACGCAACCAATGAGTCGGTAATCGCGACCATTTTTGCACTGCCTACAATATCGTCCTTTTTAGATATATAAGACGCATACGTCATTAAAATACCCATACCTAGCGATAATGAGAAAAATGCTTGCGCTAACGCACCATTTAACACACTGGCATTCATTTTAGAAAAATCAGGAATAATATAATACTTAACACCTGCCATCGCGTTATCTAGCGTTAATACATAACCCACTAACACAATTAACATGACAAATAATGCCGGCATTAAAAATTTAGCCGCTTTTTCTATTCCTTGCTTTACGCCACCTAACAAAATTAAGTTAACAACAAGTACCACAGCTGCCATATAAGCAAATACAGTGTAGCTATTAATAAACAGCCCAAAGTGTCCAGGGTTTGCCAGCGAATCTAAATTACCAAGTGCGGTTTGCATTAAATAGCCAAAAATCCATACGGTAATAACCATATAAAAAACCGCTATCATGAAAGGCGTAAACACAGCTAAAAAACCAGCCAACTTCCATTTTGTGTCGTTGTTGCCCAATATTTTGTATGAACCTAGGGGATCTTTTTGCGCTTTACGGCCCATGGCCATTTCAGCCATCATTACGGGTAAACAAATAAATGCGACAAACAAGGCATAGACGAGCAAGAATGCGCCACCACCGTTTTTTGTTGCAGAAACAGGAAAGCCCACTAAATTACCAATGCCCACAGCAGAGCCCGCCGCTGCTAATATAAACCCTAGGCGGGAGCTAAAATGCTCTCTATTTTCACTCATGTATAAACCTTGTTATTATTTATCTTATCCATGGGACTCTAACAGTGTTATACAGCGCTTTTCAAGCAATTACACAGTAAAAAAATATTCTCACTGTAAACAAAGCTGTAAACACTTTTAATTCACCATTTTTCAACGCTATGCTAGTATACGCTTAACTAAATTTAACAAATTTTATGAGATTCTTTATGTTGTACATGATTTATTCAATCGATGTTGAAAACAGCTTAGCACTGCGTAAAGAGGCCCGACCAGCGCACCTTGCACGCTTAAGTGAACTTGATTCGCAAAACCGTTTACTGACTGCAGGCCCGCTTCCGGCTATCGATAATGAAGACCCGAGTGATGCTGGTTTTACCGGTTCACTGGTAATTGCTCAGTTTGACTCTTTAGAGGACGCCCGAGAATGGGCAGCAGCCGACCCTTATGTTGCGGCTGGTGTATATGAAAACTCAATTGTTAAACCGTATAAAAAAGTATTCCCTGCTTAATAACACATGTACCTAATCCTGAATGATCACACTATAAAATTCAGGGTTTGTTCACTCGTTAATTATTAAACTGTTACCGTAAAATTCTTATTAAGTATTTAATTGAATTTTGGTAACTCGGTTTACTAAACTGAGTAGGTCTGATCTAGGAGTCCCGTCATGCGCGTATTATTAATCCTCAACTTTTTCGCTTGTATTTGTTTTGCTAATACGCTGCAAGCTAATACAATAACCAAGGTTAATAGTGTTGAGATAAGCAAAAAGAAAGCGGTAGTACTTGCAAAAGAAACCACTGACGGTACGACATTAAAAATTACCGAAAAAATAAATTTTTATACTGTACGAATTTTAAAATCTGACGGCCACGTCGTAGATTTAAAAATAAATAAAAAAACTGGCGAAGTGAAAAAGGATTGATTGATGCGAATTTTAGTTATAGAAGATGATTTACACTTAGCAGATAACCTGCGTAATGCTCTAGAAAAAGAACGTTACAGTGTAGACTTATGCCACGATGGTGAAGCGGGTCTTTTTCATATCACCGAGTACCCTCTGGACATGGCTGTGGTTGACTTAGGTTTACCTAAAATAGACGGGATTGAGCTTATTAATAAAGCCCGTGCTCAAGGCATTACCATTCCTATTTTAATATTAACAGCGCGTGATCGTTGGCAAGACAAAGTAGAAGGCTTAGATGCTGGTGCAGATGACTACCTAACAAAACCGTTTCATGTTGAGGAGCTAATTGCCCGTTGTAATGCACTAATTCGCCGCAGCGCAGGTAAAGCAAACCCAGAAATGACAGCAGGACCAATTAAAATTCATACTCGCTCGCAGCAAGTCTGGGTTGACGATAAAGAGTTAAGTTTAACTGCATACGAATACAAAGTACTAGAATACCTCATGGTTAATCCGCAAAAGGTAATTTCTAAATCAGAGCTTACTGAGCATATTTACGACCAAGACTTTGACCTTGATTCAAACGTAATTGAAGTATTTGTACTGCGTTTACGTAAAAAATTAGATCCTGAAGGCGTATTAAACCCTGTAGAAACACTACGAGGACGCGGCTACAGGCTTAAAAGCCAGTGGTAGCACCGCAAATATCGTTAAAAATAAGGCAAGGATTTATCCTTGTCTTTGTTTTATTAGTCGCCCTGCCTATTTTGTTTTACTCTATAGGCACCGCTTATTATGCCTCTTTAGTTGATGCGACAGAAAAAAACCTAGAAGCTCACCTGTACTCCCTTATTTCTGAAGTCGACTTTACTGAGCGCGGCATTATTATGCCCAGCACTATTTTAACCCCCGAACTTAATAATTTAAATTCAGATACCTACGCAATGATATACCGCGATGATGTACCTATTTGGTATTCTGAGTCGGCGGTGAATGTTAATTTTACGCCAGAGTATATTGAGCCCAAAGCCGGCGCTGCTGACTTTAGGCGTGTAGAGTATAATAACACCAGCTATTGGCAATTAAGCTTAACTGTTATTCTCAATAATATTGATCAGTCTGAGCAAGCACGCTTTATTTTACTCAAACGTAACGACGCGCTAGTAAAGCTTATGGATGGCTTTAAACAAACACTGGTTGACTGGATGTTTATCATGGGAATAGCAATTGCTGGGTTAATGGCCATTGGTTTTATTTGGAGTGCTCGCCCACTACAGCGCCTAGATAAAGAAATTAAAGCGATAGAGTCTGGCGATATACAAGAAATAAAAGGCTTATACCCTGTAGAGTTACAAACAATAAAAGCTGATTTAAACTTATTACTTGAGTCGCAACAACGCCAAAAAGAGCGATACAGAGCGTCATTAAGCGACTTAGCACACGCACTTAAAACACCATTGGCCGTACTAAAGTCCAGCCCATTGGCAAATGATGCCGATGCACAAGAACAACTCGATCGCATTAATGTGATGATCGAGCATCAATTAAAACGTGCTGCTACAGGTGCTTCCGACACTTGGAAAAAACAAACCGTTATTAAACCTGTTTTAGACTCTATTTTAAGCGCTATGGGTAAAGTATACCGCGATAAAGATATTATTTTTGATTGTAAAGTAGGTAAAAAAGATTACTTTTTAGGTGATAAAACCGACCTAATGGAATTACTCGGTAATTTAATTGATAACGCCTGTAAAGCATGTCGCTCACAAGTAACTATTAAAGTAGCGCAAGGTAAAACCCTGTGTATTAGTATTAGCGACGACGGCCCAGGTGTACCACAGGACAAACGCGAATCTCTACTTACCAGAGGAACACGCTTAGATACCTACGAAAGCGGCCATGGTGTAGGTATGGCAATCGTATCTGACTTAGTTAAGTCGTATCGTGGATTACTCACAATTTCTAAGTCTGAGCAATTAGGCGGAGCCAAGTTTATGCTAGAGTTTAATTACCATGAAAAAAAGTAACCCTATAATTTATTCATTAAGCTTAGTTTTATTATTTTTTAGCTCTGTAAGCTTTGCCCAAAAAACATGTAAATTACCTGCTCAAGCAACTCCAGATGTTACTAAACGTTATATTCAGTGCCTTGATGATCAATTAAATACAGCTAAACAACTACAAAATACTTGGATCCAAAAACGCAAATTTGAGTTAAACAAATTAGAATTTGAAACCGGCAATACGCAAATTTTACAGCTGTTTATAAAAAGTATTGCTAGTAACGAAAATTATATTGAGCGTAGTTGTCAGTGGCGCTACTTATTAAAGTTACCTAATGCTTTGAGCGCCGCAATAACCTATAAAACCTGCGAGCTATCACTAGTAGAGCAATTTACTTTAGACTTAAAGCGGCCTCTTTAATATTCAAAATAAGTGCTGCGATATTACAAGCGATACTAATAAATAGTGCAGCGCCTAACAATGCAAATCACAAAGGTATAAAACGTTACTATGAGTAAACCCACTACAAATAAACCCGTTATTATTATTGGTGGCGGCTTAGCTGGGTTGTATAGTGCATACCTGCTACAGCAACGCAATATTCCCTACCTATTATTAGAAGCAAAACCACAGTTAGGCGGGCGAATTGAAGCAGCACATGCTACTCACAATAGCGCTATTAGCTTTGATTTAGGACCAACTTGGATTTTTGAGCATCAACCTAAAATCCAACAACTTATCTCGTTATTACGCTTACCTGTATTTGCACAATATACACAAGGTGATGTGTTATATCAGGCATCGCAAACGCTAAAGCCGCAACAAATAGCCGGTGCAGGCGAAATGCATCTCCTAAGATTAACTGGCGGCATGTACAGCTTAATTAAAGCCTTGTATGAGCAGCTTAACCCGGCTTCAATCCTAAAAGAACATCACGTTGTTAAATTACATAAACAACAAAATACCTGGCATATAACTGCTAACCACAATGGCGAAGTTAAGCACTTTAGCGCAAAGCAACTAATTGCAGCGCTCCCCCCGCGTATGATAACCCAACACTTAACCCCTGATCTTTGGGCTAACCAAACACTTATAAATCGCTTAACTGCAGTGCCTACTTGGATGGCAGGCCAAGCTAAATTTATAGCAACTTTTGAACATGCTTTTTGGCGTGATAAAAACTTATCTGGCCAATGTTTTAGCCGTGTTGGCCCATTAGTAGAAGTTCACGATGCAAGCGCCTGTCATAATGGTCACCCCGCCCTATTTGGCTTTATTGGTGTACCTTATTCAACGCGCAGTACAGTAACCACTGAGCAATTAAAACAAGCATGTATAGAGCAACTTGCTTATTTTTATGGCGATGAAGTATACGCAGCTACAGGGTATTTTATTAAGGACTGGGCAGCTGACTCCTATGTGGCAAATGAAGATGATAAAACAGGGCCTTCGCAACACCCAGAGTTTAACTACTCTGGGCTAAGTTCACAGTTAGCTAACTTAAATATTCATTTTGTTGGCAGTGAATTTGCGCAGCAAGAGGCAGGATACTTAGAAGGTGCAATAAACGCAGCAGATACGGCTATTTACGCTTTAAAAGTTTAATAGCCGTAAAGTAATACTTATAGCAAAGTAATATACTACTTTGCTATAAATTAGTTTTCAGTAAGTTCTTCGCCTGTACCTAGTAAAGTTGCCACCCAGCGGCCTTCGTCACTTGCCTCAAGCCCTATTTTAACTATCATAGTTAAAGGTACCGACAACAACATACCTACAGAGCCTAATAACCAGCCCCAAAATATCAAAGACAAAAACACCACTAAGGTAGAAAGCCCCAGCCCTTTACCTAAAAATTTAGGCTCTACTATATTACCCATCACAGTATTAATAACTAAATATCCGGCTCCCACTAAACCAGCAACTAATGGGCCTTGTGTTATAAGTGCTAATAATACCGCAGGTACAGCGGCAATAATTGAACCTATATTGGGAATATAATTAAACATAAAGGCTAATACGCCCCACAATACAAAATAATCGACATCTAAAAACCACAGCAAAGAAGCAGCTAATATACCCGTTCCTAAACTTACTAAGGTTTTAATAGCTAAATAAGAGTTAATTGAGTCTAAAAAACGATTAATTTGTTTCATTTTTTTGTCAGGATCGTTAAGCGCCGAATGTATTTTATAATTAAGTGACGGCCCTTCAAATAGCATAAAAACCACGGTTAAAATAATTAAAAACATATTCGCCATTACCCCACCTAAGCCGGTGAGCATATTAGTGGCAACATCAACCATTTTACCTGGATCAAACATAGATAATATTTGTTCTTTATTAATTAAAATATTGTACTGTGACGCTATATCAACCAGCCAAACAAATTCTTCTTTTAATTTAACTTTAAACTGCGGAAGTTGCTGCGAAAAATCATTAACTGACTGCCCTACCAAGCCGCCAAGGCTGACTCCTAGCCCAACAATAATAAGCACCACAAAAATAACAGCAATGCCTTTGGGAATACGATAGCGAGCAAAAAATTTAATTAGCGGGCTGCAAATAATTGCAATAAACGCCGCTAAAATAAAGGGAATAATAATAGCGCTGGCCGACTTGATCCCTGCGAGCACAATAACCAGTGCAGCAAAAATAATTAAGCTTTTATTTACCCCAGTTAAACTTGCCAATATTATGATCCTTATTATTTTTTATTAGGGGCTGTTGATCTTTGTAGTACATATATCAATCAGCCCACATTGGTAGCCACATCATAGTAAATGCTAAAGCGAGCATTGAATGATAATTTCGTTCAAGCTTTTCATACCGCGTGGCT